>NZ_JAPDFL010000001.1:1150000-1450000 GCF_025949695.1 Pararhodobacter zhoushanensis | reverse complement strand
TGGGTGATGCCGGTGCTCAACACCGTGGTGCAAGTCACCGCTGCCGATGAAATCCGCGGCCGCGCGATTGGCGCGATCACCTTCGCGCGCTCGATCGGGGCGGTGGTCGGCACGGCGTTGACCGCCTTTGTGCTGTTTGCCGTAGCGCCATCGGGCAGCGACGCCGGGGCGATCCTGTCGGGGGGCTTTCGGCCGACACGGTAAGCCGCGCGGGCTGGGAGCTGGCGTTCCGCGCCACCTTTGCCACCATTGCAGGGTTTGTCGTGCTCGAGTGGGTTCTGGTCGTCCTGAACCCGGCACGCAGGGTCGAGTGACCGCCACGGCGCGGCCTGCCTGAACGTCAGAAATCCACGTTTTGCTCGGCGTTTTCTTGCGCGCGGCGCGGCGCGCCACGGGTCAAGCCAGCCTTGGACCTGTTTTCCCGGTTGTGTTGCGTGTGTCCTCCTTTAGAAGTGGTACAGTGTTACTGCACGTTCCAAAGGAACCGTTGGATATTATGACGAAGATCAAGAAAGCTGTTTTTCCTGTAGCAGGCTTGGGCACGCGTTTTTTGCCGGCGACCAAAGCGATGCCGAAAGAACTGCTGCCGATTATCGACCGCCCTATCATCCAATACGCCGTTGAAGAGGCAATCGCCGCCGGGATCACGGACATCATTTTTGTGACCGGCCGTCCCAAGCGCGCAATCGGCGACCACTTCGACGCCAACCTCGAGCTGGAGTTCCAGCTGACCCAGAAGGGCAAGCACGCCGAACGCGACATGGTGCGCAACATCGTGCCGCAGGGCGTCAACTGCATCTTCATCCGCCAGCCCGAACCCAAGGGCCTGGGCGACGCCGTTCTGTGCGCCGCCCCTGCTGTGGGCGATGCCCCCTTTGTCGTGCTGCTGGCCGATGACCTGATGAAGGGCCCCAGCCTGCCCACCTCTGAAATGGTCGCCGCCTATGACGCCAACCCGACCAACTATCTGTGCGTGACCGAGGTCGAACCTGACGTCGTGCATAAATACGGCATCGTCAAACCCGGCCCCGTCGGCCCCGACGGACGTGTCACCGTTGCCGGTCTGATCGAGAAACCCAAGCTTGAGGATGCGCCGTCGCATCTGGCCTCGATGGGGCGCTATGTCTTCAACGCCGAGATCTTCGACATCCTGCGCACGCTCAAGCCCGGTGCCGGCAACGAGATCCAGCTTGCCGACGCCATCGACATCCTCGCCGGCCAAGGCAAGGTTGCGGCGATGGAAATGACCGCAACGCGTTATGATTGCGGCTCGAAGATGGGGTATCTGACCGCGATTGTGGATCACGCGCTGGATCATGACGAGTTCCGCGACAAGTTCTATGACCTGATCCGCGACAGACTTCAAAAGCGCGAGGCCGAGATTGGCTGAAAAATGACTGAGGCGGTGAGACACGTCCTGGTCACCGGGGGTGCGGGCTATATCGGCTCGCACGCCTGCAAGGTTCTGGCGGCACGCGGGTATGTGCCGGTTTGTTTTGACAATCTGTCGACCGGCTGGGCACAGGCGGTGAAATACGGTCCCTTCATTCAGGGCGACCTGAACGACCGCGCCGCGCTGGACGCTGCGTTTGCGGCCTATGATCCCATTGCCGTCATGCATTTCGCCGCTTGCAGCGAAATCGGCGAGGCGATGTCCGACCCGGGAAAATACTGGCGCAACAACGTCATGGGATCTTTGACGCTGATTGAGGCCACGGTTGCGGCGGGGGTCAGGGATTTCGTGTTCTCGTCAACCTGCGCCACCTACGGTGAGCAGGACGGTGTTCTGCTGGACGAAGACAGCGCGCAGCAGCCGATCAACGCCTATGGGTCGTCCAAGAAGGCGGTCGAAGAGATCCTGCGCGACTTTGGCACCGCCTCGGGCCTGAACCACGTGATCTTTCGCTATTTCAACGTGGCGGGGGCCGACCCCGAGGGCGAGATCGGCGAATGCCACCGCCCCGAGACGCATCTGATCCCGGTGATGCTGGAAGCCATCGACGGTCAACGCTCGGAACTGGTGATCTATGGCACCGATTACGACACGCCCGATGGCACCTGCGTCCGCGATTATGTTCATGTGATGGATCTGGTCGAGGCGCATGTGTTGGGGTTGGAGTGGCTGCTGGACGGCAAGGAAAGCCGGGTGTTCAATCTGGGCACCGGGGCGGGCTTTACCGTCAAGGAAGTGATCGGCCATGCCCGCGCCGCCACGGGTCACAAGGTGCCGCACAGCTTTGGTCCGCGTCGAGGCGGCGATGCAGCGGCGCTCATATCGGGCTCGCACCGCGCGCTGAATGAACTGGGCTGGAACCCTGCCCGTTCGTCGCTCAAGGTGATGATCAAGGACGCGTGGACCTGGCACAAGACCGGCGGCTATTCAGGCTGACGCCCTGATGCACCGTATGAAAACGGGCGCGACCTTTCGGTCGCGCCCGCTGTCGTTTCGTCGCGCCGATCAGGCCAGATCGAAGCGGTCGGCGTTCATCACCTTGGCCCAGGCCGCCACGAAATCCTCAACGAATTTCGGGGTGTTGTCGTCTTGGGCATAGACCTCGGCATAGGCGCGCAGGATCGCGTTCGAGCCGAACACCAGATCCATCCGCGTCGCCGTGTACTTGACCGCGCCCGATTTGCGCTCGCGGATCTCGTAGTGATCACCCGCCTTGACCCACGTATAGGCCATGTCGGTCAGCGTGGTGAAGAAGTCCGGCGTCAGCGTGCCCACACGGTCGGTGAACACCCCGTGCGCGGTGCCACCATGGTTGGTGCCCATCGCGCGCATGCCGCCCACCAGCACCGTCATTTCGGCAGCCGTCAGCCCCATCAGTTGCGTGCGGTCCAGCATCAGCTCTTCCGGGCTGACCACATAGTCGGCCTTCAGCCAGTTGCGATAGCCATCCGCCAGCGGTTCCAGCGCGTCGAAGCTGTCGGCGTCGGTCTGCTCGGCTGTCGCATCGCCACGACCGGGGCTGAACGGCACGGTCAGCTCGAAGCCGGCAGCCTTGGCTGCCTGCTCGACGCCCAGATTGCCCGCCAGCACGATCACATCCGCGATGGACGCGCCGCTTTGTGCCGCGATCGGTTGCAGCACCGACAACACGCGGGCCAGACGCTCGGGCTCGTTCCCGGCCCAGTCCTTTTGCGGTGCCAGACGGATGCGCGCGCCATTGGCACCGCCGCGCATGTCCGATTGCCGGTAGGTCCGCGCGCTGTCCCACGCCGTCGACACCATGTCCGACAGGCTGAGACCCGAGGCTGCGATCATGGATTTGACCGCCGCGATGTCATAGCTGGTGGGACCGGCGGGGATCGGATCTTGCCAGATCAGATCCTCGGCTGGCACATCGGGGCCGATATAATTGGCCTTCGGCCCCATGTCGCGGTGGGTCAGTTTGAACCACGCGCGGGCGAAGACGTCGTTGAAATACGCTGGGTCCGCCATGAACTTCTGGCAAATCGCGTTGTAGATCGGGTCGACCTTCATCGCCATATCGGCATCGGTCATCATCGGGTTGTGACGCTGGCTGGGGTCCGAGGCATCAAGCGGCTTGTCGGCTTCGGCAATGGTCACAGGTTCCCATTGCATCGCACCAGCGGGCGACTTGCGCAGCTCCCACTCGTGGCCGAAGAGCATGTCGAAATAGCCCATGTCGAAGACCAGCGGGTTGGTCGTCCACGCGCCTTCCAGCCCCGAGGTCACCGCGCGGTTGGCATGGCCGTTCTGCAGCGGGTTCGCCCAGCCCATGCCCTGCATTTCGGGGCCAGCCGCCTCGGGCTCTGGCCCCAGCAGCGCGGCATCGCCGTTGCCGTGGGTCTTGCCGACGGTGTGGCCACCGGCGGTCAGCGCCACGGTTTCCTCGTCATCCATCGCCATACGCGCGAAGGTCTCGCGCACTTGCGCGGCGGTCGCCATCGGGTCGGATTTCCCGTTCACCCCTTCGGGGTTCACATAGATCAGGCCCATCTGCACGGCAGCGAGGGGGTTTTCCATCGTGTCGGGTTTGGACACGTCCTCGTAGCGACCGTCCGAGGGTGCCAGCCATTCCTTTTCGGCACCCCAGTAGGTGTCGATCTCGGGGTGCCAGATGTCGGCGCGGCCAAAGCCGAAGCCAAAGGTTTTCAGCCCCATCATGTCATAGGCGACGGTCCCGGCCAGAACCATCAGGTCGGCCCAGCTGATCTTGTTGCCGTATTTCTTCTTGAGCGGCCACAGCAGGCGGCGCGCCTTGTCGAGGCTGGCGTTGTCAGGCCACGAGTTCAGCGGCGCAAAGCGCTGGTTGCCGGTGCCGCCACCGCCGCGCCCGTCGGCCAGCCGGTACGAGCCCGCCGCGTGCCACGACAGACGGATCATCAGGCCGCCGTAATGGCCCCAGTCGGCTGGCCACCAGTCCTGGCTTTCGGTCATCAGCTTGCGCATGTCGGCTTTGAGCGCGTCGAAATCGAGCGTCTTGACCGCTTCGCGATAGTTATACGCAGCGCCCATCGGGTTGGTCTTGGTATCGTGCTGATGCAGGATGTCGAGGTTCAGCGCATTCGGCCACCACTCGGTCACCGATTTTGAGCTGACCGTGTTGCTGCCATGCATGACCGGGCATTTGCCCGCGGTATTCCCATCCATCTCTCTCTCCTGTCTGGGTCGCAATTGAGGCGCAGGCCTGAAGCCGCCCCGCTGCCCGATGGATCGGGCGGTGGGACGCGTGTCGTGCTGGAATGCCGACTCCTCCAAGCCTCCGTTAGAGAGAGCCTAGCGCAGAGCTGCGATTAGTCTAAGTTGTATTTTCTGATCATCCCGATAAGTTAAAGTTATGACGAACCTCACCCTCAAGCAGTTCCGCTATTTCGAAGCCCTCGCGCGCCATGGCCATTTCGGCCGTGCGGCCGAAGCCAGCGCGATCTCGCAGCCTGCTTTATCAATGCAGATCAAAGAGTTGGAGGAATCGTTGGGCACGCCGCTGTTCGAGCGTGGCGCCCGGCAGGTTCGGCTCACCGCTTTCGGCGAGGGCTTCGCGATCCGGGTGCGCGACATCCTGCGCTCGGTCGAAGAGCTGGAGGATCTCGCCCGCGCCTCACGCGATCGTTTGACCGGGCGGTTGCGGCTGGGGGTGATTCCCACCATCGCGCCCTATCTGCTACCGGCGCTGATCGGCAACCTGACGCGGATCAACGCCGATCTGGACATCCACATCCGCGAAACGGTAACGCCGAAGCTGCTGACCGAGCTGCACGAAGGGCGGCTGGACACCGCCATCGTCGCCCTGCCCGTCTCGGAACCCGCGCTGACCGAGGTGGCGCTGTTTTCCGAAAGCTTCGTGCTGGTGCGCCCTGACAGCGACGCGGGCAAGCCGGTGCCAAGCCCCGAGCGCCTGCGCGAGATGCGCTTGTTGCTGCTGGAAGAGGGGCATTGCTTTCGCGATCAGGCGCTGAGCTTTTGCAACCTGCAAAGCACCCTGCCCCGCGAATTGCTCGACGGCTCGTCGCTGTCAACGCTGGTGCAGATGGTGGGGGCCGGCATCGGCGTGACGCTGATCCCGGAAATGGCGGTGGCCGTCGAGACGCGCTCGGCCGATGTTGCCGTGTCGCACTTCCCCGAGCCGCAACCCCAGCGCACCATCGGCATGATATGGCGAAATTCCAGTCCGTTAGCGCAGCAGCTCACCCAGATCGCGGGTGTCGTGCGTCAGACAGCAGAGGTGCTGTCAAAGCGGATTGCCCCGGTGTGACCCGGGGCAATCGCTTCGTACCCAACCCGAGGGATCAGAAGTTGAAGGTACGACCCAACGTCAGGCGCACGTCGCGGCCCGACCGTGGATTCGAGAAGGCATAGCCGTAGCCGCCGACATCCAGCGCGTTATAGTAGTAACGATCAAAGACGTTGTTGACCGCCAGCTGGACCTCGACCCCGCGCAGCGCGCCCTGATCGGGACGCCAGGTGACAAACAGGTCATGCACGCCATACCCCGGCACCGCATCGCCCGACGCGGTTTCCATGCCGCGTGCGAAGGTGCCGCGCCAGCCGAATTCGAGGTTCTGCGCCGGCAGGCGATGGCCCAGTTCCAGCAGGATCTGATGCGACGGCGTCGAGGCCAGCACGCGCCCGGTGGTCTGATCCACCCCGTCGATCATGCTGGCAGCCACGCGACCGAACCAGCGCTCGCTTTGGTACGAGGCTTCCAGCTCGACCCCACGGATGCGCGCGCGACCGATGTTGGTAAACGGCACACCGCCGCCGGTGCGGGTGATCATGTCGCGGAACTGGTTGTTGAACGCGGTCAGTTTCAGGTCCAGCCCGTCACCAGCCATGAACACGTCCCGCCCCTGCCACGAGAAGCCCAGCTCGATGGTGCGCGCGTGTTCCGGGCGCAGGCCAAGCGGGTTGGTCGCGGTGGGATCGGCGCTGTCGAAGACCTCGTCAATCGTGGGCAACCGGGTCGTATCGGCCAGCGAGCCGAACACCGACCATGCGTCGTTGATTTCATAGTGCATCGCCAGCGAGGCGGCAGAGCCACCATGCGTCACCGGCTGGTTGAGCAGGCTGGCATCCGCCCCCGACGTCGCCTCGAGCCGCGTGTGGTCATAGCGCAGCGCGCCAAGGATGGTCAGACGCTCGTTCAGGATGAACTCGTTCTGCAGATACAGGCCCCAGGTGTCGCTGGTGCCGCCGGGCTGCGAGGCATAGCCGGTTCCACCGACAACCGCGACACGGTCACGCCGTGCGATGGTGCCGCCAACGGTCAGGTAGTTTTCCCAGGTGTCGCCCATCATCGTGAAGGTGTTGCGCGCATCAAGCGCCAGACCTTCATAGGCATATTCGGAATCCTGCCACAGGCCATAGGGCGGGGCAAAGGGATAGCCCGGATAATTCGTCGCATTCTCCTGCACGACGCGCGACTGGGTCCACGACAGCTGCACGCGCGCATCGACCCACGGGTTGTCCGATGCCGGGTTTTCCCAGGTGATCTGCGCGGAATCGTCGGTCACTTCGCGGTCGACATTGCCGAAGATCGAGAAATTGCCATAGGCCGAATAGGGAACCTGCTCGCCGCTGGTGGTCCAGCGCGAGGCCGAGAAACGCAGCGTCTGCTCGCTTTCGTCCGACAGCCGGATGGTGCCGCTGACCAGCGCCGAGCGGGACTGCATGTTCGAGCCGGTGATTAGCGAGCCGTCGCCAGCGTCGGCATCGCCCTCGGACCGGGTGGTGATCGCCGCCAGCATCTCGACCCGTTCGTTGAATCGGTGCGCAAGAATGGCCGACCCCAGATAGCCCTCGCCGTTGGAATTGCCGCCCGCGCGCAGCCGCAGGGCGGTGCTGGATTCGTCGGTCAGGAAGTCCGAGGCATCGCGTGTTTCGAACGCAACGACGCCGCCGATCGCGCCCGCGCCATACAGCATCGACGAGCCCGGCCCGCGCAGCACTTCGACGCGGCGATAGAGCTCGGGCTCGCCGAAATGCGACCCCACGCGGTATTGCTCGTAGTATTTCTGCACGCCGTCGATGGTGACGATGATGCGGTTCTCATCGGACGAGGTCGAGGTGCCGACGCCCCGGATGTTCAGGAACTGCCCGGTCATCGCCGAGCCGCCAAAGGCCTCGGCCCCCGGCACGGCGCGCAGCAGATCGCCAAGCGTCGAGGCTTGCTCGCGCTCGATGTCGTCGGTCTCAAGCGCGGTGACGGCTTGCGGCGTGTCGATGGCGACACGGGCGCGGCCTGCGCCCAGAATGATGCGGCCCAGCATGGTGAAGACGCTGTTGTCCTGTGGCGTCTGGGCGGCGGCGGGGGTGCCAAGCGCCGTCGCCAGCGCAAGGGTCGAGACAGCGCCAAAGCGCCGGATGGTGGGTGACATGGGTCCCTCTTACAGTTGATTTCGCTGGCTGGACCGCTGGCATATTGGATGAGTCAGGCCGCAGCTTGCGGCAGGATGAACACGCCGCCATCAGGCGGCGGGGTAGACACCTTGAGCGCGCAGCCATAGGCGCGGCTCAGGATGGAATCGGTAAAGACGTCGCGCGCCGCGCCATGGGCCAGCACGCGCCCGCTCTCCATCAGACAGACGGCATCGGCGGTCATCGCGGTCAGGTTCAGGTCATGCATCACGGCAATGACCCCGCCGCCCGCCTGCGCAAACTCCTTGGCCAGCCGCATGATTTGCAGCTGATGGCCAATGTCCAGCGAGGCGACCGGCTCATCCAGAAACAGCCAGCGCGGCTGGCACGCGACAACGGGCCGCCAGACCTGCACCAGCACCCGCGCCAGATGCGCGCGCTGTTGCTCGCCGCCCGAAAGCTGTTGAAACAGCCGCCCCTCATAGCCGCTCAGCCCGACCCGCTCCAGCGCGCGGCGCGGCAGGTCGGCGGCGTCCGAGGCCAGCGCGGCCGTGCCGGTCAGGCCCAGCCGCACCACTTCGAGCACGGTAAACGGGAAGGCCAGCGGCATCGCCTGCGGCAGCACGGCGCGGCGCTCGGCCAGCGCTTCGGGGCGCCGGGTGCTCAGGTCGGTGCCGTCCAGCAGGATCTGGCCGGTATAGGGCAGTTCGCCCGTCAGCGCACGCAGCAGCGTGGTCTTGCCCGAGCCATTGGGGCCAACGATGCAGGTCAACTGACCGGCACGGGCATTGAAATGAATGCCGCGCAGGATCGGCTTGCGGCTGAGAGAGACAGACAGATCAAGGGCTTGCAGCATGCTCACAGGTCCACCAATCCGCGTTTGCGCAGCAACAGCCACAGGAACACCGGCGCGCCCGCCAGCGCGGTGACGATGCCGATGGGCAGCTCAGCCGGGGCAACGATCACGCGCGAGACCATGTCGGCCCCCAAGAGCAGCACCGCCCCCAGCAGCGCCGAGCCGGGCAGCAGAAAGCGGTGGTCGGGCCCGATGGCAAGGCGCAGCAGATGGGGCACGACGATGCCGACAAAACCGATGCCGCCTGAAATCGCCACGGCCGCCCCGACCGAGGCCGCCACCGACAGCACCGCCAGCGCCTTGATGCGCTGCACCCGGATGCCCAGATGCATCGCCGCCGCCTCGCCCAGCGACAGGGCGTTGAGGCCTCGGGCAAGGAAGGGCGCGGCGGCCAGACCGGCCAGCATCACCGGCGCGGCGACGGCCAGTTTGGCCCAGCTGGCCCCGGCCAGCGAGCCAAGGTTCCAGAAAGTCAGATCCCGCAGCTGCGCATCATCCGCCCGTGCAATCATCACCCCCATGCCCGCCCCGGCCAGCGCCGCCAGCGCGATCCCGGCAAGCAGCATCGTCGCGACCGAGGTGCGCCCGGCGCGGGTTGCGACGGCATAAAGCAGCATCGTCACGCCCCATCCCCCGACAAAGGCCGCCAGCGGCACAAGATGCGGCCCGCCAAAGGGCAGCAGACCGCCCAGAACGATGGCAAATACCGCGCCCAGACCGGCACCCGCACTGACCCCGATGATACCGGGATCGGCCAGCGGGTTGCGAAACAGCCCTTGCAGCACGGCACCCGACACCGCCAGCGAGGCCCCGACCAGCATGCCGGTGATCAGGCGCGGCAGGCGGATGTCGAACAGGATCACCCGCTCGCGCATGGCGATCTCTGCCCCGGCCAGCCAGTCGCCCATCACCGCCAGCGGCGAAACCCCCGCCGCGCCGACGGCCAGCGAGGCCGCGGCGGTGGCCGCCAACAGCAGCACCAGCGCCAGCAGCATCGCGCGGGCGCGCGGGGCACGGTCACCGCTGCGCACCGGGGCTTCGCTGGGGATCGCGACCATCGGCTCAGCCCTCCAGCGCGTCCATCAGGGCCTGCGCGGCCTCTGGGGTCCGCGGGCCAAAGCCCAGCAGGAACGCGCCATCCAGCCGGATGATGCGTCCGGCCTCGGCCGCCGGGGTCAGCCCCAGCGCGGGATGGGCAAGGATATCGGCATCGCTCAGCGCGTGATCGCCCGACCGGTCCATCATCACGATGGCCTGCGGCGCGGCGGCAATGATCGCCTCGTCGGTCATCTGGCGATAGCCGTCAAAGCCGGTGATCGCGTTCTGCGCGCCTGCCAGTTCCAGAATGCCTTCCGCCGCCGTGCCCTGCCCCGAGGCCAGAACCCGACCGCCCGCCGCCGACAGCACAAAGATCGCGCTCACGGGTGCTGCATCCGCGCGCGCCTCGGCCAGCGTGGCAAAGGCGCTTTGCACCTGCCCGACCAGCGGCGCGGCGTCGAGGCTCAGCGCCTGCGCGACGGCCTCGATGCGGTCGATGACGCCTTGGGCGGTATAGCCGCCGGTGACGCGGACAACCGGAACATCGGTGGCGGCGACCAGATCCAGCGTGGCTTGCGGGCCTGCATCGACATCCGCAAGGATCAGATCCGGCCCCAGCGACAGCAGACCTTCAGCCGACAGGGCGCGCATGTAGCCGACATCAGGCAACGCGGTCAGCGCCTCGGGGTAGCTGACCGTGGTGTCGCGTCCGACCAGCCGGTCAGACGCGCCCAGTGCCGCGACGATTTCGGCCAGCGCAGAGCCCGCGACCACCACACGCTCTTGCGCCAGCGTGGGGGTGGCGGCCAGACAGGCCGCCGCGATCAGAGAAAGGCGCATGGCTCAGGCCCCCGTTTCGGCGGGCATCTCAGCACCAAGCGCCTCGGTCATCGCGATCCACGCATCGGTGTCGGGATCCCGCTTGCCGAACATTTGCAGGATCAGCCCGCCTTCAGCATCAAACGCCTCGATCGAAATCGCGGGGCCTTGCTTGGTCGGCTTGTTGACCAGCCAGACCTCGGCGATGTGATCGGCGCGCAGGTGCAGGTTGAAACCGGGGTCGAGGACGTTGATCCACGGACCCATCGGCTCGACCCGGTGGATCAGCCCGCCGTGGATTTCGATGCAACCACGGTTGCCGACGAAGATCATGACCGGGATCTGACCAGCAGCCGACCGGTGCAGAGCCTCGGTGAAGGCTTCGGGCTTCAGGGATTTCGCATAGGGCTCGCCGGCGATGCGGTACGCGCCCAGACGGTTCATCCGCAGTTTCGAGGTCAGGCGCATGAACTGATGGGTATCGGTCATGCCGTCCCATTCCTTGCGCAGGATATCAAGCTTTTCAGGGTTCGACTTGGCCGCTTCGGTCGGCGCGCGGGCAATCGTGTCGATCTGGTCCGACTGATCCTCGAGCCGCAGATCGGCGACCAGCGCGTCGAAGGCCGCGACATTCGAGGCTTCGCGCAGGTGGACCTTGTGCACCGCGTCACCCGCCGCATCAAAGATCTGGATCGAGCGTTTGTCGCCGTCGGTCACAGCAAAGCCATGGGCCCAATGCGACGGGAACATGCGCATGTCGATATCCGGTCCCAGGACCATCGCGGCATGCTGGCCCGAGCGATAGTCCAGATAAGTCCCGTCACGCTCGATCACGCAGCTGTCGTTGCGCGTCAACGCCATCACGGTGCCCAGCGTCTCGATCGCCGGGAACAGACGGTCCAGCGACGGGTCGATGCGGACAACAGCGGTGCCGTCGACCATGGCGGCAACCAGATGCGCCTCGGTCACACCCAGCGTCTGCGCCAGATCACGGGTGCGGCTTTTGGGGTTCTCGGCACGGGCGCTGCGCAGCGCGGCGGGCGAATCGGGGGCGATGGTGCTCATGGGCTATCCTTTGCGGTCAGAATTTGGCTGTCGGGGACGGCGCGGCTCTGGCGGAAAGCTGGATAGCGCAGGGAGCGCGTTCGCAAACGCGGCTTACTTGACAAGTTCTGTAAGGTATTCTAGCGAAAAGATGCAAGCGGAAAAACGGAATTCTTTCCGGGCTTTCGCAGCACGCGAGCCTTCTGCCAACCAGCAGATCCCGTCCCAGTCCCGGAGCCCCCCATGGCCACCTTCCCCCGTTTTTTACCGCTGGCCCTCTGCGCCATGGCGAGTTTTGCCCAAGCCGCGCAGGCCGATCCGCTGCGCATAGAACTGAACGCCCTGCACCCGCGTGACGGCGCCTGCCAACTGGTCTTTGTCGCGCAGAATGGAACCGGGGCCGACGTATCGCGGCTGGTGCTTGAAGCCGTCTTGTTTGGCCAGCAAGGCCAGGTTGCGGCGATGACGCTGCTCGACCTGCAGGATCTGCCGGCGGACCGGATGCGCGTTCGCTCGTTCGAGATCGGCGGGCTGAGCTGCGGGGACGTCAGCCGGTTGCTGATCAACGGCCTCAACGAGTGCGCGCCCGCTGACAGCGCCGCCTGCACCGCGCCTCTGGCGCTGGAAAGCCGCGTTCCGGTCGAGGTGCTGCAATGACGCTGTTGATGGACGCGCTCAACCGCGTTGCCGATCTGGGCGGGCCGGTGGTGATGATCCTGCTGGCCATGTCGCTGATTGCCGTGGCGCTGGTGCTGGCCAAGCTGTGGCAATTCGTGCGGTTGGGGGTCGGTCGTCACGCCGCGCTGGATCAGGCGCTCGGCGCCTGGGATCAGGGTGACGTGCAGCGCGCTTGCGCCGAGGCTGCCGCCGCCCCGACCCATCTCGCCGCCGTCGCCGTCGTCGCCCTGCGCGCCGCCGAGGAAACGCACCGCGATGACCCCGCTTTGCGCGCGCGCCTGACCGGGCTTGCTGCCGGGCGTCTGGCGCGGCTGTCCGCAGGTCTGCGCGTGCTGGATTCCGTGGCGCAGGTCGCGCCGCTGCTGGGGCTGTTCGGCACCGTTCTGGGCATGATCGAGGCGTTTCAGGGCCTGCAATCGGCGGGTTCGGCGGTTGATCCCTCGGCGCTGGCCGGCGGGATCTGGGTGGCGCTGCTGACCACGGCCGTCGGGCTGGTGGTGGCGATGCCCGCATCGCTGGTGCTGACCTGGTTCGACGGGCGCATCGCGCACGAGGCGCGCATGGCCGAACGGATTATCGACACCGCTCTGTGTGCCGGTCTGGGTGCCGGTCTGGGCGCCGGTCTGGGCGCGCGCCATGCCTAGCCTGGTGCCCCCGGTGCGGCGGGCCAACCTGTCGCTCACCTCGCTGATCGACGTGATTTTCCTGCTGCTGTTGTTCTTCATGCTGACCTCGACCTTCACCAAACTGGGCGAACTGGAGCTGAGCGCCGGCACGCCCGGTGGTTCCGCGACCGAGCCGCCGCTCTTTGTCCAACTTGCGCCCGAATCGCTGGCTGTGAACACCGAACCCGTTGCCCTGGACGCCCTGCGTGCCCGGCTTGACGGGACCGAAGGCCTCGTGCTGGTCTCTTTGGCCGAGGGCGTCACCGCCCAACGGCTGGTCGATGTTCTGGCTGTGCTGCGCGGGGCCGAACTGAACCTTCAGGTGCTGCCATGAGCCTTGTCCCGCCCCCGACCCGTGCCAAGGGTGAGCCGACGATCGGTCTGATCAACGTGGTCTTTCTGATGCTGATCTTCTTCCTGATCGCGGGCACCATCGCGCCCCCTCCGGGTGACGGCATCGCGCTGGTGCAGATCGCGGATCTGGATGGCAAGGCCCCGCCCGAAGCCCTGGTCATCACCGCTGATGGCACGCTGCTCCACCAGCAACAGCCCACCGACGCTGACACCTATGTCGCCTCGCTGGGTGAGCCGCGCATCGCCCGCCTGCTGCCCGACCGCAATGCCCCGGCGGCGCAACTGGTCACGCTCAGCGCCGCGCTGCGGGCAGCGGGGGCAGAACGGGTGGTCATTCTGGGCGAGCGGGGACAGCCATGATCCTGTCTGCTCAAGCAAGACGCGCTGCCTTCGACTGGCGGGCGCTGGCGATGACCGGCGCGGTGTCGGTCGCGGCGCATGGGATCTTGCTCAGCGCGTTCGTGCCCTCGACCGATCCGGTGCAGATCGCGGGTGGCGCAGCCTCTGCCCCCGCAGCTTTGGGCAGCGCGTTCGAGGATTTCACCCAAGGCGCCCTGCCCTCGACGGCCTCGATGGCCGAATCGACCCAAGCCCCGGTTGCCCCGCAAACGCCGCCCGCACAGGCCGCGCCGCCCCCTCCGCCGCCCGCTGCGGCAGAGGCAACCCAGACCCCGACCGCGCCCCAGACCCCTGCCGCCGCTGCGGCACCCAGAACGCTGCCCCCCGCTGCCGTTGCCGGCACCACCCCGCTTGCGGCGCAGACACCCAGCACACCGCCCGAGCCGCTCACGACAGCGCGCGCAACGCCGGTTCAACCCACGCCGCCAAGCCCCCCGTCGCTGGCCGAGTCAGCGCCCACAAGCCCCCTGCCAACGGCCACCCCAGAACCCGACGTCACCGTCCGCACCGCCGACGCCACCACGCCGCGCCCTCAGCAGCGCCCGTCACCGCAGCAGGCAAGTGCCGCGCAACCCGCGGGCAACAGCGAACGGAGCGCCCGCCGTGGCAGCGCCGACGGCACCACGGGTGCCGCGACACAGCGCGCCGAGCGCCCGGCAACCGCCGCCAGCGCCCCCGGCAACGCCGAGGCGTCGAATTATCCCGGTCAGGTGATGCGCGCGATCCGCCGCGTCCGGCAGCAATCCGTTCGTGCGCGGGGTGTGGCTGTGGTCGCCTTTACCGTCGCGCCCGGTGGCGGGCTGGCGTCGGTCAGCATCGCACAGGCCTCGGGCAGTCGCGCGCTGGACAGCGCCGCACTGGATCACATCCGCCGCGCCGCGCCGTTCCCGGCACCGCCACCCGGCGCCCAGCGGCGGTTTTCGTTTGAATTTGTCGGGCGTTGAACCCGCGTCGCCCTGAAGAGAATCGCGCGCCGGCACCTTGCCGCGCGCGATTTATCATCTCGCTTTTTCAGTAAAGCCGAAGAGACCCAGACGGCCAGGGCCAAAGGCGGGCGCATCCCGCCTGATCGCCGCGCGCTGCAACTCTCATAATTTCATCAATACAATTAAGCCGTTACCGGTTCAGCCCCTGGTCGAACCTTTCCCACCTCGGCGCGAGCTTGCCCAACCCTTCGTCCGATAGGCGCGCAACGGATCGTTGCAGCGGGAACGCAATCTTAAGAGTTGGCCGTCTACCAAGGCCATCAGGACGTTCCTTGAATTGCGAAGGTGAAAGCCGTGGCCGAAACCGAACCTGAACCCTTGATCCTCGATCCGGACGAGTGGATGGACGCGCCGCAGGCGGTCATTGATGCCATCCTCGCGCGTACCGGACCCCGTCTGGTCATCAACGCATCCAACAGCGGGGCCCTCCCCGGTTCGGTTGCGCAATTGCTTCTGGCCGCGCGACGAACCGCTGCGGCACGGGATCAGACCCTGCTCATCGTGCAGCCGTCACAGGCCGCCCAAGCCAGCCTCTCCGCGCTGGGACTCGACCACCTGTTGACAGAGGACGGGGTATGACCGGCAAGACCATTCTCGCGATCGACGACTCCCGCACCATTCGACAACTGGTGTCGCAAACCTTGTCCGAAGCAGGCTTCGAGGTCACCACCGCCGTCGACGGTGAAGATGGGGTTTCCACCTTCCTGCACAGCCGGTTCGACGCGGTGATCACCGACATCAACATGCCCAAGCTGGACGGTTTCGGGGTGATTGATGCGATCCGCAAGGGCACCGCCAACCGCAAGGTGCCCATTCTGGTGCTCACCACCGAAAGTTCGGTCGAATTCAAGGATCGCGCGCGCGGTCTGGGGGCGACCGGCTGGATCGTCAAACCATTCGAAGACCATCAACTGGTCGATATCCTCAAACTGGTGACGGGGGCCGACGGAGCATGAGCAACGATGCGCTACGGGCAACATTCTTCGCTGAATGCGAAGAACTCATCGAATCCCTGACCGAAGGGCTGGACGCGATCGCCCAAGGGGATCGCGACAAGGAAACCATCAACGCGATCTTCCGCGCGGTCCACTCGATCAAGGGGGCGGCGGGTGCCTTCGGCTTCAACGACCTTGTCGCCTTTGCCCATCGCTACGAAACCGTCCTCGACCTGATCCGCGCGGACAAGCTCGACATCAGTGCCGAAATCCTGCGGCTGATTACCCGGTCGTCGGATGCACTGGCTGAACTGGTCGAACTTACGCGCGACACCGGTTCTGCGTCTCTGGACCCGGTCCAGGATCTGATCAATGACCTTGAAAGCCACGCCGAAGCGGTCAAATCCGAAGAGCCGCCCGAGCCGGACTTCGTGTTTGCCCCTCTCTCGCTCATCCAGATTGACGATCCCTCGCCAACGCCGTCCGGGTTCGTCATCCGGTTTCAGCCAAAGGCGGCCTTCTACACAAATGGCCACGAGCCCGCTCGCTATTTCGCGGCGCTCGCGGGTCTGGGCACGCTTTCGGTCGCCTGCGACATCACCGCGATCCCACCGCTGACCGAGTTTGATATCGACGAAAGCTATCTCCGGTGGACTCTGACGCTGACCGGTGACACCAACCCCGACGCTGTGAAGGCGGTCTTCGCCTTCGCCGAAGGCCTCTGCACGCTCGATGTTTCGCCCCTAGCCGATGCGCAGGAACCCGACACGAGCATCGAGCCAACCGAACCTCCCGCCAGCCTCTTTGGCATCCCGCTGGACCTGCCCCCTCTGCCCCAGCAGAACCGCCAGCGATCATCGAGCCAAGCATGTCGCCTGCCGTCCAGAACGCTGCCGCTGCCCCGGCGCAATCCGCTGCAAAAGTCCCGGTGAAGACTGCAACGACGCTGCGGATTGACCCCGATCGCGTGGACCGGCTGATCAACACGGTCGGTGAGCTGATCATCAACCATGCTGTCATCAGCCAGAAACTGGCGGCCTGCGGGATCAACAACGACTCCGAAATCATGGCCGCGCTGGACGACTATCGCTACCTCGCCCGTGAAATTCAGGAGGGGGTGATGTCCATCCGCGCCCAACCGGTCAAATCGCTGTTTCAGCGGATGGGTCGCGTGGTCCGCGAAGCGGCCGAAGCCACGGCGAAACCGGTGAACTTCATCTCCGAAGGCGAAGCGACCGAAATTGACAAGACAATCCTTGAGCGCCTCGCCGATCCCCTGACCCACATGTTGCGCAATTCGGTCGATCACGGCATCGAATCCGCCGAAAAGCGCCAGCTGGCCGGCAAACCCGCAATCGGCAGTGTTCGTCTCACCGCGGCACATCGATCCGGTCATGTCGTGATAGAGGTCGCGGACGATGGCGCCGGGTTAAACCGCGAACGAATTCTCGCCAAGGCCATCGAAAAGGGCCTCGTCCCCGCAGATGCAAAACTTTCCGAACCCGAGATCGACGCACTGCTCTTTGCTCCGGGGTTTTCGACCGCCGACAGTGTGACCAATCTGTCCGGCCGCGAGGTCGGCATGGACGTGGTCAAGACGACCATAACTTCGCTTGGCGGCAAGGTCGGAATCGCCAGCGTGCCCGGCAAAGGATCAACCTTCACCATTTCCCTGCCACTGACGCTGGCGGTGCTCGACGGAATGGTGATCGGCGTCGGCTCGGAAACCATGGTTCTTCCCTTGTCCAGCGTTGTCGAAACCGTCCGCCCCAGCCGCTCCGACATCCATGAAATCGGTCCGGGCGAGTGCGTCCTCTCGGTGCGCGGGACATTCTTGCCGGTCGTCGACCTGTGCCAGCTTTTCGGTTTGCGTCCCGTGCGCGCTGCCGCAGCCGACCGCTCCTATGTGATCCTCGACGCGAGCGACACCAGCGTGGCCATCGCTGTCGACGCCATCTGGGACCAGCGACAGGTCGTGATCAAAAGCCTCGAAGGGAACTACGGCACCGTCACGGGCATCGCCGCTGCCACAATTCTGGGCGACGGGAAAATCGCCTTGATCATCGATTCCGAAGCCTTGGTCGGGCTGGTGGCGCCACGCCGCACCGCCCGCCCTCTTGTCGAACTGGAGGCCTGAGATGAGCGAAAAAGAAACAACGGAAAGCGCACGGACGATTGAGTTCGTCTCTCTGACCGCCGGCGGGCAGGGGTTCTGCATCGAGATCACGCTCATTCGTGAAATCCGGCGCTGGAGTCAGGTAACCGCGCTCCCCTTCGCCGAAGACTCGGTTCTTGGTGTGATGAACCTGCGCGGCGCGGTGATCCCCATTGTCGATCTTGCAGCCAGGCTTGGTCTCGGCGCAACAGAAATCGGTGCGCGCAATATCGTCGTCGTTACCGCCATCGGCAGCAAGATCGTCGGACTGGTTGTCGATTCGGTCTCTGAAATCCTCTCGGTTAATGTTGAGACCATTCGCCCGAACCCGACGTTGCGACGTGATGGCACCGGGAATCACGTGGTGGGTCTGCTGCCCGTTGATGATGTGATGCTGCGCGTGCTCGATCTCGAAACACTTTTCGCCAAAGGAACCGAGGAAGCCGCATGACCGCGCAACTGCGTTCACCACCGGCCGACGCCGAGCTTCAGTTGACCGAAGCTGATTTTGCACGCATCGCGCGCATCGCCAAAGCGGGGTGGGGCCTTAGTCTCGACAGTGCAAAACGGCCGCTTATCCGCTCGCGCCTCGGGCGCCGGCTGAAGGCCCTGAATCTCGCCAGTTTCGACCCCTATTGCGAGATCATCGAATCCGGCGACACCGTGGAATGCGACCATTTCATCACCGCGCTCACGACGAATGTGACACATTTCTACCGCGAAGCGCATCACTTCGAGCTGCTGGAGTCGGAGGTTCTTCCCGGTCTCATCGCGCGGGCCCGCAAGGGTCAGCGGGTGCGCCTGTGGTCTGCGGGCTGCTCCTCGGGTCAAGAGCCGTATTCGCTGGCCGGTTCCATTCTGGCGCTGGCCAAGGACGCCGCGTCTCTCGACCTCCGCATCCTTGCAACAGACGTCGATCCGACGGTTCTGGTGACGGCCGAAGGCGGGCGCTATGAGGCGCAGTCTTGCGTTTTCCCCTCACCGGCGCTTGAGGCCCGGCTTTTCAACAAACCGTCCACGCCGCCTGAGGCCTTCCGAACGATCAGACCCGAACTGCAGCCCTTGATCGCTTTTCGGCGGCTTAATCTCATGCAGCCTTGGCCATTTTCCGGGCGTTTTGACGTGATCCTCTGCCGCAACGTCGCCATCTATTTCGACAAGCCGACGCAAACGCGACTGTGGACGCGCTTTTCCGAAGCACTGAATGACGGCGGTTCTTTGTTGATCGGACATTCAGAACGCATCACGGCTCCCGCTGAGCATGCACTCGAGGCGGTCGGCATCACAGCCTATCGCAAAACCGGCCTTCTCCCGACCACCGCGCCCCGATGAAAGAGGACCAACAATGGCACTAAAGGATATCCTCAAAGTCATGATCGTT
This sequence comes from Pararhodobacter zhoushanensis, assembly GCF_025949695.1. Classification (NCBI taxonomy): domain Bacteria; kingdom Pseudomonadati; phylum Pseudomonadota; class Alphaproteobacteria; order Rhodobacterales; family Paracoccaceae; genus Pararhodobacter; species Pararhodobacter zhoushanensis. The sequence continues at coordinate 1,430,865 of NZ_JAPDFL010000001.1, read as the reverse complement.
GATGACATGTCGGTCAGCCGAGGGTTGATGACACAAGGGCTGGAAGAAATTGGGATCAAGAATATCGACTTCCAAAAATCCGGTCAGGACGCGCTCAACCGTCTGGCGGTGAACCCCGCGCATCTGGTGATCAGCGATTACAATATGCCGGGTATGAGCGGCCTCGACTTGCTCGAAAACCTGCGCAGCAACAAGCAGACGCAACAGATCGGCTTTATCCTTATCACCGGCTCACCAAGTCAGGACCTCCTGGAAAGGGGCGTCAAACTGGGGCTTAACAACCTGATAAAAAAGCCTTTTACGACACAAAGCCTCAAAGCCTCGATCGAGGCGGTGGTGGGCAAGATATGACACTTCATGGCCCATTTCCGATTCCGCCGGTCCTGGGCACGATTGCCGACGTCATGTCCGAAATCCGCCACATGTTGCTCGTCTACGAAGCCGCAATGACAGGGGACACTCGAACGCTGCAAAACAAACGCGCGGTGCAGGACTTCGACCTTGCGATCCAATCGTTGCACGACCTGGAGACGATCACGCGAAAACTGGCCTTGGAACTTCCCGATGATCTGGTTTCGCGCTCTGCTGTGAGTCTGGGACGGCTCCAACTGGAAAGCAGCCGAAGCCGTGTGGTGGCCGCCGCGCAGGGTACCGTCGGGGCGCGCCCGCAAAGACAAAAGCCGACCATAGACCTTTTCGCACCCCCGCCCGACGAGGCCACAGTCGGCGACATCGACACAGGATCAAACGCCGAAACGTCCTAACCGCGCCCGCGTTGACGTTCTTTCCATCAAGGATTCAGCCATGCTTACACGTCTTACACAATCGCGGATTGGCCTTCGCCTTCCTGCCATGGTGGTCGTGGCCCTCGCGGTCAGTCTCGCGGCAGCGAGTGCAGTTTACTACTACAGCATCAAGACTGCTCAACAGACACTTGCACACCACCTGGCCGAGTCGCTCGCAGGCCACACCGAAACGGCCTATCGGGTCTGGCTTGATGGCATGTTCCGGCTGACAGAAGATCTCGCCGAAGGGAGCCTTGCACCAGAAGCGCTGCGTCAGTTCAACGACGCTCTGGCGCTGCAACCAGATGGTTGGCAGAGCGATCTTCGGCAAGCCTATATCGATGAAAACCCCTTTGCTGCCGGCGAACGCCAGAATTTCGACCAAGGCACCAGCCGTCCCGCGTATGACCGGGTCCACGACGCCTTTAATCAATACCTCCGCGAGCACCTGGAACGCTTTGGCTACTATGATCTTTTTCTGATCTCGACCGATGGCGACATCCTGTATTCAGTTGCCAAAGAGGACGACTTTGCGACCAGCGTCGTGTCTGGCCTCTACGCCGATACGGGTCTCGCGCGCGCATGGCGCGCAGCAATGGATGCGCCGAGCGCCATCACAAGCTATGCCGATTTCGAACACTACCTTCCCAGCGGAAACGCTCCGGCATCGTTTCTCGCGCGCCGCATTGTCGATCTTGACGCGCCAGGAACCCCCGTAATCGGTGTGGTTGCGATTCAACTGCCGGAAGAAGGCATTGTCGAGGCTTTGAACAACATCACCCCCCTGAATCCACGGGATGATGCCTATATCATCGGACCAGATGGATTGAGCCGCAGCCCGAACCGGTTGGAAGGCGCCCTCAGCGTCCTAAGCCCGCTGCCCGATTTGCCCCAGATCGCAATGGCCCAGGCTGGTGAAACTGGCTTCATTGAACACGTGCCCGGCCTGCATGGGCATGAGGTCTTAGCCTGGGTAGAAACATTCGAGTCGCATGGCTTGGCGCGAGCGGTCGTTGTCGAACTTGACCACGCCGCAACCTTCACCGCGTTGACAGAGTTCAAGCGTACGGTGCTTGTCTTCATGGTGATTGGTATCGCTATTTTCCTGGGGGTTGGCTACCTCATTGCACGCGCCATCACCAAGCCGTTGGGCGCGCTTCAAGGCTCCATGGAGCGTATCGCCACGGAAGATTACGAAACGGCGGTTGTCGGCATTGACCGACGCGATGAGCTCGGCGAACTGTCGCGGCGGCTCGATGTCTTTCGCAACAAACTCATTGAGGGTCAAATCGCAGATGAACAGCAGCGCCAGTCGCAGATCGAGCAAGAGCTTGTCGTCAAGGACTTGGGCCGTGGTTTGCGCGGCCTTGCCAGCGGGTACCTGGATACGCGGCTGACCGATGCCTATTCCGGCGGTTATGAACAACTGCGCGCGGATTTCAACGAGACAGTTGAAACCATGGAGAACTTGATGCGATCAATCGCGTCGAATGCCATGGAAATTCGCGCCCGTGCCGAAGAGATCAGCGCCTCGTCCGATGATTTGTCACATCGCACCGAAAACCAGGCGGCGACGCTCGAAGAAACCGCCGCAGCGCTCGATGAACTGACAGCCAGTGTGCGGACGGCAGCCGAGAGCGCCTCAGAGGTTGAGTCCGTTGTCGCTGATGCGCGTAAAGAGGCCGAGAAAAGCGGGCAGGTCGTGTCGGAAGCGGTATCGGCAATGTCGATGATCCGGCAGTCATCCAATGAGATTTCTCAGATCATTGGTGTGATTGACGACATTGCCTTCCAGACCAACCTTTTGGCGCTGAACGCTGGGGTCGAAGCCGCACGAGCCGGAGACGCGGGGCGCGGTTTCGCCGTTGTTGCGTCAGAAGTGCGCGCCTTGGCGCAGCGGTCCTCTGAAGCTGCGAAACAGATCAAGACCTTGATCACCGGCAGTGCGGAACAGGTGGAAACGGGTGTCGGCCTGGTTGGCCGTGCCGGCGACACGCTTCGCATGATCATCGAACGCGTCAGCAACATTGATCAGCTGATTGGCGGCATCGCCACGGGCTCGCGCGAGCAATCCGCCGGTCTTGGTGAAATCAATGTTGGGGTTTCACAACTCGACCAGGTCACGCAACAGAATGCCGCAATGGTCGAAGAGGTGACCGCAGCAGCGACGACCCTAAACACGGAATCTTCGGCGCTTATGCAAATTGTTTCGCGGTTCAGGCTGAACGACAGCGAGGTCAGTATGGATGCCTCTGCTTTCACGGCCCATGTCGCCCGACAGGACGCACCCAGACCGGCTGAGAACGAAGACGACGACTTCGCTGCCGCAGTTCAAGCGCCACGACATGCGCAAGCTGCACCGCCGATCGCGGCAAATCTCGCGCGCTGGCAGGATTTTTGAGGTGGTTAGGTTCTAGGTCGGGAGAGGATAAACAATGCGATTGCTGATAGCCGACCCGGATAGTCCTCACAGACGCGCGGCTTCGGAAAGATTGGGCGCGTTTCCGGGTATTCGCGTGTCCGACCTTTGCGCTGACCTGACCGCGACATTCAACGCCGTCGAGCACAGGCCACCCACGCTGGCTCTCATCGCGCCAGAACTGGTGGCACTGCCTGAGTTTGAAATGATGGAGATGCTCTTCCGTTCGCTTTCGGTACGATGGATGCCTCTGGTGTTCGGTCGCAGCAATGCACCGCGTTTGGGCACTCAACTTGTTGCTGATCTCTCTGGTGATGACGCTTCGCTACAGCAGAACCTGCGGGCTCGGCTTGCGTCCGGGAACGCGCCGATGCCGCGGGCAAACACAGGATTGCTGCGTTCTGTAGGGCAATCTGCTGACGAGGGAGTGATCCTGATCGGTTCGTCAACCGGTGGGATTGACGCGCTTCTCCAGGTCCTTGGCAGCTTTCCCGAAGATTGCCCGCCAACTTTGATCGTGCAGCATACTGGTGGAGCCTTCAGCAGTGGGCTTGCCCGCCTGTTCGACCGAAATGTCGCCCCACAGGTCCGCGAAGCGCGCGACGGCGAGCCCCTGCGGCGTGGATCGGTTCTGCTGGCACCGGGTTCGGACCAACACCTCGTCTTGCACACGCGACAAGGTCAGTCCTGTCGTTTGGTTGACGGCCCGCGCGTCAGCGGCCATCGACCGTCGGTCGATGCGCTTTTTGCGTCAGCGGTTCCGATCGCTAAAAAGGTTACAGCCGCAATCCTGACCGGGATGGGCCGCGATGGTGCCGACGGAATGCTTGCGCTCCGCCAAGCCGGCGCCCGGACCATTGGCCAGAATCGTGCCACCTCGGTGGTCTACGGCATGCCCGGTCAAGCCGCTGAACTGGGCGCTGTCGGGAGCGAACTGCCAATTGGTGACATCGGGCCCGCACTACTGCGAGCCGCGCAGAGGAAAACGGCGTGAAACAGCCCTTGCAACACTGGCCACCGGGCTTTCAAACCCGCACCGTCGCGGTCATTCGCGGGGATTTCCAAGTCTCGTCGGACCCGTCTGTTGTTCTGTCAACGGTTCTGGGGTCGTGCGTATCCGTTTGCATGTTCGATCCCGGCGCGAAGATAGGCGGGATGAACCACTACCTGCTGGCCGAAGGGACGGAGTCTGACGCAAGCAGCCTGAAATACGGGGCGCACGCAATGGAACTTCTGATTAACAACTTGCTCAAACAAGGAGCCAAGCGCGGCACCTTGCGTGCAAAGGTGTTTGGCGGCAGTCGAATGACCGGACGGTTTGCCGATATCGGCCCGCGCAACGCCGAATTTGCGCTGCGCTATCTCGCGGCCGAGGATTTCGACGTTCAGTCGCACGATCTGGGCGGCAATGCCGCTCGGCGTGTGAATTTCCACCCTGTGACGGGGTATGCCCGCGTCATTCATACCGCACCCGACGAAGAGACCACGGTCACGCCAGCGCGCGTACCCCTGCGGCCGCCAGCGTCGCGCACTGAAGGTATCACACTGTTTTAGCCCAGAAATTCTGCCGATAGGGTCCGTGTAATCGCCGGTGACGGAAACAGGCCTTTGTCGCGAGACGGCAGTACCTGAGGTGAGCAACAAGCCGAGGTATCTGCACCCCGCCGGTCGGTCAGGAGCGACGCTTTTCCATGAGATCGCGGGGCTCCGTCAGCGGCGCGTGGCGCAACCAATGAGGACGGACCACGCGCCTCGCTGGCCTTGGAGATAGGTCAACGCGGTGCAACTCGCGCGTCCGAAAGGGCGCACAGACCAAACCTGCCCGCTCGCCGAACCTGCGGGACACCTCACAGAACCAAGGGACAACACCACAAATCACGGAACAAAAGCCGGGCAAGGCCGACATCAAAGATTGCCTTGAAGCCCAGACCTCCCGGGCCCGGTTAGCGTTTCGCAGCGCTGAGCCGTGCGGAGCGATGAAGCCGTAATTGTTCAACAGCACAGGCATCGATCGGACGATCGACATCGGGCAGAACATTGTCGAGATCGTCCAGAACACCCGGAATCCTGGCTGTTTCAAGCAACGATTGGCTCGTGTCGCGGGTCGGATTTGCGAACCGCAGCATTTGCGGCTTTGCCGGCTTGCGGTCAGATTAGCGCTGCTCGGAAGTATCCCCACCCTGTTGTGAGCGCGGCACGCCAGCTCGGGAACTGCTTGCCAACAGATGTGTCTGCATCTGGCACCGCACGCCATGCGCATCGCACTACGTGCGTGTTGAGCAGCGCATCGCGCAACCACAGCATGGTGTCGGTCAGGCGGCCCGCAGTCGCTGTCTGGTTGACATCGGCCTTCTTGCAGTCATCAAACCCGCAATTGCAGTCTTCCAGCATCGCACCCAAAGGGATTCCGACCAGAATGGCGCCGAGAGGGTAAGGATCATCGGTCACGAATCTGCTCGATTTTTGTGTGACCCCCGAGCTGTCGTCCATCTTACCGGGAACGAGAAACGTCCTGGACCGCGCGTCAACAACGCCGACTTGCACATCTTGACTGAATCACCCGCCTGCCCGCCGCCAACAACGGACGCCGGCCCGCAGGGACCGGCATCTCTTCAGACCGCGCCGGGCCAGTCAGCCCCCCTGACCCAACTTCCCCGGGTTCATCAACCCTTTCGGGTCGATCGCTGATTTCAGCGTCTTCATGAGATCGACCGCCGCATCCCCGTGCTCGGCGCGCAGGAATTTCAGCTTTCCGGTGCCGATCCCGTGCTCGCCGCTCGCCGTGCCACCGACGGTAAGGGCACGCTCGACCAGACGCTCGGCCAGACGCTCGGCCTCGGCCAACTCGCGGGCATCGTCGGGCTGGATGATATAAGCCGCGTGATAATTGCCGTCACCGACATGGCCGATGATCTGACCCAACAGAAAGCTGTCCTCGATATCGGCACGCGCCGCTTCGATCTGGCCGGCCAATTCCGAAATCGGCACACAGATATCGCCGGTATAGAGCTCGCTGCCCGGGCGGATCGCCTTGGTCGCCCAGTAGAGATCATGCCGCGCTTGCCAGAGTTTCGTACGTTCCTCGGCATCCGCGGTCCAGACGAAATCTTCGGCACCGTGGTCGGCGGCGATCCCGGCGACAATCTGCGCCTGTTCGGCAACCCAGGCATCGGTGCCGTGGAATTCGAACATCAGGGTCGGCGCGACCTTCATCGTGGTTTTGGAATACGCGTTCACCCCGGCCACAGCGACGGCGTCCAGAAACTCGACCCGTGCCATGGGCACGCCGTATTGCACCGCCTCGATCACGGTTTCGACCGCGCTGGCGGCATCGGGAAAGGCGCAAACGGCCGAAGAAATCGCTTCGGGGATCGGGTGCAGGCGCACGGTGAGTTCTGTGATCACACCCAGCGTGCCCTCGGCCCCGACAAAGAGATGCGTCAGATCATAGCCGGTCGAGGACTTCCGCGCCCGGCTGCCGGTTTTCACCAGCTTGCCGTCCGGCGTCACCACTTTCAGCGCCAGTACATTGTCGCGCATCGTGCCATAGCGGTAGGCCATCGTCCCCGACCCGCGGGTCGAGGCCATGCCGCCCAGTGACGCATCCGCGCCCGGATCAACCGAGAACATCAGGCCCGTCGCGCGCAATTCGGTGTTCAGCTGCTTGCGCGTGACACCTGATTGCACCACCGCCAACCCGTCTTGGGGCCGGATTTCAAGGATCTGGTTCATCTCGCGGGTGTCGATGGTGATGCCACCCCGCGCGGGGATCGTGTGGCCCTCCATCGACGAACCCGCACCGTAGGGCACCATGGGCACATCATTTTCGACGCAAAGGCGCACGATTTCTTGCACCTCACCGACCGTGCGCGGAAACGCGACAGCGTCGGGCATCGCGGCGGCGTGCCAGCCGGTGTCACGGCTGTGGTGGTCGCGCACGGCGTTGGCGGTGGTCAGACGCTCGCCCAGCAGCCCTTGCAGCGCGGTGATCGTATGGGTCAGGTTCACGGATACAGGCTCCCGCTGCCGCGCGGATATTTCGACGATTCAATCTCTTGGCAGGTGATGAACTCCAAGAGCGCGGGTTGCCCCGCCTCGGTCGCCGCGATGCCGCGTTTGATCGCCGGGATGATCTCGGCCACCTCGGTGATGCGTTCGCCGTAGCCGCCCATGGCGCGGGCAAAGGCGGCATAGTCACCGCCGATGTCGGTCGAGCGGTATTTTTCCGTCGATACCGGCATGATTGGCAGTTCCATTGCCATCGAGTGGTTGTTCAGCAGGATCGACAGGATCGGAATGCGTTCGCGCACCGCCGTTTCAAAATCCATGCCGGTAAAGCCGATCGCCGCATCGCCCCAAACGTTGATGCACAGCTTGTCCGGGCAGGCCAGTTTCGCGCCCATCGCCAGCCCCAGACCATAACCAAGCTGGGTGGATTTGCCCCAGCCGATATAGCTGAGCGGCGTGGTCGAGACCCAGAAGGGCGAGAGCTGGTCGCGGGGGCTGCCGGCGTCATGGGTGATGATGGTGTTGGCGACATCGACGGTGTGCTGCAGGTCCCAGAGCACGCGGTAGGGGCGGAACGGCGCCTCGTCGGACTTGAGCTTGACCATCCATTTCTTCATCCACGGCGCGCGGACGCGCTGGATTTCGTCGGCCACGGCGCGCGGGTCGGGGGTCGGCAGGCGGCGGGCGTCGATCTCGGCCAGAACGGCGTCGAGCATCAGCGCGGCGTCACCGACCAGCGCGATTTCGGCCTCGATATCCTTGTTGACGTGGTCGGGGTCCAGTGTCGCATGGATCACCCGCTTGCCCAACGGCATCTCGACGCCAAAGGCGGTTTCGGTGAATGAGCAGCCGATACCGAAGATCACATCCGCCGTATCGAGGAAATGCCGCACGGTCAGCGGCAGGGCCGCACCGCCCGAGCCGAGCGCGAGCTGGTGGTCCTCAGGAAACGCGCTTTTGCCTTCGAGCGAGGTGCAGACCGGGATCGACAGCCGTTCGGCCAGTGCTTTGAGCTGCGGCCAGGCTTTGGCGTAATGCACACCCTGCCCCGCATAGATCACCGGGCGTTTCGCCCCGGCGAGCAGGTCAACGGCCTGCACCACCGCCGCCGGATCGGGGCCATAGCGGGTGCGCAGGACCGGCGTGTAGTTCAGCGGCTCAGGCACGTCATCGTTCCAGATGTCGTTGGGGATTTCGACCAGAACCGGACCGCCGCGCCCGTTCTTGAGCCGCGAAAAGGCGCGGCGCATGATGCTGGGGATCTCGCGGGCATCGTTGATCGGCTCGGCCGATTTGGTGATGTCGCGCATCGAGAGCGTCGAATTATAGTTCGGCGAGACATGCGCCAGCCGCCGGTGATACCCGCCCGGCATGACCAACAGCGGCACCGATTCCGCAAAAGCCTGCGCGATGGCGCCATAGGTGTTCTCGGCCCCCGGGCCCGACTGCATGACAAACACGCCGATTTTCGCGCCGCTGGTCATCCGGCTGATGGCATCAGCCATATGCGCGCCGGTGCGTTCCTGCCGCACGATGATCGGCCGGATATCGGCCATTGCGGCGTATTCGAGCACGTGATTGACCGGATAGCCGATGACCATCTCAACGCCTTCGCGTTTGAGAATTTCGGCGATTGCCTCTCCGACTTTCATGCCACCCCTCCCAGAATGTATACATTGCTTGTCAGTCTGCCTGACAAAAGAGCCCTTCGCAACGGGCCAGATGCTGGCTAGTCCGGCTTCACGGCAGAAATCGGGCACGGGCGCGACCTATTCGGGCCCCTGACACTGATTCGGCGACAGGTTTCCCCGCCGCGGTGTCAGCGCTGCGGTTCACACCGCTGGAAAATCCGCTCAGGTCGGGAATTTCCTGTCTTTTTGCGGTCAGGATCATCGCAAAACCCTGCAAGCCGCCGGAATCAAAGACCGATCCTTGTTTCCGGCTTTCCCGAAATTGCTGCCACGGCCGCCGATGTCGCACGCCCGATCACGGCTAAGATTGAGAATGGTTCATGAAAATTCCTTGTCAGGAGGCCTGCGACATGTACACATATCAGGTGAAGCCCTGCCGCCGCACACTGACAGGTGGCAGCCCGGACTTCGAGGGAGGAAATCAATGAACACCAGAACCTTGGCAACTGCCACGGCCGTTGCTCTATGCCTTGGCCAAACGGCTCTCGCACAGGACTACACGCTCAGCCTCGCGCATTGGGTGCCCGGTACGCACCCGCTGCAGACGCTGGGAATCGAGCCGTGGATCCAGTCGATTTCGGAGGCGTCGGGAGGGCGCATCGCGATCGACATTTTCCCGGCACAGCAGCTTGGCGCGGCAGCAGACCACTATGACATGGCCCGCGACGGCATCGCCGACATCGCCTTTATCAACCCGGGCTATCAGCCGGGCCGCTTCCCCATTCTGGCCGCGGCCGAGCTGCCGTTCCTGTTCGCCAACGCAACGGGCGCGGTGCGGGGCCTGACCGAGTGGTATCAGAACTACGACGATCAGGAGATGTCCGAGACCTACTTCTGCATGGCCCTGACCCATGATCCGGGAACCATGCACGGCAAGTCCCCGATCCTGGTGCCCGAAGACGTGCGCGGCCACACCGTGCGCCCGGCCAACGCCACCGAAGCACGGTTCGTGAACCTGCTGGGCGGCGCCTCGGTTCAGGTGCCCGCCCCTGCGATGCGTGAGGCGCTGTCGAACGGCACCGCCGACATCACGCAAAGCCCGTGGGAGTCGCTCTATATCTTCGGCGCCGACAGTCTGGTCACGCATCACCTCGACATGCCCTTCTACGCGTCGATCAACGCGTTCGTCATGAACCGCGGCATGATCGACGGGCTGCCCGAGGATCTGCGTCAGGTCATGATGGACCATTGCACACCCGAAATGGCCGAGCAGATGTCAACCGGCTGGGCGGGTGCTGAAGCTGCGGGCCGTGAACGCATCGCCGCCGATCCGGCGCACACGATGCACACCCCCAACGCCGAGCAGGTCGCGATGTGGCAGGAAGCTGCAGCACCGCTGACCGAAGAATGGCTGGCGCTGATGGAAAGCCAAGGCCAGGACGGCGCAGCGATCATGCAGGGCCTGCGCGACTCGCTGGCGCGGTATGACGGCCTCTACGGCGAGTGAACCATCGGTCGATCTGACCCTCTGAGCACCGGGCGGAGACCTTCCGCCCGGGCCTTTCTTCTGACGAACGGACGTATCCCTTGGTCAAGATCCTCGAAAATTTCTGCCGGATCGTGGAAATGCTGGCCGGGCTTTTGCTTGGCCTCTGCACGATCCTGATCGTCGCGTCCGCGATTGGACGTTATGCCCTAACCAGCCCGATCCCTGACAGTTTCGACGTCTCGCGCCTGTTGCTGGGAGCCTGCATCATGTGGGGCTTTGCCTCGGTCGGGTATCGCGGCGGGCACATCACCGTTGACCTGTTTGTCGAGATGATGCCCGAACGCGTGCGGCGCTGGGTCGAGCTGCTGGCATGGCTGGTGCTGCTGTTCTTCGTCATCCTGCTGACGTGGAAAATGTTCACCCGCGTTGAAAGTGCCATGCGTTCGAACGAGGCGACATTTGATCTGCGCTTTCCGGTCTGGCCGCTGATGGCGCTGATCTGGGCCGGCACAGCGATCAGCATCGTTACCATTACCGTGCGGATGTTCCTGCTGGCGACCGGCAAGGCCGATCCTGAATTCGAGCGCGACGCCGCGCAAAAGGTGGACTGACATGGCCTATACCGATCTGATTGCCGTTGTCGGCTTCCTTGCGCTGTTCGGCATGATGGCGCTGCGCGTGCCGATTGGCGTGGCGATGGGGCTGGTGGGGGTGTTTGGCTTTGCCGCGGTTCGCGGGATCAATCCGGCGCTGAACCTGCTGGCAACCTCGCCGATCCGCGTGATCACCGACTTCAACCTGACGCTGGTCAGCTTTTTCATCCTGATGGGCATTTTCGCCACCAACTCGGGCATCAGCCGCGAACTGTTCCGAGCCGGGAACGCGTGGCTCGGGCAGTTCAAGGGCGGGTTGGGCCTGTCCACCATCGCCGCCTGTGGTGGCTTTGCCGCGATCTGCGGCTCGTCCGTCGCCACCGCCGCGACGATGACCAAGATCGCCCTGCCCGAGATGCGCCGCTTTGGCTACAAGGACGACGCGGCCTCGGGCGTGATTGCTGCGGGCGGCACGCTGGGCATCCTGATCCCGCCCTCGGTGGTGATGGTGGTCTATGCCTACATCACCGAAACCGATGTGGGTAAGCTGTTCATCGCCGGGATCGTGCCGGGCATTCTGGCGATCACCATGTATATGGCCGCCCTCCTGATCGGTCACCGCAAATCCTTGCCAGCGGGCACGCCGTTCAATCTGGGTGAGGCCATGCGCTCCATGGCCGGGATCTGGGCGGTTGTGCTGCTCTTCGTGATGGTGATCGGCTCGATCTACTGGGGTGTTGCCACCCCGACCGAGGCTTCGGCCATCGGGGCGCTGCTCACCATGATCGTCGGCATCGTGCGCGGGCGCCTGACGTTCCGCCAGATCGTCGACAGCCTGACCGAAGCGCTGCGGACCTCGGTCTCGGTCTACACCGTCCTGATCGGCGCGATCCTGTTTGGCTATTTCCTGGCGATCACCCAATCGCCGCAAAAGCTGACCGCGTGGCTGGTGGCGCTGGATTACGGCCCGATGGGCACGCTGGCCCTGATCCTGCTGGTGTTCGTGATCGCGGGCTGCATCCTTGATTCCATGGCGATGATCATCCTGATGGTGCCGATCGTCTATCCGGTGATCGTGCATCTGGGCTTTGATCCGATCTGGTTCGGCATCATCATCGTGATGACCGCAGAACTGGGGCTAATTACGCCACCGGTGGGGATAAACGTCTATGTGATCAATATGATAGCCAAGGACGTCAAACTGCCGGTGATCTTCCGTGGGGTGCTGCCGTTCATTGCAGCCGATGTGCTCAGGCTGGGGATACTGGTGGCTTTCCCGGCGATTGTGCTTTGGTTGCCGCGCACGATGGGGTGACGGGGGGCGGCTTGCCCCGCCCCTTTCGCCCGCTTAGGACGGGTGCCAGAATGGGAGCCCTCCATGCGCGCGATCTTCCTTGCTCTGAGCCTGTGCCTCGCCTCTCCGGCGCTGGCGCAGGTTGATACGCTCTGCACGCTGGCGCTGGACGCGGGCACCGGCGCGGTGCTGCTGGAAGAGGGCGACTGCGACAGTCGCGTCACCCCGGCCTCGACCTTCAAGCTGCCCTTGGCGGTGATCGGCTTCGACACGGGCTTCCTGCAAGACCCGCTGCAACCGGTCCTGTCCTTCCAGCCCGCAGACCCCGACTGGGGCGGCGAAAACTGGCGGCGCGACACCACGCCCACCGACTGGCTGCTCTATTCCGTGGTCTGGTACTCGCAACGCATCACCCGCGCGTTGGGCGCCGACACGCTGACCCGCTATGCCCGCGCCTTTGGCTATGGCAACGCGGATTTCAGCGGCGACGCGGGTTACGACAACGGGCTGGAACGCGCGTGGATTGCCTCATCGCTGCTGGTCTCGCCGCGCGAGCAGGCCGACTTCCTGCGCGGCCTTGTCACCGACAGCCTGCCCGTCAGCGCGCGGGCCATGGCCAACACCCGCGCCAGCACGCAGCAACACCAGATCGACGGCTGGGTGATCCACGGCAAGACCGGCGGCGCTTATCCCCGCCGCGCCGACCGCAGCTTTGATTACGCACGCGGTTGGGGCTGGTATGTTGGCTGGGCCGAGCGGGGCGATCAGAGCGTGGTCTTCGTCCGACTGACCCGCACGCAGACCCGGCAAACAGAGTCGCCGGGCATCATGGCGCGTGCAGCGTTTCTGGACGGCTGGCCTGCGCTGGTCCAACGCCTGTCGTTGGACTGAAGACGCAAACTGTCGCCGCTGGCTCAGTTGAAGGGGCCCTTGAAGATAAAGAAGGCCCCGGCGAAAATCAGTCCAAAGCCGACAAGGTGGTTCATCGTGATCCTCTCGCCCAGATAGGTGACCGAGAAGACGACGAAAACCGTCAGCGTGATGACCTCCTGCATGACCTTCAGTTCGGCCGCCGAATAGACGTGATGACCGATGCGGTTGGCGGGGACAGCGAAGCAATATTCGACAAAGGCGATGCCCCAGCTGACCAGAATCACGATCATCAGCGGCTTGTTGGCGAACTTCAGATGGCCATACCACGCGAAGGTCATGAAGACGTTGGAACAGATCAACAGCAGGATCGGAAGCAGGGCCGGAGACGTCATCGGGGTATCCTTTGGCACGGAAATAGTCCTGCGCCCTAAGCTCGGTCAGGCACGGACGACACCGCTGAGGCTCCTCTGATTACGGAGATCCCAGACACTGATCAATCAGCTTCTCTACGCGGCTTGGTCATCGGCAGGCGTGGCCCTTGGCACGCGCCGCCCCAAGCCCTGCCCGGCCCAACAAAAAGGGCCCGAGGTTTCCCCCGGGCCCCTGATGTCTCTACCCAGACACGCGTCAGCCCATGTGGATGGACTTGGTTTCCAGATAGTTGCCCAGCCCCTCAAGCCCGCCTTCGCGGCCCATGCCGGACTGCTTGAACCCGCCGAACGGCATGGTGATATCCACGATCATGCTGTTGACGCTCATGTTCCCGGCCTGCACGCGGCGGGCAAAGGAATAGGCGCGCTCGGGGTCCTGCGAGAAGACCGCCCCGGCCAGACCATAGACCGAGTCATTGGCCTTGCGCGCCGCGTCTTCCTCATCGCGGTAGCCGATGACCGAGACGACCGGGCCAAAGATTTCCTCCTGGAAAATCTTCATGCCGGGGGTCACGTCGGCGAACACGGTGGGCTCGATGAAATACCCCTTGTCACGCCCCGCCGGACGCCCGCCGCCGCACATCAGCCGTGCGCCGCCATCGAGGCCCGCGCGGATATAGCCCTCAACCCGCTCGCGCTGGCGATCCATGGTCAGCGGGCCCATCTGGGTGGACGGATCCGCCGGATCGCCCAGCTTGATGCTCTGCACCGCAGGCACGAACATATCGAGGAATTCCTGCTTGCGCGCCTCGGGCACCAGAATGCGCGTCAGCGAGAAGCAGACCTGCCCCGAGATCGGCATCGAGTACATCATCAAGGGCATCATCGCCTTGCTGAAATCGGCGTCCGGCAACAGCACAGCGGCGGATTTGCCGCCCAGCTCCAGCGACACCCGCGCCAGACGCTCGGCACAGACGCCGGCGATATGCTTGCCCGCGGCGGTCGAGCCGGTGAAAGCCACCTTGTCGACCTGCGGACGGCGGATCAGGTAATCGCCGCTCTCGCGCCCGGCGGGGACGAGGTTGAACACGCCCGCCGGCAGCCCGGCCTTTTCGATGCATTCGGCCATGATATAGGCCTCGAGCGGGGTCTCGGGCGAGGGTTTGGCGACAAAGGTGCAGCCCGCCGCCAGCCCGGCGGCGATCTTGTAGGTCAGCAGCACCATCGGCGCGTTCCACGGCGAGATCGCGGCACAAACGCCGACCGGCTCCTGCACGACGCGCGTGGTGCCGCCATCGGCGCGCTTGCGGGCGTCGACGAAGGGATAGCTTTCGATCACATCGGCATAATAGTCGAACAGCTGCGCGTTCTGCGGCGCCAGTTTCTTGGCCAGCATCACCGGCACACCGACCTGTGCGACCCAGGCCTCGACGATATCGTCCAGACGGTCCTCGATGTTGCGGGCGATCTTGCGCAGATAGCGCGCGCGCTCACTAGGCGACAGGCGCGGCCAGGGGCCCTCGTCAAACGCATGGCGCGCGGCATTGACGGCGCGGTCCATGTCGGCGGTGCCGGCCTCGGGGTAGCGCAGGATGACCTCTTCGGTCATCGGCGAGACGACCTCGATCATCGACTTGGACAGCGGATCGACCCACTGGCCGTTGATAAAGAATTTCTCGGGCGACTTGAGCCCGCCTGCCCCGCGCGATGCGGTGGGGTTGTTCATCACGTTCATCGGTGTTTCCTCCCGTTGATCTGTTGAAGGTTCGGGCGTTTGCCCGATCATGACTTCCAGCAGGCGCGGCCCTTTGCGCGCCAGCACGTCCTTGATGGCGGCGGGCAGCGCGCCCGGATCGGCGCAGCGCAGCGCGGGCACGCCCTGTGCCTGTGCGATGGCGACGAAATCCAGATGCCCGATCTCGACCCCGGCAATCGCCTGCGCCTGCGTCTGTTCGGCAATGCCCTTGAGGGCCGCGTAGCCGCCGTTGTTCAGGATCAAAAAGCAGACATCCGCGTCGTATTCCGCCGCCGACCACAGCGCCTGAATCGAATACAGGCTCGACCCGTCGCCCATGATCGCCACCACCGGGCGGTCCTGCCCGGTCAGCGCGGCCCCCACGGCGGCGGGCAGTCCATAGCCCAAGCCGCCCGAGGCCGTGGCGAAGAAGCCGCCGGGCCGGTCGATGGGGAAATAATCGTGCAACGCGCCGCGCGCGCTGGGGGCTTCCTCGACCACGATGCTGTCGGGATCGCGCAGATCCGAGAGCACCTGCATGAACCATTCATTGGTGATCGTGTCGGGCCGCGCCACCCCGGAACATCGCGAAACGCGCGGGTCGGGCGGGGACGTGGTGTCAGTTTGGAGACCAGCACCTCGGCGGCAAGGCGGCAGTCGGCGAGGACCGACATGCCCATCGCCGCCCCCGCCGCCTGCTGCGCGTCATCGGTGATGTGGTAAAGTGCGGTGCCGGGGCGGACATGCTCGAGCGGGCCAGCGAAGTGATAGGTGAAGACCGGTGCGCCTAGCACCAGAACAGCATCCGCCCCGGCCAGACAATCCGACAGCGCGGGTTGTTTGGCGGGCAGAAAGCCGGCGAAATTGGGGTGCGTCTCGGGGAACGAGCAGCGCGGCGACATCGGGCTGACCCAGACAGGCGCGGCCAGTTGCTCGGCCAGCGCGACCACGGCATCCCACGCGCCATCGCGGTCAACGCCGGGACCGACGACGAGCGCGACCTGCGCCGCCGCCTCCAGCCCCTGCGCGATCTGATCCAGCGCCACCGGATCGCCGCCCAACCGCAGCGACACTGCGCGCGGCTCGACCGGCGCGGCCTGTTCGTCCCAGTCGTCCAGCGGCACCGAGACCAGCACCGGCCCGCGCGGCGGCTGCATCGCCATCCAGTAGGCCCGCTCCAAAGCGCGTGGCACATCCGCCGCCCGCGCCGGTTCGATCGCCCATTTCACGCAGGGCTTGGGCATGTCGACCGGGTTCTCGTTGCCCAGAAACGGATCGCCCGGCAGCAGCGCGCGGGTCTGCTGCCCCGTCGTCACGATCAGCGGCGTGCGGTTCTTCATCGCGGTATAGAGGTTGCCCATGGCATGGCCCAACCCCGCCGCCGAGTGCAGGTTCACAAAGCTGGCGTTATCGGTGATCTGCGCATGCGCGTCAGCCATCGCCACGGCCACGGATTCCTGCAATCCCAGCACATAGCTGAAATCGCTGGGCAAGTTGACGAACATCGGCAGTTCGGTCGAGCCAGGATTGCCAAAGATCTTCGTCATCCCATGCGCGCGCAGCAGGTCGAACACGGCCTGCGCGACGGTCTGGCGACCGGCTTTCACGCCGACTGGAGCCGGGCGCATCTGTTCATTCATGTCATTCCTCCACCCGAGCGGCCCTCCCGCCGTGGGAGCCCAAGTCTTGCACGATTCGCCCCCTGCGCAGAATTGCCATGTTTGTTCAAAAGTCATACCCTATGGATATGACTTTAGATGTCCGTTCCGCCCGCATCGTTCTGGCCTGCGCGCAGGCCCGCAGCATCGGCCGTGCCGCGCGCGCGCTGAACATGGCGCAGCCCGCCGTGACCCGTGCGCTGACCCGGCTTGAGGCCGCGCTGGATGCGCCCCTGTTCGAGCGCACGACGCGCGGCGTCGATCTGACGCCCTATGGCGCGGCGCTGTTGCCTTATGCAGAAGTGCTGGTGTCCGAGGCCAGTCAGGCCGAAATCCTGATCCGGCAGATGCGCGGCGCGGGGCGCGGGGTGGTGCGGATCGGTGGCGTTGGATCAGTCGCCAGCGGGCTCTTGGTCAGCGCCATCACCGAGCTGCGCGCCAGCCACCCCGAGGTCGCGTTTGTCGTGGTCGAAGAGCTGGAAGACCGCCTGCTCGACGGGTTGAAAACCGGGCTGGTCGATCTGGCTGTGCTGCCTGATCCGACACTGGACGATGACGTGCGGCTGGCGACGGATGAGACCTTCCACGACCTCGTGCACCCCTATATCCGCGCGGGCCACCCCGCTGCCGGTCGCCCGATAACGCTGGCCGAGGCCGCGACGCTGGACTGGGCGATGCCGCCACAACCGACGCCTGTGACGCGCGAATGGCTGCGCCGGTTCCACGCGCAGCGGCTTGAGCCGCGCGCGCCGGTGCTGCAGTCGCGTTCGGTCCCCGTGCTCAGGGCGGCAATGCTGTCCGGCGATCTGGTGTGCTGGATGCCCGAGCCGATCCTGCGCGCGGATGTCGAGCGCGGGCAGGTCTGCGCGCTGCAGGTCCCCGGGCTGGACTGGCGGCGCGGGTTCAAGATCTATCGCCGCCGCCGGGGCCTGCTGCCGCCCTCGGCAGAGCTTTTGCTCGACGCCCTGCGCCGTCACGCGCAGGCGGCGTGAGGCATCTCAGACCTCGGTGATGGATTTACGCGCCAGCGCCATGAAAGTCGCGCGCTCGTCCTCGCTCAGCCGCGCGAGAATATCGCCCTGCAGATCCCGCACCACCGGCAAGAGCGCCGTGAACAGCGCCTCGCCTTCGTCGGTCAGTCGCACCTCGCGCGCGCGGCGGTCGCGCGCACTGACGCTGCGCGCGACATAGCCCTTGGTCACCAGCCGGTCGATCACCCCGCCGATCGTCGCGCGGTCATAGGCGATCAGCGCCGCCACCCCGGCCTGATCAATATCGGGGTTCACGCGGATCGCATCCATCGCGGCAAATTGCACCGGCGTCAGGTCGAATCCGGCGTCACGCGCGCGGGCCATGAACACCTGAGTCGAGATCTGGTGAAGCCGGCGAATCAGGTGCCCGGCCATGTCATAGGCTTCCATCCGGCTCTCCTGCGCTGCGTGCGGCCTTGGGTAAGGCCTGTTTTACAGGGTCTTGGTGGAAATAGAAAGCATACATATCTTTTTCATTGACCCAAAATGATAAGTATAGCAACTATCTCGGCAACCAGCGCCCGTTGCGGTGCCCAGACGACCAGAGGGAGAGAGTGCATGCAGTTCCATCTCAACGGATTCCGCCCCGGCGATCCCGATATCCGCGCCGCCGCGCCCGGCGCCCATGACCGCACGAACGGGCTGCCCAAGACGGTGGATGTGCTGATCGCGGGCTGTGGTCCCGCGGGTCTGTGCCTTGCGGCGCAACTGGCTGGCGTGCCGTCGATCCGCACCATGATCGTCGAGCCGAAGGCCGGGCCGATGGAAAAGGGTCAGGCGGATGGCATCAACGTGCGCTCGATGGAGATGTTTCAGGCCTTTGGCTTTGCCGAGAAGGTCAAGCGCGAGTCGGTCTGGATCAACGAGGCAACCTTCTGGACCCCCGGCAGCGACGGCGGCATCACCCGCGTCGGGCAGGTTCAGGACGTGCCCGAGGGGATCTCGGAAATGCCCCACGTCCTGCTCAATCAGGCGCGGGTGCATGACATGTTCCTCGATGTCATGAAGAACGCGCCGACCCGACTGGTGCCTGACTATGGCCTCAAGGTCGCCGATCTGACCATCGACCCCGACGCGACCGAGTACCCCGTCACCGTCACGCTGGAGCACACCGCCCCGGGGCGAGACGGTCAGACCGAAACCGTGCGCGCCAACTACGTTGTGGGCTGCGACGGCGCGCGCTCGAACGTGCGCCGCGCCATCGGCGGCGCGCTGCATGGCGACGCGGCGCACCACGCCTGGGGCGTGATCGACATGCTGGCGGTGACCGATTTCCCCGACTGGCGGATGAAGGCCTTTGTGCGCTCGCAGGCCGAGTGCACGCTGATGGTGCTGCCACGCGAGGGCGGGCATCTGGTGCGACTTTATGTCGAACTGGACCGGCTGGGCGAAGATGAGCGCGTCGCGGATCGCAGGATGGATGAGAACACCATCATCGACAAGGCGCAGCGCATTTTTGCGCCTTACCAGCTGGACGTAAAGGAAACCGTCTGGTGGTCGATCTATGAGGTCGGCCACCGCCTGACCGACAAGTTCGACGACGTGCCCCACGACCAGATCGCCACCCGCGCGCCCCGCGTGATGCTGGCGGGCGACGCCTGCCACACCCACAGCCCCAAGGCCGGGCAAGGCATGAACGTGTCGATGGGCGATACGTTCAATCTGGGCTGGAAGCTGATCTCGGTGCTGACCGGGCGGTCCGAGGCGTCGCTCTTGCACAGCTACTCGTCCGAGCGGCTGGCGGCGGCCAAGGGGCTGGTGGACTTTGACCACAAATGGTCGCGCGTGGTGGGGGAAAAGACCGAAACCGAGAAAACAGCGGGCCTGCCCAAAGTGGCGCGCGAGTTCGTCAACAACCTGCCCTTCACCTGCGGGCTGACGGTTGAGTACGCGCCTTCCGCCCTCACGTCGGCAGACGCACGGCAGGATCTGGCGACCGGGTTCGACATCGGCATGCGCTTCCACTCGGCCCCGGTGATCCGGCTGGCGGATGCCAAGCCGATGCATCTGGGCCATTGCGTCGATGCCGACGCGCGCTGGCGGCTGTTCGCCTTTGCCGGGGCTGCGGATACCGGCGCTGAGGGCGGTGCCATCGCTGCGTTGTGCCGGTATCTGGACAGCGACCCGGCTTCGCCCGTCCTGCGGCACACGCCCCAAGGCGCGGATCTGGACTCGGTCATCGACCTGCGCGCCGTCTTCCAGCAAGGCTTCCGAGAACTGGCGTTCGGGTCGATGCCAGCGCTGGTGCGGCCCGCGACCGGGATCTATGCGCTGACCGATTATGAGAAGGTGTTCTGCGCCGACCACAGCAGCGATCAGGATATCTTCGCGATGCGCGGCATCAACCGTCAGACCGGCTGTCTGGTGGTGATGCGCCCCGACCAGCATGTCGCCCATATCCTGCCGCTGGACGATTTCGCGGGCCTGTCCGCGTTCTTTGCGGGCATCCTGCGCAGCGCCAACTGAGCACAAGAAAGGGGGCCAACCGGCCCCCTTTCGCAGTCACAAACCCCGCTGTTTATTGCAGCAGTTCGGTCCAGATCTGGGTGCGCACGTCCTGGATCTCTTGCGAGCAGGGGACGTTGAAATGACCTGCCGAAACCAGCGCTTCGGGGATCACGATCTCGGGCGCGTCGCGCATGTCGGCGTCCATGAATTCTTCGGACCCGGTCACACCATTACCGTAGCGGGCAAAGTTCGACAGCATCGCCGCATTTTCCGGCTGCAGGATGTAATTGATGAAGATCATCGCGTTTTCGGTGTTCTGCGCATCGGCCAGAACGGCGGCGTTGTCCATCCAGACGGGATAGCCAGTCGCCGGATAGCCATAGGCAACATCGGCGTTCTGAAGGCGCGCGCGCATCGTCGCGCCGTTCCAGTAGACACCGGCCAGAATGTCGCCGGCGGTGTAGTTGTCGATCGTGCCGTAATCCAGCGACAGCCAGCTGGGCTTGGCCGCTTCCAGCATGTCGCGCACCGCGCGCCAGGTGTCCATGTTGGTGGTGCACACATCGTCACCGCCGACAGCATAGACGGCGATGGCCAGCACGTCCGACATCTCGGGGATCACGTTGATCCGACCGACCAGTTCCTCGGGCGGGTTGAAGATGATGTCCGCGCTGTTGATATCGCCGGTATAGACCGAGGTGTTCACCGCGATGCCGGTCGTGCCCCACTGCCACGGAACGGTGTATTCGCGGCCCGGGTCGAAATCGACATCGACCCATTGCGGCGCGATATTGCCCCGGTCGGTGACGATCTCGGGGTCGAGCGGCACCAGCAGCCCCTCGGAAATCCACGCCTGCACATAGCTGTGCGTCGGCACGACGATATCAAAGCCGTGGCCGCCCTGACGCACACGGGCCAGTGCGGTTTCGTTGCTGTCAAAATCGGTGATGGTGACTTCAATGCCGGTGTCGGCGGTGAATTGTTCGATCAGTTCGGGGCTGGTGTAGTTGCCCCAGTTATAGATGTTGAGCACACCATCCGCCGATGCGGTCGAGGCCGATGCCACGATCAGCGCCAGTGCCGATACGAGTGTCTTGTTCATTGGTAACTCCCGGTTGGTTGGTTTTTATAGCGGTTTGTTGGATCACCCGCGCTTGCGGGTGATCAGGAAGAACGCCGTCACAAAGAGCAGCGACAGCGCCAGAAACAGCGTGGCAATGGCGTTCATCTCGGGCGTGATGATGCGCCGTAGTTGGCCCAGCATGTAGGTCGGCAGCGTATCCTGTCCCGCCGATTTTACAAACTCGGTGATCACCACGGTATCGAGCGAGATCACGAAGCTCAGCATGAACCCCGCCGCGATCCCCGGCACCAGCAGGGGCAGCGTGATATAGCGAAACGCTTGCCACGGCGACGCGTAAAGATCCGAGGCAGCGGATTCCAGCGTCGCATCCAGTGTCTCAAGCCGCGCCCGGATGGGCAGATAGGCGAAGGGAATGCAAAACGCGGTATGCGCCAGCACCAGATACCCCATGCCGGTATAGCCTGTGTGCACCTTGAGCCACGCCACGACGATCAGCAGCGCGATGCCGGTGACGATCTCGGGCACCATCAGCGGCTGGTTGATCAGCGCATAGATCATCGTCTGGCCGGGAAAGCGGCTGACCCGCGTGGTGCCCAGTGCCGCAGGCACCGCCAGTGCCGTGGCCACTCCGGCAGCCACAGCGGCCAGCCAGAGCGAGCGGATCGAGACCTCTTGCACCTGCTCATTGGCAAAGGCCGCCGCGTACCATTGCAGCGAGAACCCCTCCCACTGCGATTGCGACGAACCCGCGTTGAACGAGAACACCACCAGCACCACGATCGGCAGGTAGAGCATCACGAAGGTTGCCAAGGCGATGGCGCCGAAACCGGGCAGGCGGCGGACGGAAAAGGATTTAGCCACGGCGGCCTCCGTCGTCACGGTTGACAGTGCGCAGATAGGCGATCAACGCGATCATCACGATGATCAGCAAGAGCATCGACAGCGCCGCGCCCAAAGGCCAGTTGCGCCCCTGCCCGAATTGCAGCCCGATCAGGTTGCCCAGCATCATCGTGCGCCCGCCCCCCAGCACGCGCGGGGTCACATAGGCACCGATCGAGGGGATGAAGACCAGAATGGACCCCGCCACAAACCCCGGCTTCACCAGCGGCAGGATCACGTGCCACAGCACGCGGAACCGGCTGGCGTAAAGGTCATAGCCTGCCTCGACCAGCCGGAAATCCAGCTTGTCCATCGCGGCATAGAGCGGCAGCACCATCAGCGGCAGAAACACATAGGCCATGCCCAGAAGGATGGCGAAATCGCTGTACAGCATCTGCACCGGCTCGCTGACGATGCCCAGTCCCATCAGCACGGTGTTGAGCAGACCCGTACCCCGGATCAGTTCCTGAATGGCAAAGGTGCGGATCAGAAGGTTGGTCCAGAACGGAATGGTGATCAGGAACAGCCACAGCGCGCGGCGGTGCGGCGGGCGGGTGGCGATGAACCACGCCGTCGGAAAGCCCAGCACGGCGCAGATCACGGTGGTCTGCATCGACAGCCAGACCGTGCGCCAGAACACCGACAGGTTGCCCCAGTTCCAGCTGACATTCTCAGGGTCGAAAATGTCGCGCGACCAGAAGACCTTGAACCAGCCATCCAGCGAGAAATCCCACGCCACGCCGCCCATGTTGCCGGGGCTGAGGAAGGAATAGACGGCGACGATGATCAACGGGCCCGAGGCTGCGAGGATCAACACCGCAAGCGCAGGCGCGTTGAGCGCCCATTTCCAGCCGTGGCGCTCCTGCGGTTCGCCCTCGGGGGCCGGGTCGGGGTTTTGGGCTGCCATGCGCTCAGCTCCTCAGCACGCGCAGGGTGCCCGCGCCAAGGGTGATGCCCACCGGCGTGCCGGGTTGCGGTACGGGCAGATCGGCGGTGTTCTGACGGCGCAGGATAAAGTCCTGCCCGTCGGACAGCGTCAGATGCAGATGCGTGTCGGTGCCGAAGAACACGCTTGAAGCCACCGTGCCCGACAGCATCCCGCTGCCCGGCTCGCCCAGCACCGCCTGCTCGGGGCGCACCACGGCGGTGACCGTCTCGCCGATCACGGGCAGATAGCCTGCGGGCAGTCGCGCCTCGGCTGACTGGCCGCCCGGCAGGGTCAGCGTCGCGACGTCGCCGCTGATCGCGGTGACGGGAAGGTCGAGGAAATTGGTATCGCCGATGAAATCCGCGACAAACCGCTCGGCAGGCGCGTGGTAGATGTCATGCGGCGTTCCCAGTTGCAGGATACGTCCGGCGCTCATCACCGCGATGCGGTCGGACATGGTCAGAGCTTCTTCCTGATCATGGGTGACGAAGACAAAGGTGATGCCGGTCTCGGTTTGCAGGCGTTTCAGCTCGCTCTGCATCTCCTTGCGCAGCTTGAGGTCCAGCGCGCTCAGCGGCTCGTCCAGCAACAACACGCGCGGACGCGGCGCCAGCGCGCGTGCCAAGGCGACCCGCTGTTGCTGACCGCCGGAGATCTCGCTGGGTTTGCGGTCGGCCATCGGTTCCATGCGCACCAGCCGCAGCATCTCGGCCACCGTTTTGTCCACCTCGCTGCGCGATTTGCCCAGCATCTTCAGGCCAAAGCCGATGTTCTGCGCCACGGTCATGTGGGGAAACAGCGCGTAGGACTGAAACACGGTGTTGACCGGGCGGGCATTGGGCCCTTTGCCCGCCATCTCTTCGCCCGCAATCTTGAGCGTGCCGCCGGTGGGGTGCTCGAACCCGGCGATCATCCGCAACAGCGTGGTCTTGCCGCAGCCCGAGGGGCCCAGCAGCGTAAAGAACTCGCCGGTGTCGATGCTCAGGTTGATATCGGTCAGCGCCCGAAAGGCCGAGGCCCCCTGCCCGAAAACCTTGCTCAGTCCGGCGATCTCGATTTCTTGGGTCATTCACCCTCCCAGACGACGCGACCGCCGCAAATGGTTTTCGCAACCTGCATTGCGCCGATCTGATCGACCGGCACGGATTCGATGTCATCCGACAGGATCACCACATCGCCCAGATACCCCGGACGCAGGCAGCCCTTGCGATCCTCGGTATGCTCGGCATAGGCACCGCCGGTGGTATAGGCCGCCAGCACGTCAAGCAGCGGGATGCGCTGATCGCGCGCGCCCTCATAGGTGGGGCGCGTCATCGCCGCCTGAATGCCGCGCAACGGGTTCACATCGGCCACCGGCCAGTCCGACGCGAAGGCAAGCTTCGCCCCCGCCTCGGCCAGATCGCGGCACAGATAGGCATCGACCCAGCGGTCGCGGGCGATCTTGTCCATGGTCGGAAAAACCGGGAAATCCATCGAGCCGGGCGCATGCACCGGCTGGACCGAGGCAACGACGCCCAGCTCGGCCAGACGCGGGACGTCCTGACGGTTGATCAGCTCGATATGCTCGATCCGGTGGCGCGAGTCGCGTTTGCCATTGGCCTTGCGCGCGGCCTCATAGCCGTCGAGCACGCGGCGGACGGCCCCGTCACCGATGGCATGGACCGCGATCTGCAGGCCGCGTCGGTCGGCCTCGACCGCAATCTCCTTGAACCGCGCGTCGCTGTGCAACGCGTCGCCTTTCCAGCCGGGCGTGGCAGGATAGTCATCGACCAGAACGGCGGTTTCGCTGTCGATCACGCCGTCCATGAACAGCTTGACGAACCCCGAGGACAGCCAGTCATCGTTGAACTCGGCGCTGAGCACGCTGGCCTGTTCCAGATCGGCAGGCGTGCGGTGCGGGCGGTAGTGGAACGGCACGCGCACGCGGGCGGTCAGACGGCCCTGACGGCGCAGTTCGGACAGCACCAGCAGCGTGTAGCGGTTGCCATCCATATTCACCAGCGAGGTGAAGCCATGCTTGGCACAATGCTTCAACCCGCGCTCCATAGGCTCCAGATCGCGCATCAGGTCGGCGTAGCCGGGCATCGGATTGGGCTCTTCGCCCGTGGCAATCCCCGCCGAGATCCGTTCTTCGCCGCTCAGGGCCAGCACCGGCTCGAAAGCGTTGAACTCGCGCAGCTCGCCCGCAGCAAGCCCATCCTCTGCCATGACAATCTCATTGCCCGTGGGCAGGTCGCGGCCCTGCAGGATGCCCGCCATTTCCAGCGCCTTGGTGTTGGCCCAGGCGGTGTGGTGGTCGGCAGCGCTCAGCAGCACCGGGCGGTCGGCGACGATGGCGTCAAGGTCGTGGCGGGTCAGCGAGCGGCCATAAATGGCGTAATCACACCCCTGCCCCCGGATCACCGGCACATCGGGGTTGGCGGCGGCATAGGCGGTCAGCGCGGCGCCCAGCGCCTCGGGGCCTTCGACGCCCAGCAATTGCAGATGCGCCAGTTCGTTGCCCGCCATGAACAGATGCAGGTGGCTTTCAATGAAACCGGGCAGGACCGTGGCCCCGCCCGCGTCGATCATCCGGCAGCCCGGACCGGCCAGTGCGGTGATGCTCGCCGTGTCGCCCACCGCCATGATCTGATCGCCTTGCAGCGCGACCGCTTCGGCGCGGGGGTGGCGTGCGTCCATCGTCAATACGCGGCCATTCGTGATGATCAGCGTCGCCAGTGCCATGCCTGAAATACTCATTTCCGTTGCTCCGACTCAAACTTGAGCAACATTTTGATCAAATTGCAACCCTGCTGACGGCCCGACTGCAGGGACCGGGACGCGCGGTGCGCCCATCGCCGCGAAAAGCGGCACTGCCCCGATCGGGCGGTTTCCCGAGACCTCACGGCAAGGTGCGCGCAAGCCAGGGGCGCTGGCCGCTGGCCCATCTCGACCTCCGCACAGACCGCCCCTATCTAGAGTCCACAACGGGGTCTTTTTCCACCCCAAGGCACCCAAAGGTGCCGGTCACACAGGACGCAAAGCCATGAACAACGGTGAGAAAACGGTGCTGGTCCTTCAGGGCGGCGGCGCGCTGGGGGCGTATCAGGCCGGGGCCTACGAGATCCTTGCAGCGGGCGGATACCAGCCGGACTGGGTCGCTGGCATCTCGATCGGCGCGATCAATGCAGCGCTGATCTGTGGCAACCCGCCAGCCGAGCGCCGCGCCAGCCTGACCGCGTTCTGGGAAACGATCACGTCGGAATTGCGCGCGCCGCTCTGGCTGGGCGGTGACGCAGCGCGCCGGGCCTATACCGAAGCGGCCGCGCTGGCCGTTGCCTCGACCGGGGTGCCCGGTTTCTTCCGTCCCCGCCCGCTGCCCGCCTTCTGGCCGATGCTCGATCACCCCGCCGCCAGCCTTTATGACACCGCCCCGCTGGTTGAAACGCTGCAGGCGCTGGTCGATTTCGACTATCTCAACGACAAGGGCCCGCGCCTGTCTGTCGGCGCGGTCGATGTCGAAACCGGCAATTTCACCTATTTCGACAGCACCACAACGCGGATCGGACCCGAGCACATCCTTGCCAGCGGGGCCCTGCCCCCCGGCTTTCCGGCGGTCGAGATTGACGGGCGGCATTATTGGGACGGCGGCCTCGTGTCGAACACGCCGCTGCAATACGTCATGGAAAGTGCCGGGGAAGAGCCGCTTTGTGTCTTCCAGATCGACCTGTTCAGCGCCCGCGGTCCGTTGCCGCCGGATCTGGGCGCGGTGGCGCAACGGCAAAAGGACATCCAGTATTCCAGCCGAACGCGCCTGACCACCGACCGCTACAAGACCCTGCACGACCTGCGCGCCGCCGCCCTGCGCCTGCGTGACCGCCTGCCCAAGGATCTGCGCGACGACCCCGATCTGGCCGCTCTTTGTGCCATCGGCGGCGGCAGCGCCCGGACGCTGGTGCATCTGATCCACCGCAAGGAACGGTTCGAGACGCAGTCAAAGGATTACGAATTCTCGCGTCTGAGCATGCACGAGCACTGGGCAGCCGGGGCGAAGGACGCGCAGACGACCCTGCACCACCCGGACTGGATCGCGCGGCAGACCGGGCTGGACGGGTTGCAGGTGTTCGATCTGGCCGAGCGCACCCCATGAGCGCTGTCTTGTGCGCCGCGCGCGCGCCATGACACACTCACAGGGCGGTGACACAAGGAGGCGGGCATGATCGCCAATTACGCCGACCACTCGTCGAATGAGCGCACCTTTCTGGCATGGGTGCGCACGGCGGTGGCGATTGTCGGCTTCGGTCTGGCCTCGGCCCGGCTGCGCGACACGCCCGCGCCGCTGTGGTCCGAGGTGCTGATGCTGATCGCGGGCGGCGTGGTGGTGCTGGTCGCCTATCTGCGCATGCTCCACCTGCGCAAACGCATCGACGCGCAGGACAGCTTTGATGATGGCGCGATGGCCAGCGACGCGTTTCTGGCATTGCTGGTCGCCGCCGTCTTCGTGCTGCTGGCGCTGTTCGCCATCCACGTTACCTGACTACATCAGCACCGACCGGATCGCATAGGCCACCGCGCCCAGCGCCAGCACACTGCCGACATAGAGCGCCACAAACCACAGCCAGCGCATCAGTGATACCCGTCGCTGTGTTTCACCTTGCCGCGAAACACCCAGTACGAGAACGCGGTATAGGCCAGAATGACCGGGATCAGCACCACAGCCCCGACCAGCAGGAACTTCAGCGACGCATCGGGTGCGGCGGCCTCGACGATGGTCAGGCCCGGGGGCACCAGATTGGGGTAAAAGCTGACCCCCAGCCCGGCGAACGAGATCACGAAGATCCCCACCGTGGCCAGAAACGGGCGCATAGGGTGGCCGTGGAACAAGCCGCTCCACAGTTGCCACACGGCCAGCGCCAGCAGCACCGGCACGATGGCGCTGTAGAGGCCACTCGGCCAGCCGAACCAGCGCTCAAGGTACTGCGGGTGCAGGAAGGGCGTCGCCAGACTGACCGCCGCAATCGCCACCAGAAACGCCAGCGCCAGCGGGCGCGCGAAACGCTGCGCGCGTTGCAGCGTTTCGCCTTCGGTCTTCAGGATCAGCCATGTCGCGCCCAAAAGCGCATATCCCACCAGCAGCGCCACCGCCGTCAGCACCGAGAACGGCGTGAACCAGTCCCAATTGCCGCCGGCATAAGCCCGCCCCTCGATGGTGATGCCCTGCACCAGCGCGCCCAGCGCCATGCCCTGCGCCAGCGTGGCAACCAGCGATCCGCCCCAGAAGCCGATCTCCCAGAACCCCTGCATCCGCGCCGTGCGGTGCACGAACTCGAACGCCACGCCGCGAAACACCAGCCCCAGCAGCATGGCGATGATCAGCGGATAAAGCGCGGGCATGACGATGGCATAGGCCAGCGGGAACACGGCAAACAGCCCGCCGCCGCCCAGCACCAGCCATGTCTCGTTGCCATCCCAGACCGGCGCGATGGTGTTCATCGCCAGATGCCGTTCCTGTCGGTCCTTGAGGAAGGGAAACAGGATGCCGATCCCCAGATCGAACCCGTCGAGCAGGACATAGGCCAGCACACCAAAGGCGATCAGCCCGGCCCAGATGAAGGAAAGGTCAAAGACCATGGCTTACTCCTTGGCCGTCGCGTGCGGTGCTGAGGGACTGGCGGCAACCGGGGTGATCCCGGACGAGCGGGTCGGGCCGATTTCCTCGATATCAACCCGGTCTTTGGGCCGCTTGCTCATCAGGCGCAGGACGTAGAGCGTGCCGAACCCGAAGACGAAGAAATAAACCACGATGAAGGCGATGAGCGAGGTGGCGACAGCCTCGGCCTGCAAGGGCGCGACGCTGTCCGTGGTGCGCAGAAGCCCGTAGACAGTATAGGGCTGGCGGCCCACTTCGGTGGTGATCCACCCGCAGAGCACGGCCAGAAAGCCGGTCGGCCCCATCAACACCGCCGCGCGGTGCAGCCATGGCGAGGTGTCAAGCCGCCCGCGCCAGCGCGCGAACGCGGCCCACAGGCCAAGGCCCAACATCGCGAAGCCGACAGCGACCATGATGCGGAAGGTCCAGAAGATCAGCGCGGATGGCGGGCGCTCATCCTCGGGGAAGGCATCAAGACCCTGCATCGGCGTGTCCAGATCATGCGTCAGGATCAGCGAGCCGAGCAGCGGGATCTCGACCGCATAGCGCATCTCGCCCGCGTCATCGTCGGGCAGGCCGAACAGGATCAGCGGCACGCGCCCCTCGGGGTAGCTTTCGTAATGCCCCTCGATGGCGGCGATTTTCGCGGGCTGATGCGCCAGCGTGTTCAGCCCGTGCGCATCCCCGGCAAAGATCTGGATCGGCGTGACGATCAGCGCCATCCACATCGCCATCGAGAACATGATCGCCGCACCCCGGCTTTCCGGCGTGCGCAACAGGTGCCACGCGCCGACCGCACCGACGACAAAGGCGGTGGTCAGGTAGGCGGCCAGCACCATATGCACCAGACGATACGGGAACGAGGGGTTGAAGATGATCGCCCACCAGTCCTCGGGCACGAACTGCCCCAGTTCATTGATCCCGTAGCCCGCCGGGGTCTGCATCCAGCTGTTGGCGCTGAGGATCCAGAAGGCCGAGAACAGCGTCCCCACCGCGACAATCGCCGTGGCGGCCATGTGCAGCCTCTCGCCGACACGCTGACGGCCGAACAGCATGATGCCCAGAAAGCCCGCCTCAAGGAAGAAGGCCGACAGCACCTCGTAGCCCATCAACGGCCCGATCACCGGCCCGGCGCGGTCCGAGAACACCGACCAGTTGGTGCCGAACTGGTAGGACATGACGATCCCCGACACGACGCCCATGCCGAAGGTCACGGCGAAGATCGTCTTCCAGTAGTCGAAGAGCCGCAGATATACTTCGTCGCGCCGCCAGAGCCACAGGGCGTTCAAGACCGCCAGAAAGCTCGCCAGACCGATGGTGAAGGCCGGGAAAATGATATGCGCCGACACGGTAAAGGCGAACTGGAAACGGGCCAGATCAATCGCGGCGAAATCGTTGAACATTCGGACACCTCACTCAGGTTCTGGCGCGCCCCACTGGGCACGGGCGCGCTCTGATCGACGCATCGATCCGGCAGCAACCCCTCTCAGATACTATATCTGAGTCTGTGATAGACCATACGCCCCAAGACCAGCACCGGGTAGGTTCGATCATGTCGCACCGATAGTGCGTTGATTTCACGCGATTTAACCCGGAAAATGCCCTGTGCCTGACACTCTGTCGCAGCCGGGTTTTCGCGCTCAACCCCGACGATGGCGGCGCCAAAGGATCACAGCAGCAACCGCAAGTGCTGCGACCAGCGCGCCGGTCAGCAGCACCTCGACCCGCTCGATCGGGCCGAACAGCGCCGCTAACAGCTGCCCGATGACATGCCCGAGCGCGGCATACAGCACCGACCAGACCGCCGCCGCCAGCGCGGCCAGCAGCGCAAACCGCGCGGTCGAAATCGTCGATTGCGCCAGCGCCAGCGGGCCGATCATCCGCATGCCGGGGATAAAGCGGAACACGGCGGCAAAGCGGGCGGGGTTCCGGTCGATGCCGCGCAGTGCGACCGCGAAACGAGGGCGGGCTGCCAGCGTGCGCACAAGGCGATGGTCACGAAACCGCCGCCCGGCCAGAAAGAAGCTCATATCCGCCAGATAGGCCGCAAATCCCGCGACCAGCGTGACCTGCCACAACACCAGCAGATGCCGGTGCGCAAAGACGCCGCCGGTGATGGCCGCGGTCTCGCCTTCGAAAAAGCAGCCCAGGAACACCGCCCACAGGCCATATTGCGAGATCAGGTGATCAAGGGTCATGCGGGGATTGACGGGATCGCGCGGTGGCGGGCCGCAACAGCAGCGCGGGCAGTGTCAGCCTTGGTCATTGTCCCCGTCCCTCATCGCGCCTTGAATGCACGATAGACAGGCGGCTCGCCCGACGGCAAGGCCCTCGCTTACGCGCTGGGACGGGCCTGCACGATCAGATGACCGACAAAGACCTGCACGGGTTTGTCGTCCTGATTGATCGTCGTGCCGCGCACCTTGATCACCCCCTGCGTGGGCCGGGACTGCGAGGCGCGGACCTCGAGGATTTCGCTGTGAACCCGCAAGACGTCGCCGGGGCGCACCGGGCGCGGCCAGCTCAATTCCTCGAACCCGGCACCGATGATGCCGCCGGCGGGCGTCAGCTCTCCGCCCTGCAACAGCTTCATGGTCATCGCCGCCGTGTGCCAGCCGCTTGCGGCCAGCCCCCGGAACAGGGTGTCCTTGGCCGCCTCGGCGTCCAGATGGAACGGCTGGGGGTCAAATTCTTTGGCGAAGCGGATCACATCGGCCTCGGTCACGGTCAGCCTGCCCGAGCCATAGGTCTGCCCCGGCGCGAAATCCTCAAGGTAAAGCATGATCTTCCCTCCTATGCCCAGCGACCGCGCCAGACAGCGATGCTGATGATCGATCCATAGACCAGCATGGCAAAGGCAATCGCCATGAACACCCCGTTAACCCCGATCGTCGTCACCGAACGCAGCAACACTGCCCCGCCAATCGCCACCCCGATACGCGAGAAGCTCCCGATCACCGGCCACAGCATGCGTCCCGCCCCCTGCGAGGCGAAATAGAGCGCCAACCCCAGCCCGAAGAACGGATAGAACGGCGCGACGATGTGGAAATAGGCGCGCCCGGCGGTCAGGGCCTCGGTGTTTGTGGGCTCAAGAAAGATGCCCAGCCACAGATCGGGGAACAGGGCCAGCACCAACCCGATCACCCCGACAATCGCCGCCCCGGCCAGCGATCCCGTCCACGCAACCCGCAACGCGCGGGCCTTGGCCCCTGCCCCGATATTCGCGCCGACCATCGACGTCATTGCCGCGCCGATGCCAAAGATCACCGGGATCATCAGGAACTCCAGCCGCGCGCCCAGACCATAGCCCGCCAGCGCACCCTCGCCATGCCTGCCGACCATGCCGACCATCATCACAACCGTCAGCACGGTCAGCACCGTATTGACCGAGGCCATCGCGCCCACGCTCATGATATCGCGGACCATGCCGCCATCGATGCGCCCCAGTGCGCCCTTGAAGGCCAGTCCGGTCCGCCCGGCGGCGATATACCCGACAGCCACCAGCGCGCCGACGCCGTAGGCGACGATCAGACCCAGCGGCAGACCCGCCATACCCAGCGCGGGCAACGGCCCCCAGCCCAGCGCGAAGCCACCGGCAAGCGGGATCGAGACGGTCGAGACCAGCAGCAACAGCAGCGACGGCATCCCCATGTCGCCGGTGCCGCGAATGACGCTGAGGGACGCGTGGCACATCCAGATCGCGATACAGCCGGGGAAGAACACCGCCGCATAGGTCACGGCTGCCGCCACCGACTCGGGCCCACCGCCCAGCGTGACAAAGATCGCCGGACCAAACAGCAGCATGATCGCCGCCATCACCAGCGCAAAACCAACCGCCAGAAGCCACGCGGTGATCGTGAGGGTGGCGGCGCGGTCCGGATTGCCCGCCCCCAGTGCCCGCGCGACTGAAGCCGAGATCGCGCCGCCCATCGCCCCGGCGGACAGCATCTGCGTCAGCATCACCAGCGGGAAAACCAGCGCCAGCCCGGCCAGCGCGGTGACGCCGATGCGGCTGGCGAAATAGGCCTCGGCGATGCTCTGCGCCGCCTGCACGACCATCGCCAGAATATTGGGCGCGGCGAGTTTGGCCAGCGTCGGGCCGATGGGTGCGCTCAGCAAGGCTTGCGTGCGCGCCGCGCGGGCGCGGGCGGCGGGGTCGAGGGGCGGCAGGCTCTGGTTCACGATCTCAGCCCTTTACCGAGGTCAGCGGGAAGATCAGGCAGGTCGTCGACCCATGGGCATAAAGCTTGCCATCTGCCAGACCGATCACCGTGCCCTGCGCTGTCGCCATCTGGCGGCCCCGGTGAACAATCGTCGCCTCGGCCCGCAAGCGGCCGGTGCCCGGCAGGATCGCCCGCGTGTATTTCACCGACAGATCCGATGTGGTGAAGCCAAGACCCGGTCCCAGTGACGTATGGACTGCCGCGCCCATCACCGTATCGAGCAGCGTCGCCGCAAACCCGCCATGCACCGCGCCCATCGGGTTGAGCAGGAAATCGGCCGCGTCGGCCTCGAAGGCCGCTTTGCCGTCTTCCAGATCCAGCGGATTTGAAAAACCCAGCGTGGTGATCATCGACGGCGGCGCGCCGATCTCTCCGGCAGCCAGCGCGCGCATGTACTCAAGCCCTGACAGTCGCAGCGCGGCGCCGGTATCGAGTGCCGCCAGTGCATAGCTGTAGCTGCGGGTTCTGGTCCGGGGCGCGTCCTGCGTGGTCATGCGATCTCTTTCGTCGGGACAAGTAAGTTCCTTTTCGGAACCCTTATGGCGTAAGTTCTCTTTCGGAACCTGTCAACCGCTGTTACACTGACCTCATGAAATGGACCGAGTTGCAAACCGAAGCCTGCCCCGTCGCCCGCGGCCTGTCCGTGATCGGTGATCGCTGGACGATGCTTGTCGTGCGCGAGTGTTTTTTTGGCATCCGACGCTTTGACCAGATGCAGGAAAGGCTGGGGATCACGCGGCATGTTCTGGCCGACCGGCTGCGCAAACTGGAAGCCGACGGTGTGCTGCGCCGCGAGGCATATCAACAGCGGCCCCTGCGCCACGAGTACCGCCTGACCGACAAGGGCAAGGCGCTCTATCCGCTGCTGGTCACGCTGATTGACTGGGCGAATACCCATGTGCCGGTCGAGGGCGGCTCATCAGTCACGCTGATGTCGCGCGAGACCGACGAACCCCTTCAGCCGGTGCTGATCGATGCGCGCACCGGCAGCCAGATCACCCACCGCACGGTGCTGGCCAAAACGCGCGAGGCGTGATCAGGCAGCAGCGCGTGGCGCTGCGCTGAAGGCAGCGAGGACATCGGCAAACTCAGGGTCTTGCTGCGCCAGATGCAGGGTCGCTTCCAGCATCCCGGCCTTGGACCCGCAATCAAAGCGACGCCCCGAGAAGGCAAAGCCCCCCAGCCCCAGACGGCCCGCCCCTTTGGCGATGGCGTCGGTCAGCTGGATTTCCCCGCCCGCACCGGGGGCGACCTGCGCCAGATCGTCGAAGATCGACGCATCCAGCACATAGCGCCCGACCACTGCTTTGCGTGACGGGGCGGCGTCAGGCTCAGGCTTTTCGACCATGCCATCCGCCAGAATGACATCCCGCTCCTGCCCCGTCACCGACAGCACGCCGTATTTGCGCGTCTCGGCGCGATCAACCGTCATCGCGGCGACCATGTGCCCGACGGGCGCGGTGTCATAGGCGGCGATCATCTCCGACAGTGCGCCAGTCGCGCCAAGGATCAGATCGTCGGGCAGGATCACCGCCACCGGCCCCGGCAGCACATGCGGGCGCGCGCAGGCCACGGCGTGACCCAGACCCAGCGGCTCGTCCTGCATCGTGAACACCACGTCGTCGTCAGCCGCGCACAAGGCGCTGTCGTGCAACTGCTCGGCCAGCGCGTGCTTTCCCTTGGCTTCAAGGTTCCGCCGCAGGCGCTTGTCATCCATCACATAGCGCTCGATGGCGGCCTTGCTGGGGTGGCTGACAAACACCATCCGCTCGATCCCCGCCGCGCGCACTTCGTCGATCGCATACTGGATCAGCGGCGTGTCGATGACCGGCAGCAGCTCTTTCGGCGTCGCCTTGGTCGCGGGCAAAAACCGCGTCCCAAGCCCTGCAACCGGAAAAATTGCGGTTCTGACGGTCGTGCTCATACGGGTCTCCTGAGATCTGGTTGCGGTAACGGGTCAACAGCGGGCGAATTGTGCCGCTGCACCGCAGAAACTAGGCTATAGTCGCGAAATGTCAAAAAACGACGTTGAGAATGTCGAAAGCGGCCTATATTAGACTAGAGACGCGGATCGAGCTGGCACGAAGTGCATGATAATGCACAACGGATGGGCGGGAGCCCATTTCGCTGATCCGTCGAGCGCCGTTGGTTAGCCCTGCGCTCGACGATTTGCCGCACCGCAACATATTTCGATGAGGGGTGCGCCGCACAACCCGACGATAGCGTGCCCCCTGCCGCCGCACATGGCTTTGAGCATCCTGCGTCGCCGCGATGCGCCCAGAGCCGAGCAGAACGAGAGGAAGACGATGAAGCTTCAACCGATTCCCGGTCCTTCGCTGCCGCAACCCGCCCGCCGCTATGACACTGTCGCCGTGATCGGTGCCGGGTCATGGGGCACTGCCCTTGCCGCCACGCTTGCCCGGTCGGGCGCCACCGCTCGGCTGTGGGGCCGCGACCCTGCGGTCATCACCGACATCAACCGCCAGCGCGAAAACACCCGCCATCTGCCGGGCGTCCCGTTGCCCGAGGGGCTGTTCGGCATCAAGGAGATGCGCGACGCGCTGGACGGCGCCGATGCGGCGCTGATCGTCGTCCCCTCGCGCAGTGTGCGCAGCGTGGCGCGTCAGGTGGCCTTGTTCGCGCCCAAGGGCATGCCGGTTGCCGTCTGCGCCAAGGGGATCGAGGCTGAAACCGGCCTTCTGATGACGCAAGTGGCCGAAGAGGAACTGCCGGGCCACCCGGTCGGCGTCGTCTCAGGCCCGACCTTCGCGCGCGAAACCGCGCTGAACCACCCGACCGCTGCCACCGTGGCTTTTGCCTTTGGCCCCTCGGACCGGATCAACCCCGGCACCAGCCCTGCGGTGCGTCTGGCGCTGTCGCTGACCACCGAGAGCTTCCGTGCTTACGTGTCCGACGATCTGGTCGGCGTCGAGGTTGGCGGCGCGGTCAAGAACGTCATCGCCATCGCCTGCGGCATGATGACCGGCGCAGGCTTTGCCGAAAACACCCGCGCCGCGCTGATCACGCGGGGCCTTGATGAGATGAAGCAACTGGCCGAGGCTCTGGGCGGGCGGCGCGAAACCGTGACGGGCCTGTCGGGTATCGGCGATCTGACGCTGACCTGCTCAAGCCCGACCTCGCGCAACATGTCGCTGGGCTTTCAGCTGGGCGAAGGCGTGCCACGCGCCGATTGCTTTGACGGCAAGCCCGTGGTGGTCGAGGGCGAGATGAACGCCAAATCGGTCACCGATCTGGCCCACCGCGTCGGCGTGTCGATGCCGATCTGCGAGGCCGTACAAACCATCCTGCGCGACGGGGCTGATCTGGGCGCGACCTTTGCCGCGCTCTGGGCCCGTCCGATTGAATCTGAACCGCGCTCGATGGATCTGGTCTTTGACCATCCTGCATCAGCGCAAGCTATCCAAAATCTTGCAGAAAGGATCTCATGAACATCATTCCCGCCGTTCAACCCCGCGCCATCTCGCAAAAGCAGCTGGTCCTCGCAACCGATCTCGACGGAACGTTTCTGGGCGGCAATGACAATGCCCGCGCCGGTCTCTATCGCTGGATCGAAGAGAACCGCCATCAGGTCGGCCTGATCTTCGTCACCGGCCGCGACCCCAAATTTGTGCGCGACCTGACGCGCTCGGGTGAAGTGCCCAAGCCGGATTATGTCATCGGTGATGTCGGCACCACGATCGCCGAGTTCGACGACAACAACTTCGTCGCCCCGATCCTTGAGCTGGAACGCGAGATCGAGGCCGCCTGGGTCAACACCGGCCCCCGCGCGCAAGTGGCGCTGCAAGGCCTTGCCGGCCTGTCGCTGCAATCCACCGGTTTCCGCTACCGGCTCAGCTATGACATGGACCCCGAATTGTTCGATACCCGCGCGTTGGATATCGTGGCCGAGATGGGCCTCGACGCGCTGGTTTCCGACAACCGTTTCTTCGACGTTCTGCCCAAGGGTGTGAGCAAGGGTCCGTCGCTGCTGCGCCTGCTGACCTATCTGGAAATCGACACCCGCCGCTGTCTGGTTGCCGGTGACACGCTCAACGATCTGTCCATGCTGTCGCTGGGTCTTCCAGCCGTTGCAGTGGGGAATTCCGAACAGGGGCTCTTGGACAAGCTGGCCGGTCTGGACCATGTCCATATCGCCGAAGCTCACGGCGCAGGCGGCATCGCAGAAGCCATCATCGCCAAGAATTTCATCAGCTTAGCCGCAGCATAGGAGGTCATCATGCCGTCAGATCTGGTCATCGTCTATCATCGACAACCCTATGAAGAGGTTGAAGTTGACGGCAAGATCGTCCTGCGCGAGAACAAAAGCCCCAACGGGATCGTGCCCACGCTGAAAAGTTTCTTCGGCGCGGTTGATCGCGGGTCTTGGGTGGCGTGGAAGCTGGCCGAAGATCCGGCCAACCCGGACTTCGAGCCGGTGATCGAGATCACCGATGATTTCGGCACCTACTCGGTCACCCGGCTGCCGCTGTCTGCCGCTCAGGTGCGCGAGTTCTACCATGTCACCTCGAAAGAGGCGTTCTGGCCGATCCTGCACAGCTTCAAGGAAAAGTATAACTACGACCGGGTTGAATGGCCCAATTTCCGCGAAGTGAACTGGGCCTTTGCCGAAGCCGCCGCGCGCGAAGCGGCGCATGGGGCGCTGGTCTGGGTGCATGACTACAACCTGTGGCTGGTGCCGGGCTATCTGCGCAAACTGCGCCCCGATGTGCGCATCGCCTTCTTCCACCACACGCCCTTCCCGGCGGCGGATATGTTCAACGTGCTGCCATGGCGGCGCGAGATCGTTGAAAGCCTGCTGGCCTGCGACGATGTGGGCTTCCACATCCCGCGTTACGCGGAAAACTTCGCCTCGGTCGCACGCAGCCTGTGCGACGTTGTCGTCGCCGCCCGCGCGCCGGTGCCGCCGCATCTGTATTCCGACGGCACCGCGCTGTCCGAACGTGGCGTGCCCAAGGCGCTCAGCTATGACGGGCGTCAGGTCACGCTGAGCGTCACGCCGGTTGGCGTGGATGTCGGCTTCATCGAAGAGCGCGCGCGCCGGCCCGAGACCGATACCCGCGTCAAGGAAATCCGCGAAGATCTGGGCGAGGCGCAGCTGATCCTGTCGGTGGGCCGCACGGATTACACCAAGGGCGGCGTCGAACAGCTGGCCAGCTTTGGCCGCCTGCTTGAGGCGCACCCTGAGCTGCACGGCAAGGTTCGCCTGATGCATGTGTCGGTCAGTGCCAACAAGAACATGACGATCTATTCGGACATTCAGGGCGAGATCGAGCAGTCGGCGGGCCAGATCAATGGCCGTTTCGGGCGACTGGACTGGCAGCCTGTCGCGCTGATCTCGCAGGCGATTCCGTTCGAGGAACTGGTGTCCTATTACCGGGCCGCCGATGTGGCATGGATCACCCCGCTGGCCGATGGCATGAACCTTGTGTGCAAGGAATTCGTCGCCGCGCGGACTGATGACGACGGGGTTCTGGTGCTGTCGGAATTCGCTGGGGCTGCGGTCGAGCTGCATCAGGCGGTGATCACCAACCCGTTCTCGAACCGCTCGATGGACACGGCGATCCTGCACGCGCTGACCATGCCGGTCGACGAGCGGGTGTCGCGCATGCGCCAGTTGCGCGAAACGGTGCGCACCTATGACGTCAAGGCCTGGGGCAACGCGGTGCGCGACAGCCATGACCACGCCGGGGGCGCGCCCGCGCCGCCGACGCGCAAACCGCCGCATAAGAGTTGGGCGCGTTCTGACCGAACGCGCCCTTTCTTCAGTCTATCTTCAGCGCATACACCACCTGCCACGGCTCCAGCACCCGCTCGGGGCCCAGCAGCGTTGCACGGAACGGCGCGCTGTCGTCGGCCTGCCACCGGCCCGGCGGCAGGCTGATCGCCTGCGGCTCGTCGCTGAGTGCAAAGGCGCAGAACAGCGTCTCGTTGCCGGACCGGCGGATAAAGCTGAGCAGCTCGGGCCGCCGCTCGATCACCTCGAAAGACCCGGTGCGCAGTGCCTCGCGGCTTTGGCGATAGCCGATCATCTTGCGATAGAACCGCAGCATGCTGTCCCAATCCTCGGTCTGGCGGGCAACAGCGTGTTCCAGATGATCGACCGGCAGCGGCAACCACGGCTTCGCCGTCGAGAACCCGCCGTTCACCCCGTCATGCACCCAAGGGATCGGCGTGCGGCAGCCGTCGCGCCCGTGGTACTTGGGCCAGAAGCGGATGCCGTAGGGGTCTTGCAGTTCCTCGAAGGGAACATAGGCCTCACTCAGCCCCAACTCCTCGCCCTGATACAGACACACGCTGCCGCGCAGGCTGAGCAAGAGCGCGGCAAAGGTGCGCGCGGCGGGTTTGGGCAACTCCCAGCGCGAGATGTGGCGCATCACGTCATGGTTGGAAAAAGCCCAGCAGGCCCAGCTTTCCGGCCCCAGTTCGCCAAAGGTGTCGAGCACATCCGCCACTCGGTCGCCGCTAGGGTAGGTGCCCGACAGAAAGGCGAAGTCATAGCACATATGCAACATATCGTCGCCGGACGTGTACTGCGACTGGATCGCCAGCCCGCGCTGCGCATCCGACACTTCGCCGACGCTGGTCGTTGCCGGATACTCATCCAGAACCGCGCGCAACCGTTTGAGAAACGCCAGATTCTCGGGGCGGTTCTTGTCGTAGAGGTGGTCTTGCCAGTTGTAGGGATTGACGCTGGGCGTCAGGATCTCGTTACGCTCGCCAATCGGCAAAACCGGATTATTGCGCAACTCGGGATCGTGGAAATACAGGTTCACCGTGTCCAGCCGGAATCCGTCAACCCCGCGATCCAGCCAGAAACGCACGATGTTCAGCAACTCGTCCTGAACATCGGGATTGTGCAAGTTGAGATCGGGCTGTTCGACGAGGAAATTGTGCAGATAGTATTGCTGCCGCTCGGTCGACCATTCCCAGGCCGGGCCGCCAAAGATCGACAGCCAGTTGTTCGGCTGCGTCCCGTCGGGCTTGGCATCGGCCCAGACATACCAGTCGGACTTGGCGTTATCCGGGCCAGAGCGGCTTTCGCGGAACCACGCGTGCTGCTCCGACGTGTGGCTGAGCACGAGGTCGATCAGCACCTTCAGCCCCAACTGATGCGCACGCTCGATCAGCGCGTCGAAATCGCCCAGCGTGCCGAAAATCTGATCCACATCGCGGTAATCGCTGACGTCATAGCCGAAATCGACCATGGGCGAGCGGAAGAACGGGCTGATCCAGATCGCATCGACGCCCAATTCGGCGATATGCGGCAGGCGCTGGATGATCCCGGCCAGATCGCCGATCCCGTCGCCGTTCGAGTCCTGAAAACTGCGGGGGTAAATCTGGTAAATTACCGCACCGCGCCACCAATCCCGGTCCTGAGCTTTCACAAGCCCGGCGGGTTCATTCATTTGTGTCAACATGGGTCAAGTGTAGGGCCCGGGTGCCCAGATGCAAGGCGGCCGGGCCGTTTAGCGCCGATGCGGGGCCCGAGTGCCGCCTTATGCGGCACCCCTGCCCGCTCAGATCCCTTCGCTCATGCGCTGCTTGCGGCTGGCGCTCAGCTTCATGCCCGGCGCGCTCAGGCGCTCCTCGGGTCCGACCCAGGCGTAGGCCAGCAGGCAGGGGTCCAGATCGGCGGTGGTGATGCGGTGCTCATGATCCGGGCGGTTGAGGATCAGCGAGCCGGGCGCATGCACCGCCGTGTCATTCTCGGACCACGCCCCGGCGATTGAGATATAGCTTTCCTCGATCTCCTGATGACTGTGCTGCGGATAGGTGGTTCGAGGCGCGAATAGCACAAAGCCCAGCACCAGCCGGTCCGAGCGGACCGGACCGCGCGGTCCCAGAACCTCGCAATAGGCGTATTTCTGAGCCAGCGCCTTGGGCACCTTCTCGTAGCCGTATTCCCACGTGAGCAGCGGCGCGACCCGCGACAGCGCGCGGGCCATGCTGCCGACAACGCCCCGCTCGCCCAGATCCAGCGCACGGGGCAGATGGGCGGTGACCGGCTTCACCTCAGGCGCGCGCAGGGTGATTGCGGGGTTCGCATCGATCACCATCGAAAGCGTATCGCGCACCCGCTTGCGATGCGCCCGGATCAACCGGCTGCCCCCGGCCGAGCCGTGCCGGTAGAGCGTATCAAACTCGCGCAGCAGATACAGCCATGAGGGGTGGTCGAACAGCCGGCTCTCGGTCTCGGACATGGCGCGCGCTCAGCCCAGGTCGGGCGAGACGGGCACGATGACCCGGCCCCGCACCTGCCCGGCCAGAAACTTCGGCGCGGTTGCGATCACCTGATCGAAGGGCAGCTCGACACACAGCGCGTCCAGTTTGGCCAGATCCAGCTCCTTGGCCAGCAGCAGCCAAGCCTCACGCCGCTTCGCCGCCGGGCACATGACGCTATCGACGCCGACCAAGGTGACGCCGCGCAGGATGAACGGCGCGACCGAGGCGGGCAGATCCATCCCCGCCGCCAGACCGCAGGCCGCCACCGCGCCGCCATAGCGGGTCATCGACAGAAGATTGGCCAGCACAATGCTTCCCGCCACATCGACGCCACCCGCAAAACGCTCTTTGCCCAGCGCGCGGGGTTTGCCCGACAGCTCGGCCCGGTCCACAATGGTTTTCGCACCAAGGTCTTTGAGATAGTCACCTTCCGACGCGCGGCCTGTGACCGCCGCCACATCATAGCCGCGCGAGGCCAGCAGCGCCGTCGCCACCGAGCCGACACCCCCGGCGGCACCGGTCACGGCGATCTCGCCCATCTCCGGAGTGATGCCCTGCTGCGCCAGCGCCATCACACACAGCATCGCCGTATAGCCCGCCGTGCCGATCCCCATGGCCTGCCGCAAGGAGATCCCCTTGGGCAGCGGCACCAGCCAGCCGCCCTTGACCCGCGCTACCTTGCCCAAGCCGCCCCAATGGGTTTCACCGACGCCCCAGCCGTTCAGGATGACCGCGTCGCCGGGGGCATAATCGGGGTGGCTGCTTTCACGCACGATGCCGGAAAAGTCGATGCCGGGGACCATCGGGAAACGGCGCACCACAGGGGCAGCCCCGGTGATCGCCAGCGCGTCCTTGTAGTTCAGCGTCGAATAGGCAACGTCGATGAGCACGTCGCCCTCGGGCAGATCGCCCTCGGACACGGTGGTTTGCGACACGGTTTGCGCGTCGCCGGTTTTATCGATCAGGATGGCGTCGAACATGAGGGCCTCTCGGTTGCGATAAGATCAAAGAAAGTGTCGGCGAAGTGGTGCAGCGGGTCTGGCCTGCGTTCCAGCTTGGCGCGCAGCACGGCCCCCTCCCATCCGGTCCAGAACAGGGCGGCCAGCGCATCGGGGTTCAGGCCGGGTTTCAGCGCGCCCGCGTCTTGGGCGGCGCGCAGACAGGCGGCGGTGCGCGCTTGCCAGTCGGCCAGCACCTCGATCAGCCGGGCACGGAACTCTTCAGGCAGCGCGCCCATTTCCTGCCCCAGATTGCCGATCAGACAACCGCGCGTGAAGCCGTGCCGGGCCATGCCGGCCTCGGCATCCTTGGTGAAGCGGCGCAGGCGGTCGAGCGGGGACAGGCCGATGTCGTCCAGCGCGCGGGTCAGTCTGGCGACGAAATAGAGGTGATACGCGTCGATCAACGCCGCGCCGAACGCGGATTTTGAGCCGAAGTGATGGTAAAAGCTGCCCTTGGGCACGCCAGCGTTTGCGAGGATCTCGTCCACCCCCGTCGCGGCATAGCCGCGTTCGGTCAGATGGATCATCCCGGTGCGCAAAAGCCGCGCCCGCGTGTCAGACGTTGCCGGATCGGCCTTGGGGCGGCCCCGGCGTTTGGGTTCAGGGATGGGGGCGTGATTGACCGTCATCCGACATTAATAGACCGATCCGTCCATTAATGTCAAAACCTGACTCACGGGCAAGCCTGCCAGGGGTTATTCGCCCCCCGGCAGCCGGTCTCCCAACACGATCACATCGCCCGGCGCGAGGCTGATTTCGGTCGCAGCGCCGACCGGCGGTGGGGGCATGTCGGCGCGGTTGAAGGTGTCGAGCGACAGCTGCGTTCCCGCCGCCTCGACCCGGATGCGGATCACCGAGCCGAGGAAGTGAACCTCAAGGATCCGCGCGGGCAGGATGATCTCACAGCCCGGCGCGCGGCCCAGATGCACCGTCTCGGGCCGCAGGGCCAATGTGACGGAATCGCCGCCCTTCTGAGCGAGGGGACGGCCAAGCGTGATCTCGGTGTCGCCGATGCGCACGTGGCCAGCACCGGGTTCAATAACGGTGCCGTCTATCATGCTGAGCGTACCGACAAAATTCGCCACGAACCGCGTCTCGGGGCGGTTGTAGATGTCAAACGGCGCACCGACCTGTTCGGCGATGCCCCCGTTCATCACCACGATGCGGTCGGAAATCGACAGCGCCTCTTCCTGATCATGGGTGACGAAGATTGTCGTGATGCCAAGGCGTTGCTGGATCTCGCGGATCTCGGTGCGCAGGCTGACGCGGATTTTCGCATCGAGCGCCGACAAGGGCTCGTCGAGCAGCAACACCTGCGGGCGCGGGGCCAGCGCGCGGGCCAGCGCCACACGCTGCTGCTGCCCCCCGACAGCTGGAACGGATAGCGCGCGCCCAGATCCGGCAAGCCGATCAGCGCCAGCATCTCGCGCACGCGCTCGGCGGCTTCATCGCGCGGAACGCCGGCGATCTTCAGGCCAAAGCCGACATTCTCGGCCACCGTCAGGTTGGGGAACAGCGCATAGGCCTGAAACACCATGCCGACATTGCGCTGGTTGGATTTCAGTCCGGTGATGTCCTTGCCGTCGATGGTGATCGCGCCCATGTCCGGGCGCTCGAACCCGGCGACCATGCGCAACACCGTCGTCTTGCCGCAGCCCGAGGGGCCAAGCAGCGAGATGAACTCGCCCTTTTCGATCCCCAGATTGAAATCCTTGACCACCCGCATGGTGCCAAAGGCTTTTTCGAGGTGTGAAATGTCGAGGAAAGCCATCAGCGTGCCAGTCTGTTATGTTTGGAAAAGCGGGTGACCAGCTGGATCAACCCCATGCAGGCCCAGGTGATGCCGAAGGCGATCACCGCAAGTGCTGCGGGTTCATAGGCGCGGTTGGCGCCCAAAAGCTGCATGAAAGGCCCAAAGGCGGGGCGGTCCAGAAGTGCCGCCATGGTGAATTCACCGATCACGATGGCGAAGGTCAGAAAGGCCCCCGACAGCACCGCACCCAGCACATTGGGCAGGATCACCCGGACGATGATCGTCGCCCAGCCCGCGCCCAGAGATTGCGCGGCTTCGGTCAGGGTGGCGACGTCGATGGTGCGCAATCCGGTATCCACGGCGCGGTACATATACGGCAGCGCCAGCACGGTATAGCCGAACATCAGCAGGATGTTGGTGCCCAGCGCCGTGCCCGTCAGCGGCAGCCAGCTGGAGGTGTTGTACAGCCGGATATAGCCGAA
The DNA here is from genome assembly GCF_025949695.1 of Pararhodobacter zhoushanensis. Classification (NCBI taxonomy): domain Bacteria; kingdom Pseudomonadati; phylum Pseudomonadota; class Alphaproteobacteria; order Rhodobacterales; family Paracoccaceae; genus Pararhodobacter; species Pararhodobacter zhoushanensis. The sequence goes on along the minus strand of NZ_JAPDFL010000001.1, from coordinate 1,386,307 downwards.
AACGACGACAATGGACGGGATGACCAGCGGCAACAGCGTGATGAATTCGACCCACGGCCGCAGCCACGGCATCTTGAGCCGCACCCAGAACGCGGTCGGCACGACCAGCAGCACGCCAAAGGCGATCGTCACCAGCGCCATGATCACCGAATAGGAAAACGTCGCCTGAAACTGCGGGTTGTTGATCACCGCCGTATAGGCATCGAACGAATATTCGCCGCGCCGCATCTTCAGCGAGAATTCGGTCATGCCGTAGAGCGGCATCAGGAAGAACAACACGCCGAAAAGCAGCGCGCCCCAGGACCAGAACTTGGTCATTTCAGCCACCTTTCCGAGCGCGCGCGCAGCACGATGTAGAGCGCATTGGCAAGGCCGGTGATGACGATCATCCCGAAGGCCAGCGCGTAGCCAAGGTTGGGCGAGCCCAGCACGTCACCCCGGATCTGCGCGTACAGAAGGATCGGCGCGATGTTCAGCGAGGGGCCGGTCAGGGCAATCGCCGTCGCCACCGCGCCAAAGGCATTGGCAAAGAGCAGCGCCATGGTGCCCAGGATCGACGGAAACAGGATCGGGAACGCCACCATGCGCCAGTATTGCAGGCCGGTTGCGCCCAAAATCGCCGCAGCCTCGCGCCATTCGCGTTTCAGACCGTCCAGTGCGGGGGTGATGATCAGGATCATCAGCGGGATCTGGAAGAACAGGTACGTGATCACCAGACCCAGCGTCGAGAGCAGGTTGAAGCCCATCAGACGCAGGTTGATGCCGAATTCGCTGCGCAGGTACAGCGTGATGATCCCAGCCGGGCCGATGGTCGCAATAAAGGCGAAGGCCAGCGGCACACCGGCAAAGTTCGACGCAACGCCCGAGAAGGTCATCATCGGGTTGCGGACCGAGCGCGGCAAGCCCCCGACCGTCAGCGCGGCGGCGATGGCAAAACCGACGACACAGCCGATCAGCGCCGACCAGAAGCTGATCTTGATCGACACCCAATAGGCCGACAGGATCGTCGGCGTGTTCAGCGCCAGAATGTTGTCAAAGGTGAAACCGCCTTGGGGCGTGCGAAACGCGCCGACGACGATATACGCCGTGGGCAGCAGCAGAAAGAGACCCACGAACAGGAAGAACGGAGCCACGCCCAGCCATGTCAACGGCAAGGGACGGCGTGCAGGGCGCGAGGCGGGCATCGGCGATCCTTGGTGGAAAAGGGGGCCTTGGTAGAAAAAGGGGGCCTTGGCAGGGAAAGGAGGGCCTGCCAGTGGCGGCAGGCCCCGTTGTCAGGCGTCGATCAGTTGACGTTGGCGCCGACGACAGCGTCCCAGTTCGCCACAACGGCGTCACGGTTCGCGTTGACCTGATCCAGCGTCGGGAAGACAGCGGCGGCATAGCTTTCTGCCGGCGGCAGGGCGTCCATCATGTCCTGCGGGATCACGCCGCGGGCAGCCAGATCGTTAAAGCGGATCGGGTGGCAATAACCTGCCAGCCAGCCCAGCTGACCCGCGTCCGAATAGAGGTACTCCATCCACAGGCGGGCAGCGTTCGGGTGCGGCGCGAAGGCGCTGATGCCTTGCACATAGACACCGGCCAGAACCGCATCGCTGGGCACGATCACTTCAACCGGCGGGTTGCCAGCCAGCGTGTCGCGGGCGGCCAGAGCGTTGTAATCCCACTGGATCAGGATCGGCGTGGTGCCCTGCGCCAGCGTGCCCGTGCGGCCGATGACCGGCACGAAGTTGCCCGAGGCGTTCAGCTGCGCGAAATACTCAAGACCGGCCTCGGCGGCAGCCGCGCCCGGCTCGGCACCCTGCGCCATGCCGGCAGCCATCACCGCCAGAATCGCCTGGTTCGAGGCGCGCGGATCACCCGCCAGCGCGACCTGGCCCACGTATTCCGGCTTGAGCAGATCGGCGAACGAGGTCGGCACGTTTTCAACCAGATCGGTGTTCACGATGAACGACATCACACCGTAGTAGTCGCCGTACCAATAGCCTTCGGCATCGCGCGCACCCTCGGGGATCGTGTCCCAGGTCGAGACCATATAGGGCGTGATCAACCCTTCGGCGGCTGCGGTCGGGCCAAAGGCCAGACCCACGTCGATGACGTCGGGCGCTTGCGGGCCGGTGTTGTCGCGGTTGGCGCGGATCGCTTCCAGCTCGTCGGCGGAACCGGCATCCGGGTTCAGCTCGTTGATCTCAAGGAACGGGTACATCTGGCGGAAACCGTCAATGACGGCGCCATAGCCGCACCAGTCATGGGGCAGCGCGATGGTGGTCAGCATGCCCTCGGCACGGGCACCGGCAATCAGGTCGTCCATGCTCTGGGCCATGCCCGGCGTGGTGGTCATCATGGCCAGAATGCTGGCCGACGCGGCCAGCGCGGTCGTCGTTTTCATCGTAGCCTCCTGTTGGCAAAGCCGCCGCATTTCTGCCCCGGAGGGCCCGGTGCGACGCGACTGACACCAGCTACTGAACATCGGAAACAGATTCGTGACAATCATTCTGATGCGCGGGTGTGCGTGATTTTGTAATTTTTCGTTCAGTTGCGGGATTCCTGTCGAAAAACGACCAAATTCGCGGCTGGCAGGGCGGATCTCCCGCTCCGGACCGGCAAAACGGTCGCGACGCGCCCAATCCTTCCCTTACGTCAGGAATGTTTTTGGTTTGACCCGAGCACCCTGCCCCGGCCCAAGTCAGGCAGACGGGGTAAGCCTGCAAACCTTACCGCCGCGCCAGCAGCACCCCGCCAAGGATCAGCGCGACGCCGCCGATCTGCATCCACAGCACGGCATCGACCCCGCGCAGCACATCCAGCGTAACGCCTGACAGCATCTGCCCGGCCACCAGCAGCGCACCGGTCATTGTTGCCCCCAGTCGCGGGATCAGCCAGCTGCTGGCAGCCACGAACACCACCCCCACAGCGCCGCCTGCCCAGGCGTACCACGGCGCATTTTCGACGCCCTCGGGCCAGAAGCTGCCGACCGCGACGGTGATCGCGATGAGCGCGGCAAAACCCACCAGATGGTTCCAGAACGACGACTCCAGCGCCGAGCTTTGCAGCGCCAGCCGTCCGTTGACCTGCCGGGACAGCGCGATCAGCATGCCGCCGCCAAGCGCGAAAATCACCGCCGCCATCATGCGCCCATCCCCCGTGCGGCAATGATCAGCCCGGTTCCCGCAAGGATCGCCGCCAGCGCCGCAAGATCGCGCAGACTGGGCAGACGGCGGGCCAGCCCCATCGCCCCCATCGCGTCGAACACCAAGGCCAGAAACACCTGCCCTGCGATACCCAACGCCAGTGTGCCGGTCAGCGCCAGTGAGGAATTGGCAGCGATCGAGGTTGCCAGCACCGTCAACGCCCCCGACAACCCACCCAGATACGCCCAAAGCGGCGCACGGCCGCGACCGGCGACCGGCCGAGCGCGCCAGCGCCACAGCCCGGCCAGCGCGATGCCCGCCACCACCGTTCCCACGCCATGGGCTGTCAGCGACGAGAACAACGGCGTGCCATAGGCCGCGAGGCTGCTGTTGCACAGCAGCATGAAGCTCAACAGGCTGCCCGCCGCCAACGCCAGAACAATTTCCACCGCGCGCAGGCGCTTGGGGGGCACTTCAGGGGGTGCAAGCGTGACGGCCACGGGATGTCCTTGGATCAGAGGGGCGCTCATGCCCCCAAAGCCCGGTCGTGATGCCCAACTTCTTTCGGCAAGGCAACACCCGCATGGCTGGTCCGTGTGAATGGACGGCAATCCGCTGACACGGTGCGGAGCCATCTGCACATGTCCCGACTCCGCGCTTTTCTGGGGCTAACCCTTCGCTGATGTCGCCTCCACGGCGGCCCGGGTCGCGGCCTGTCTGCGCGCGGTGCGAAAGCGTTCGAACTGGGTATCGGCGATCACCCCGATCAGAATAACGCTGCCCATCACCGCGAAATTCAGCGATGACGGGATGCCGAGCAGGTTCACGAGGTTCTGCAATTCCTGCAACAGCACGACCCCCAGACAGACACCGATGATCGACCCCTCGCCGCCGCGCAGGGAAAATCCGCCCAGAACGGCAGCGGCGATGGCGTAGAGCTCGTAGAAATTCCCATGCGATGACGGTTGGACCGAGCGCGTGTACATCGCAAAGAAAATCGCCGCCAACGCCGTCAGGACAGCGCACAGGATATAGGCCAGCACAATGACCCGGCTGGTGTTGATGCCCGAATAGCGCGCCGCTTCTTCGTTCTTGCCTACGGCGAACAAATGCCGCCCGAACACCGTGCGATGCAGCAGATACCACGCCCCTGCCGCCACGATCACAAACGCCACGACCGAATGCGGCACACCTGCGGTGCGCCCGGTGGTCAGGAATTCCAGCGTCGGAAAATGGGACCCGAAGGTGAAGCCCGCCGTACCGTCATTGGTGTAGAACCGCGCGATGCCGCGATAGATCAGCAGACCGCAAAGCGTGACGACAAAGGGTTGCAGCCGCAGCCGGGTAACGAGCCAGCCATGCGTCAGGCCGATCACCGCGCCCAGCGCAAGCACGATGAGCGCGGCGACCGGCCAAGGCACGCCTTGCGCGACCATATCGACAAAGAGCACCCCCAGCAGCGCGATCACCGACCCCACCGACAATTCGATGCCGGCGGTCACGATCACAAAAGCCTCGGCGATGGAGAACAGGCCGAACAGCCCGATCAGATTGGCCGTATTGGCGAGGTTAACCGCCGACAGAAAGCGCGGATTGATCAGCGCCACCACCGCCCCGACAGTCAGGACCAGCATCAGCAGTCCGATGTCCTTGCGCCCCATTGTTGTCTCCCTATTCCACAGCCAGATGCAGGATTGCTTCTTCGGATACCGCGCCTCGATCCAGCGTGCCCGCCATGCGCCCCCGGCACATCACCGCCACGCGGTCCGACACGCCGATGACTTCCTCCATGTCGGACGAGATCATCAGGATCGCCACGCCCCGGTCGGCAAGCGCGCGCATCAACTCGTAGACTTCGGCCTTCGAGCCGACGTCGATGCCGCGGGTCGGTTCGTCGAAGATCAGCACTTTCGGCTCCATCGCCAGCCATTTGGCCAGAACGACCTTCTGCTGGTTGCCGCCCGACAGCTCGGCCACGGCGCGCCGCAGATTGCTGGCCTTGATGCGCAACCGCTCGCGCGAGGCCTCGGCCAGCGCCGTTTCGGCCTTGGGTCTCAGCCGCCCGCCGGGCGCAAGGCGCGACAGGCTGGGCAGCGCGATGTTGTCGCAGATGGCGAAATCCAGCAGCAGCCCTTGGCCCTTGCGGTCTTCGGGGACCAGACACACACCGGCGGCGATGGCGTCGGCCACCGACTGGCGCGCCAACGGGCGGCCATTCACCGCGATCGTGCCTCCCCGCCCAGCGTCGATACCGAACAGCACCCGCGCAAGCTCGGACCGGCCCGCGCCGACCAGCCCGGCAAGGCCCAGAATTTCGCCGCCATTCAGGGTGAGATCGACGTCACGCTCAGGGAAGGCTTCGGTTCGGATGCCCCGCGCCTCTAACACCGGCGTGCCGGGTCTGTGATCCACCGGCTGGCACACCCGTTTCACGTCACGACCGATCATCAGCCGGACCATGGCGTCGCGGGTAATATCTTCGCGCGGCAGCCCGCCCGCGTTGCGCCCGTCGCGCAGACCGACGACGCGGTCGGCGACGGCCTCGATCTCGGACAGGCGGTGGGTGATGAACAGCACCGCCGCGCCCCGGGCCCTGAGGTCGCAGACGACCTCGAGCAGCCGCTCGGTTTCGGACAGGGTGAGGCTTGAGGTCGGCTCATCCAGAATGATCAGGCGCGCGTCCGTCGACAGCGCCTTGGCGATCTCGATCATCTGCTGATCGGCCAGCGACAGGCCAAGCACCGGATCGTCAGGGCCAAACCGCGTGCCCAGCGTCTCAAGGATGCCCGCGACCTTGCGCGACATCGCCTTGCGGTCCATCCAGCCCAGCCGTCCACGCCGGATCTCGCGCCCAAGCAACACATTGCCCGCCACATCCAGATTGGTGAAAGGGTTCAGCTCCTGATGCACGAAGGCGATGCCAAGCGCTGCAGCCTGTACGGGGGTCAACGCGGCATGGGACACGCCATCGACGGTGATCTGGCCCGCGTCGGCCGCTATGGTGCCGCCGAGCACCTTCATCAACGTCGATTTCCCGGCGCCGTTCTCACCCACCAACCCCACGACTTCGCCGCCCCGAATGCTCAGGTCGACGGAGTCCAGCGCCACGGCACCGGGGTAAATCTTGGTGATGCCCGAAAGCGTCAGGGTGATCGGATCATGGGTCAACAGGGGTCAGCCTTTGCCGTTAGCGCGACGAAACCGCACCGGTACAAGGTGCACCGGTGCGGCTCGACCGAGCGGAGGGAGGAACGTCCGCTCAGCCGCCGAGACGCTCACGCAGTTGCGCTTCGAAGGCGTCCACGTTGCTTTGGTTGATAATCACGGTCGGCACGATGATCAGCCCGTCCTCAGGCACGCCCGAGGTGTCACCCCCCAGATAGGCCGCCATCAGATGCATGCCCTGATAGCCCCACTGGTAAGGGTCTTGCACCACGGTGCCGGCAAAGCTGCCCTCGCGCACGGCACCCAGCGTAATGGGGTCTTCATCGAAACCGATGACCGTGATCTCGCCCAGCTGACCCGCCGCTTGCAGGGCTTCGTAGATCTTGGGCGGGTTGTAGGAATAGAAGCCGACCATGCAGTCGATCTCGGGCATGGCGGCCAGCACGTCGTCGACATTCGAGCGCGCGCGGGCAAAATCCACGTCATCACCGCGCACATCGACCAGCTCGATCCCCGAGCCTTCGACGGCCTGCCGGAAGCCTGCGATCCGCTCGACCGCGTTATCGGCGCCCAGGAAGCCGACGAAGCCCATGCAGCGGCCACCCTCCGGCATCGCCGCCACGGCGATTTCGCCAGCCTGAATGCCCGCCGCCGTGTTGGACGATCCCAGATAGGCGATGCGGTTGCTTTGCGGTGCGTCGCTGTCGGTGGTGAACAGCGGGATCTGTGCCGCGATCCGGTTGAAGGCGTCGATCGAGTTGCCCGGATCGACCGACGAAATCATGATGGCATCGACGCCCGAGGCCACGAGGTCGTCCATCAGCTGGTTCTGACCCGCCGCCGTGCCCTGCGCCGGATAGCGGAATTGCATGTCATAGTCCGGCATCTCGGCTTGCGCGGCTTGCACCCCGGCCTCGGCCAGTTTCCAGAAATCGGACGCCGCGTTCACCACGAAAGCCATGGAGGTTTGCTCTTGCGCCTGAGCGGCCCCGGCCCCGAGGCACAGGGCCACGGACGCCAGAAGTAGGGATGAGCGTTTCATTTCGGTACTCCTCTGTGCGGCCCCGAAAGGCCGTAAGATGCTGTGCGGCACCGGAACCGGCGTCGCCTTGCTGATCGAAAGGGGATGGGAAGCGGCGGGCCGGACGCTCAGGTCCGGCCCGGGACAGGCTCAGTTGTCGGCGCAGAAGCCGGGTTCGGCATGGGTGCAGACGTCAAGGCCGGTGAACAGCGGATCGTCGACCGTTTCGCCGTTCAACAGCTGGATCATCACGTCCGGTGCCCGCAGGCCCATTTCGAACGGGCGTTGTCCGACCTGCGCGTGGCTGCGCATCTCGCGGAACGCCTGTGTTTGCGGCGGCAAGGTGTCACCCGCGATGATGATCAGCGCGTTGGACTGAAGCCGGTCCATGACCTGATCGGTCACCTGAGCATAGGCTTGCGGCGCGAATTGCGCCCAGCCGCCGATCAGGATGAACGCATCAAGGTCAGGATTGGCGGTGAACACGTCCGACATTTGCTGATTGGCCAGATCGGCCTGATCGTTGGTGAAGACCGGGCAGCCCTCGATCTCGGTCCAGCCGTTTTCGCCGGTCAGGCGGTCCAGCCCTTCCGCGCCACCTGCCGTGTCGCGAAAGCCTTGCGCCCGCGCGTTGATGTTCGCCGCCGCCACGTTGCCAAGCTGCAGGCAGATCGTCCCACCTTCGGGCTTGAGCGCCATCGCCTGTTCAGCCATCTGCACGCCCATCAGGTAGTTGTCGGTGCCCAGATAGGTCGCGCGCAGATCCGCATCAGCCGGCAGGAAATCGGCGTCGATGGTCATGATCGGGATGTCGGGTGCCAGCGCCCGGATGCGGTTGGCCATGGCGGGCGCGTTGGACGGCGAAATCGCGATGGCCGCAACCCCTGCCGCGATCAGGTCGTCAACGATCTGGACCTCACCGGCTTCGTCCGACGAGGACGCAGGCCCGGTGTAGAGGCAATTGTACTGGCTGTCCGGGTTCTCGGCCATCCATTGCTGGCAGCCAAGGTTGATCTGTTCAAAGAAGGGGTTGTCGAGGCCCTTCACGACGATTGCCAGCGTGTTGGCATCCTGCGCCATCGCACCGCTTGCCGCCATGGTCGCCAGAAGCGCCGTCATTCCAAACTTGTAGGTCATTCTTCTCTCTCCCTGTTGAAGACTTGCACCGGCCCGCCGCCTCCCGCGGTCAGCCGGGATACCACACGACACGCGGGTCTTCTGCCGCGCGTTCGTACCTCCATGCCCGCTCGATGAGCGTTTCGAGATCCACCGTCGGTCGCCATCCCAGCAGCAAGCCCGCCTTGGAACAGTCGAGCCAGTTGCTGTGAAACGATGTGGGTATGTCGACGGGCCGCGCGCCTGTGCGGCGGCCCATGATCGCGGCGAACTGCCCGTAGTCGAGCGGCTCGGCCATCGCGATGTTGAAGGTCTGCCGTGCAGCAGCGGGGTGGTCGAGCGCGGTCATCAACGCGGAAACGACATCATCCACATGAACGAAATTGCGCCGCAGGGGCGCGCCGTTTGCGTCGCGCATCACCGGCACATGATTGCCCGCGCGCGCCGCCGCCAGCGTCTCTTGTGGCATCAGGTCGGACCATGCAGGCCCGCCGAACTGATCGTCACCAAAGCTCATGGCATAGCGCAGATCATCCTTTTCCATGATCCACGGCGCCCGCAGGACACAGCCGTCCAGTCCGTACTGATGCCCGTATTGTTCGAGCATCACCTCTTCGATCACTTTGGTGAGCGCATAGCAGCCCGGATAGGCGCGGCGCGGATCGGATTCGGTGATCGGTGCAGGATAGGCCTGAAAGATGTGTCCGACCGAGCAGTCGCCGCTCAGCAGAACGAACCGTTTGGCCGCCGGGTTTGCCCGAAAAGCTTCGAGCAGCACGAACATGCCCTTGACCGACACGTCGATGGCCAGATCGGGGGATTCCTTGACCGCAGCAAGGTGCAGCACCTGCGTCACGCCCGCCATCGCCGCCGCGACGACGGAGGGATCGGCGATGGATCCGCGCACCACACGCAGCCGGTCCGTCTGCTGCACGCTGCGATTGTGGCACAGGGCCACCACCTGCGTTTCCGCATGGCGCGGATCCGCAAGCAGCGACGACAGCAGATGCTGTCCCACCTTGCCGGTGGCCCCTGTGATCAGCAGCTTCATGTCCCCTCCCCGGGCATAAGACCGATTCATATTTGCTAATAATATCCTCAATTCATATTTACTAATAATATTAAGTCAAGTACGCCTTTGAGGAGGCAGGGCGGGAGGCCCTGAGCGTACCAGACCCGGCCAGCGCCACTTTTTGCGCCACACCGGGGATCGACAAGAGGGGGAAACAGACGTGTCTCGCTTGAAACTGACGGGAATATCAAAGAATTTCGGAGCGATTCAGGCGCTGTCCAGCGTCACGCTTGACGTCGCACCCGGCGAGGTTCTGGGGTTGATGGGCGACAACGGCGCGGGAAAATCCACGCTGGTGAAGATCATCGCCGGCAACTTCCGCCCGTCCTCGGGCCAGATAATGATCGATGGCGCGCCGGTCGTTTTTCACAAACCGCGCGACGCCCAGACCGGCGGGGTCGAGGTGGTTTACCAGGATCTGGCGCTTTGCAACAATCTCACAGCGGCCTCGAACGTGTTCCTGGGCCGTGAGGCGATGCGCAAAATCGGGCCACTCCGGCTGCTGGACTATCCGGCGATGAACCGGCGGGCGAGCGAGTTGTTCAAGGTGCTGAAGTCAGAAACCCGCGCCCGCGACGTCGTGCGGCGGATGTCCGGCGGACAGCGGCAGGCCGTCGCCATCGCGCGCACCCTGCTGTCCGAACCCAAGATCGTCCTGATGGACGAACCGACCGCCGCGATCTCGGTCCGGCAGGTCGCCGAAGTGCTCGACCTGATCCGACGCCTGCGTGATCGCGGCATCAGCGTGATCCTGATCAGCCACCGGATGCCCGATGTCTTCGGCGTCGCCGACCGGATCGCCGTGTTGCGGCGCGGCGAACTGGTCGCAAGCAAAGCGACAGCAACCTCGTCACCCGAAGAAGTCACCGGGCTGATCACCGGCGCCATTGAGACCGCGTGAGGCAGGGAGAGATCACATGACGACACTCGACGACATCATCGGCCGGTCTGAGCACAAGAGCGCCGCCAACCGCATCACCTCGGTCCCGGTTTTCTGGGTCATCCTTGCCGCCATTGCCGCCTGCGTGGCGTTAACGCTGCTGACCGATACCTTCGCCACCCAGCGCAACGTTTTCAATGTGATGCGCAACTTTACCTTTGTGGCCATCATCGCGATTGGCATGACCGTCGTCATTGCCTCTGGGGGCATCGACCTGTCGGTCGGCTCGACCGTGGTGCTGACGGCCATGGTTCTCAGCGTACTGATGACGGCAGGCTGGAGCTTTCTGGCGGCGGCCTTCGTCGCCCTGCTTGCGGCACTGGCGGTCGGCGCGTTCAACGGCGTGCTGATCGCGTATGCCGGCATGCCGCCCTTTGTGGTCACACTCGGAACGCTGTCCGGCGCGCGGTCGCTGGCGATGGTGCTGTCAAACAACCAGATGATCTACGAATTCGGCCCCGATCAATCCCTGCTGCTGTGGCTGGGCGGCGGATCGAGTCTGGGCATCCCGCACCCCACCTATGTGCTGGCAGCCCTGATGGTCGTGATGGCCCTGATCCTGCGATGGACGCGCTGGGGGCAGTATGTCTTTGCCATCGGCGGCAACGAACAGGCGGCCATTCTCAACGGGATCTCGGTCAAGTTTCAGAAGGTGACGATCTACATGTTCGCGGCCTTCACGGCGGGGTTGACCGGCATCTTGATGACCGGCTGGCTGGGATCGGTCACCACCAACCTTGGCCAGTCGATGGAATTGGCCGTGATCGCAGCGGCGGTCATCGGTGGCGCCAACCTGGCTGGCGGCGAGGGCACAGCCGTCGGAGCCGTGGTCGGCGCCTTCCTGATCGAGGTAATCCGCAACTCCCTTATCCTGCTCGGCATCTCGACATTCTGGCAGGGCATGTTCATAGGAACCTTCATAATCGTCGCCGTCGCGTTCGACAGGTTCAGGAACCGAAGAAACGCCTGATCGTTGCGACGATGACGAAAGGATCAGGAAGCGGAAATTCTGACATGAAGTTGCTGAAGCCGACGATGATGGATGTTGCCGCCAAGGCGGGCGTGTCGCAAGCGACAGTCTCGCTGATCCTGAACGGCAGCCCGGGCGCCCGCTTCAGCGAGGACACCCGCCTGAAAGTCCGCGAAGCGGCGCAGGCTCTGGGCTATCGCCTGACACAGCGCGGCCCGGTGCAAATGACCTCCGCGGCCAATCTGATCGTCTTTGTGGTCGACGAACTGACCAGCGATCCTTGGATGGCCCTTGCGTTCGAGGGCGCGCGCGAGCGTGCGCTTGAGCGCGGGGTCTCGATGTCCCTCGCCGTCTGCCGAAACGCCAATGTCATCGACGACGACCTGGTGCGCCAATACAGCCAGATCCCCGTCGTCGGCTTCATCTATGGCACCATGCTCACCCGCGAGATTTCGTCGCAAGCCGTTTTCCCGCAGGCACCAACTGTCCTGTTGAATTGCTACGACGCAAAGCGGCGGCTTCCCTCGGTGATGCCCGGCGATCTCGAAGGCGGACGCACAGCCACGCAACAACTCATTGATTCCGGCCGCAAACGGATCGGCTTCATCAACGGCCAGGAAGGAATCGACGCGTCCAGCGACCGACTGCGCGGCTACCGGCAGGCGCTGGCAAGCAACGACATCAGCTTCGACCCCGCGCTTGTCTACAACGGCACGTGGGAACCGCCGTCGGGGTATGACGGGACGCGGGCTTTCCTCGCGCTCGACACCCCGCCCGATGCGATCTTCTGCGCCAACGACATGATGGCCGCCGGCTGCTATGACGCGCTGAAAGAGGCCGGGCTGCGGATACCGCAGGACATGGCCGTGATCGGGTTCGACAACCGCGAGATCGCGCAGTTCATGCGCCCGCCCCTCACCTCGCTCATCCTGCCGCATTACGAGATGGGTGTCGCGGCGGCAGATCAGATCCTCGACATCGCCGCCGGCCTCACGCCACGGCACAACCAGATCAAGGTCGAATGCGAGCTGATCGAACGCGAGTCGATCTGATCAGACGGCGACACGCGGTCGCGGCACCGTCGGGCATGGCAGCAGTGAAGGGATGAATTCTGCGGACACGCGGTCGCGTATCGTGCCCCCGGAATGCGTCAGACGCCGCTTGCGTAAAAGCCCGCGCCCGCGCCATAGCGCTCACCATACCGGGGGGGCAACAGCGGCCTGACCACCGCCCTGCTCGGCAAGCCAGCAAGAGCACCTGATTGAAAAGGGGTTGGTGGCGGAGACGAAGGGATTCGAACCCTCGAGACCCTTCCGGGCCTGCACCCTTAGCAGGGGTGTGCCTTCGACCACTCGGCCACATCTCCGCCGACCCGTATATTGGCCATGTGGAGGGAGAACAAGGGCTTTTTCGATGGAGCGCTGAGCGACGTTCGCCAACTGTGTTCAGCGCATTTACAGGTACTTACGTGCACAGGCGCCCTGTTTTTCGCGGAGCCCGTACGGGCATAATTCCGATTCGTCGCGCCCCGGCCCCACCGATCTTGTGCGCTCTGGATGCCCTCTCAGGCTCCTCCCCATGCGCGCGATTTCCCGTTACGACGACGCGGCCTCAAGCAGCGGATTTGCCCATGTCCAGAACCTCTCGTTGAACGGCAGAGCATCGCCCTTGGCTTTCAAGCCCTTCAGGACCCGGTGGCAGAGATGAGGATGACGGGCCAGGGCTGCCTCAAGGAGCACCCGCGCCCGCAGGTCATGTCCGCGTCGCATTACCGCCACTTCTGCCCTCAAGACAGCGTCACGGCCAGAGAGCGCGCAGTCGAGAAGACGCTTCACGCGCCCTGTTCCTGCAAGAACACTTGTCGTGTGATGTCCGGTGAACGGCATCTTTACCTCGACAGCGTCTGGGTCGAGGGCAAAAATCTGGGCGGCGTGCCACGAATCAATGGGATGAAAAGGATCGTAGAAGACGTAAGCGCGGCCCGCGAGATCGTCAGCCGTTACCAGTTCTCCGCCGCTTCCCTCGTTCCAGTAGCGCGAAAACCTGCGGTCGAACGCAGGGCACGTAGCGGGGTCAATCGTCACCTGCGGACACATCGCCAGAACATGCGTGGCGTGAAAGAGACGCGAGAATTTGAGCGCGGCATACCCCCCATCGAGCCCCCGTAGAGCACGCGGGGACCATCGCGCTGCAGGCGGTGCTCTAGCGACCGCGCAGCGGCACGAAGGCTTGTTGCCGGGTACCAGGCGGGCGATTTGGCCACGACGCCAAGAACCGAGTATCCGAGAGCCTCGGCAACAGTGTCCGCTGAAAAGCGTCCCGGGGCCGGGCGGAAGGCAAGATCGGAGAAGGTCACGAAAAGCGGCCCGCTGCGGCCACGATCAACATGCAGAACCGCTATGTTTGCATCATCGTAGGCCACCTCAAGCGTCACGTGGTCCTCCAGCCTGTCGAGAACCGACTGAACAGGCCACCTACGTTTCTGGTTTTTTCGACAAAGTCAGGGTCGTACGCCCCGAACTGCCCGGACGCGATGTTTTGCTTCTTGTTTGAAACACGCTCAGGGCTTTTGTGCACCAGCACGGAAAACCCGTTGGGGTGGTGCATTCCGTTGTCGGAAACGCGGGCGACAACGGGCCAGAGCGAAAACCGGCCCTCTTCCTTGCAACGGATATTCACATCCCGATCCCCATTGGGAAGACCCCGCGTGTGTCCGAACGCGGACCATTTCTGCCGATTGGTGGCAAAACAGGTCGACGGCAGAAAGCCGAGACGGATGAATTCGGCCAACAGCCCTTCGTTCGTGACGGCGGCATGTCCTTCGGCCAGTTGCTCTTGCGTGACGGGCGCTCCGCCGGAGTCAAAGATCTTGGATTCCCCCGCGACCGCCCAGACGTCAGCGGCTGCAAAGGTTTCATGCGCCAACATCGCCCGAAACCACGTCAAGGCATCAGGCTCGAACGTTGTGTCATCTTCGGAAAAGATGACATCGTCGCAGTCAGTCAGCGCCCAGTCGATCACCGACTGGGTCGTCTTGCATGTGCCCAGGTTTCTGTCGTTCTCGCGAAAACTTGCCGCAACGAACCGCGTTGCATTCTGCTGGAGCCAAGCCTCGGCGACGGCTTTTGTGCGCGCGTGATCCAGCGCATACCGCTTGGAAGACAGCGCACCGGTCAACGAGATCCTGCAGCAAATACACGCGATACGTCTCGACCCCGAACGCATTGGAAAGAGAGGTCAAAAGCTCTGACGTCAGATCCGGCTTGTTGAAGACCTGAAGTGCTATTGCGCTGGTCATCGCGAGCCCCGCCTTCTGTTGCAGATCGTCACTGCCACAGCGAAAACCCTTGGTCAACGTTTAGTCCGCGCTGGTTTCAGTGGCCCTGCGCTCAGCGCAAAACACAGGTGATCGCGGCATCGCCGCTTTCCAACACGGAAATTCACCAAACCTTCACCTTCGCTTGAAACGCTCAATGTCTGTTTGCACTCTTGGCGAATGCTCCTAAGTTCAGGACTGCGCCAGGGCGGGGATCCAGGCGCGTATCGAACGACCAAGGGGATACAATCATGACGCATCACCAGGCGGGCGCGGCAAGCGCTCTGGCCCTTGCGCGACCAACCCCGGGATGGGTTGCCTTGCGCTGGTTCAACCTCCTGGGAATGGTGTTGCTCGTGGCCGCCATGGCTCTGCCGCTGCACGCGCAGGACCGTCCGGTCAGCTTTGCCGATCTGGCCGATCTGGTCAGCCCGGCGGTGGTCAACATCACCACCTCGACGACCGTTGCCGCCAGCCTCGACCGCACGCGGCCACAGCTGCCGGATGGCGCACCGTTTCAGGACTTCTTCAACGATTTCTTCAATCAGGATGGTCGCCAACAGCCACGCCCGCGTCAAAGCCAGGCGCTGGGTTCGGGCTTTGTCATCTCGGCTGACGGCTATATCGTGACGAACAACCACGTCATCGAAGGTGCCGACGAGATCGAGATCGAAATGCGCGACGGCACCCGCATGGACGCGACGCTGGTCGGCACCGATAGCGCCACCGACATCGCGCTGCTCAAGGTTGACGCCGATCGCGACCTGCCCTTCGTCAGCTTCGGCGACAGCGAATCCGCCCGTGTCGGCGACTGGGTGCTGGCTGTCGGCAACCCGCTGGGTCAGGGTTTTTCGGTTTCTGCCGGGATCGTGTCGGCCCGTGGCCGTGCGTTGCAAGGCAACTATGACGACTACATCCAGACCGACGCGGCGATCAACCGGGGCAACTCGGGCGGGCCGCTGTTCAACATGAGCGGCGAGGTCATCGGCGTGAATACCGCCATCCTGTCGCCCAATGGTGGCTCGATCGGCATCGGCTTCGCCATGTCCTCGCATGTGGTTGAACGCGTGGTGTTCCAGCTGCAAGAGTTCGGCGAAACCCGCCGTGGCTGGCTGGGCGTGCGCATTCAGGATGTGTCCAGCGACGTTGCCGAGGCGCTGGGTCTGGCCGCCGCGCGGGGCGCGCTGGTGACCGAGGTCATGGACGGTCCGTCGAAAGCCGCCGGCGTGGAATCGGGTGACGTCATCCTCAGCTTCGATGGCGTGGAAGTTGCCGATACCCGCGAGCTGGTCCGCCGTGTGGCCGATGCTGGCGTGGGCCGTGAGGTCGATGTCGTGGTGTTCCGCGACGGGGCCGAGCAGACGCTGCAAGTGACCCTCGCCCAGCGCGATGAAGAGCAGCTGACGCAGACCGCCACCGGTGCACAACCGCAGTCACCGAACGTGTCGCAGGTTCTGGGGCTGGAGCTGACCGCTCTGACCGACCAGATGCGCGAGCAGATGGGGCTGGCACCGGGGGTCACCGGCGTGGTGATCGGCGCGGTTGAGCCGGGCTCGGATGCCGAAGCCAAAGGCCTGCGCGCCGGGGACATCATCACCGAAGCCGGGCAGCAGCCTGTGACCTCGGTTGAAGACTTCCACGCGCGGCTGGATGCAGCCCGCGAGGCCGGACGCCGCACCCTGCTGCTGATGGTCCGCTCGGGCGGCGATCCGCGGTTCGTGGCGCTGTCGGTCGACTAAGACGACCCAGAAGAGGCGTTACCTCGTACACCTCGAAACCGGGCGCCCAGCGCCCGGTTTTTTTACGTCTGCAGGATCAGCGGGCAGTGATCGCTGACTTCGGGCGTTTGCAGAACGTCGAAGTGCCGGACCCCGACTGCGCCGTTCACCATGAGGTAATCGGCGAAGCGCCCGGGCTTGGTGTAGCGCGCCGTGCGCGTGCCGGGAAAACCGCCTTCGGTGACCAGCTCGCGCAGGCCCAGCGCCGTCAGCCGCGTCAGGGTCTCGCTGCCCGGCAGGACGTTGAAATCCCCACACGCGATCACCCCGTCACCGGGCAGCGCCAGCCCCGAGATCAGACCGACGAACCGCTCGGCCTGTGCGGCGCGCGCGGCGGTATCGGCCTTGCCCGCCGCCGGATCGCGCAACCCGTGCATCTGCGCAATAACCACCGGCCCGTTGTCCCAGATCCGCACCGCATGCGCGCTGCGCGAGCGGGGATGCTCGCCATAGCCATCGGCGCCATAGCCTTTGTGCACAAAGCCCTGCGCCTGCCCGATCACCGGGATCGTGCCGCGCA
Organism: Pararhodobacter zhoushanensis; assembly: GCF_025949695.1. NCBI lineage: Bacteria > Pseudomonadati > Pseudomonadota > Alphaproteobacteria > Rhodobacterales > Paracoccaceae > Pararhodobacter > Pararhodobacter zhoushanensis. The sequence continues at coordinate 1,369,278 of NZ_JAPDFL010000001.1, read as the reverse complement.
CGAACGTCGCCAGCCCCCAATGCGACGGCACCGGGCGCGCGCCGTCCCACAGCACCCCGGTCGCCGCCGGGCAGAAATAGGCGGCGTGACCGGGCAGCGTGGCCTTCACCTCGTCGAACATCCGGGCGCGTTGCGGCAGGATGTGGTCGCCGTCGCGGTATTCCAGCCAGTCCTTGCGCGACAAGGGCGTGTGCACCACCTCTTGCAGGCACAGCACATCCGGGTCCGCCTGCGCCAGCCACGGGATCAGCGCCTCGTGCAGCGTGCCGCCCCAGCCGTTCAGGCAGACCAGCCGCATCAGACCACCCGCACCCCGTAATCCACCAGCCGCGCATCGACGAACCAGCGTTCGGCCGGGGTCAGTGCCTGATGCCGCGGATAGATCGGCACGGCGCGGTCATCGATCACCGGCGTCTCCCAACCGTCTGTCGTGGCAAAAAAGTCATGTGCGCCCGCCTCGCCGAATTCGCGCAGATAGCCCTGCACCACCACGTCGAGATAGCTCAGCAGGATCGGTGCGGGATCACCCTGCGTGATCATGCTCAGCGGCGGCACCGCATAGACCTGCGCGGCGACCGGCTCGTCGCCTTCGACACTCAGCCCCGCGCCGATCAGGTGGCGCGCGTAGCCTTCCTCGCGCAGATCCAGCGCCGCCCAGTCGCCGCCCGGCACATGGGCGACCAGCCCGTCGATGGTTGAGCCGGCATCGGGCACACCCGTCAGGAACGGCGCGCCCCGGCCATCGGTGTGTTTCCACGCGCGCCGCCAGCCGGTCAGCCGGGCACGGTAGGCGGGGGTGTAGATATGCGTCGCGCGGTTCACCAGCGACCCATAGCCAAAGAAAAACGGTTCGGACAAAGGGCATTCTCCTGTCGTGTGCCCAAGGGATGCCGAAACCCCGCCCCCGGCGCAAGCCCGGCATCGCGAGGGGCTTGCCAGCCCCATGTCGCTGCTGCTATCGAAATGGTCGTGAACACGGGAGAACCCGGCGGTCTCCACCCCGCCGGTGCCGAAGGAGCAACCGCCCCGGTAAACTCTCAGGCGCAAAGGACCGCGTTCACATCTGGAACTCTGGAGAGTGGCGTTCGCGCCCGCCGAAGGGATAACGATCTCAGGCGCCCAAACCGGGCAAGGACAGAGGGGGCACCATACGGGCGCATATCGCGCCGGGCTTGGTGCCGGTCATTCGACCGGTCAGGGAGTGATCGGAATGACCGAACTGCGGCAAACGTGCCTTCATGATCTTCATGTCGAACGCGGGGCCAAGATGGTCCCTTTCGCGGGCTATGCGATGCCCGTGCAATACCCCATGGGGGTTATGGGTGAACACCTGCACACCCGCAAAAAGGCCGGGCTGTTTGACGTCAGCCACATGGGTCAGGTGATCCTGCGCGCGCCCGCTCAGGCGCTTGAGGCGCTGGTGCCGGTCGATGTGGCGGGGCTGGCCGAGGGGCGACAGCGCTATGCGCTGTTCACCAACGCCGACGGCGGCATTCTGGACGATCTGATGGTCGCCAACCGGGGCGACCACCTGTTTCTGGTCGTCAACGCCGCCTGCAAGGACGCCGACATCGCCCATCTGCAAGCGCATCTGCCCGGGGTCGAGCCGGTCACCGACCGCGCTTTGGTCGCCCTGCAAGGCCCGCTGGCCGAGGCGGCGCTGGCCCGGCTGGTGCCCGGTGTGACGGCGCTGCGTTTCATGGATGTGGCGACGCTGGACTGGGACGGCGTGGCGCTGTGGATCTCGCGCTCGGGCTATACCGGCGAGGACGGCTTCGAGATTTCGCTGCCCGAGAGCCGCGCCGAGGCTTTCGCCCGCGCCCTGCTGGCGATGGACGAAGTGGCGCCGATCGGTCTGGGCGCCCGTGATTCGCTCAGGCTTGAGGCCGGGCTGTGCCTCTATGGCCACGACATCGACACCACCACCTCGCCGGTCGAGGCAGGCCTGAGCTGGGCCATCCAGAAATCGCGCCGCGCCAGTGGCGGCTTCCCCGGTACCGACCGCATCCTGCGCGATCTGACCCAAGGCCCCGCCCGCAAGCGCGTCGGCCTGCGCCCCGAAGGCCGCGCGCCGATGCGCGAAGGCACCCGGCTCTTCGCGACCGAGACCGCCGCAGACCCCATCGGCACCATCACCTCGGGCGGCTTTGGCCCCTCGCTGCAGGCCCCCATCGCCATGGGCTACCTGCCCGCCGATCTGGCCACCCCCGACACCCTGATCTGGGCCGAGCTGCGCGGCAAACGCCTGCCGGCCCGGGTGTGTTCCCTTCCCTTCCGTCCCTCCTCTTATCGCACATGAGGTCTCAGCGATGAAATTCACCGAAGAACACGAATGGCTCTTGGTTGACGGCGATGTCGTCATCGTCGGCATCACCGACCACGCCGCCGAGCAACTGGGCGACATCGTTTTTGTCGAACTGCCCGAGTTGGAAACCAAGGTCGCCAAGGGCGACGAGGTCAGCGTCATCGAATCGGTCAAGGCCGCCTCGGACATTCTTGCCCCGCTGGACGGCGAGATCGTCGAAATCAACGACGCCATCGTCGCCAACCCCGGTCTGGTGAACGAAGACCCGATGGGCGAGGGCTGGTTCTTCAAGATGCAGATCGAGGATCTGAGCGTTCTGGACGACCTGATGACCGAAGACGAATACAAGGATTTCATCGGCTGACATGACCGTCCTGCGCATCGTTCCCAACCTGCCCACGCGCGACCCTGCCGCTCTGGCGCGGTTCTATGCGCAGATCTTCGATCTAGAGGTCGAGTTTGACATGGGGTGGATCGCCTTCCTTGGCGGCCCCCCGCAACCCCGCGCCCAGCTGCAGGTGGCGACCGAAGGCGGCTCGGGCACCGAACTGCCCGCGCTGACCATCGCGGTCGATGATCTGGACGCCGCCCTCGCCCGCCTGCGCGCCACCGGGGCCGAGCCGGTCTACGGCCCTGTCACCGAACCCTGGGGCGTGCGCCGGTTCTACCTGCGCGACCCCGACGGCAACCTTGTGAATGTCGCCGCCCATTCCGACGCGCGCTGACCCTTAGCCCTGAGGCTCCCATGTCCTTCACGCCCTCCGCCTATGACCCTTACGATTTCGCCAACCGCCGCCATATCGGCCCCTCGCCGGTCGAAATGGCCGAGATGCTGGCCGCTGTCGGCTGCGACACGCTGGACCAGCTGATCGACGAGACCGTCCCGCCCACCATCCGGCAGGACACGCCGCTGGACTGGGAACCGCTGTCCGAGGGCGCGCTGCTGGCGAAAATGCGCGAGGTGGGCAAGCGCAACACGGTGATGACCTCGCTCATCGGGCAGGGCTATTACGGCACGATCACCCCGCCCGCGATCCAGCGCAACATTCTGGAGAACCCGGCGTGGTACACCGCCTATACCCCTTACCAGCCCGAAATCGCCCAAGGGCGGCTTGAGGCGCTGCTGAACTTTCAGACAATGGTGGCGGATCTGACCGGGCTGCCCATCGCCAATGCCTCGCTGCTCGACGAATCCACCGCCTGCGCCGAGGCGATGGTCATGGCGCAGCGGGTGGCCAAGTCGAAGGCCAAGGGCTTTTTCATCGACGCCAACTGCCACCCGCAGAACATCGCCGTCATGCAGACCCGCGCCGCGCCGCTGGGCATCGAGGTGATCGTCGGCGAGCCGGAAACGTTGGACCCCGCCGCCGTCTTCGGCGCGATCTTCCAGTACCCCGGCACCCATGGCCGTCTGCGCGACTACTCGGGCACCATTGCCGCCCTGCACGCCGCCAAAGCCATCGCAATTCTGGCGACCGACCTGCTGGCGCTCTGCCTGATCAAGGAACCCGGCGCCATGGGTGCCGATATCGCCGTCGGCTCGTCGCAGCGTTTCGGCGTGCCGATGGGCTATGGCGGCCCGCACGCCGCGTTCCTCAGCTGCGCCGATGCGCATAAACGCCAGATGCCCGGACGGCTGGTCGGCGTCTCGGTCGACGCGCGCGGCAACAAGGCCTACCGCCTCGCCCTGCAAACCCGCGAGCAGCATATCCGCCGCGAGAAGGCGACCTCGAACGTCTGCACGGCGCAGGCGCTGCTGGCCGTCATGGCCTCGATGTACGCCGTTTTCCACGGCCCCGACGGGCTGCGCGCCATCGCCGAGCGGGTGCATTTCCGCACCGAACGGCTGGCCCGTGCGCTGAAGGCAGCGGGCGCCGTGGTCCAGCCGGACGCCTTCTTTGACACGATCACCGTCGAGGTGGGCGTGGGGCAAGCGGGCATTCTGGCCGCCGCCCGGCACGAGGGCTTGAACTTCCGCAAGATCGGCACCCGGCATGTCGGCATCGCGCTGGATGAAACCAGTGATGAAGAGGTGCTGACCCGCGTGCTCAAGGCCTTCGGCATCGACGCCGTCCCCCCGCATAACGCGCAGCTGGGGTTCCCGCCCGAGCTGGCCCGCGAAACCGCCTATCTCACCCACCCGATCTTTCACATGAACCGCGCCGAATCCGAGATGATGCGCTACATGCGCCGCCTGTCGGACCGCGATCTGGCGCTGGACCGGGCAATGATCCCGCTGGGGTCCTGCACGATGAAGCTGAACGCCGCCGCCGAGATGATGCCGATCACCTGGCCCGACTTCAGCGCCCTGCACCCGTTCTGCCCCGCCGATCAGGCGCTGGGGTATGCCGAGGTGATCACCGACCTCTCGGCCAAGCTGTGCGCGATCACCGGCTATGACGCGATGTCGATGCAACCCAACTCAGGCGCGCAGGGGGAATACGCGGGGCTCTTGACCATTCAGGCCTACCACCGCGCCCAAGGCCAGCCCGAGCGCGACATCTGCCTGATTCCCATGTCGGCACACGGCACCAACCCGGCCTCGGCCCATATGGCGGGGATGGAGGTGGTCGTTGTGCATTCTGCGCCCAACGGCGACATCGACCTCGACGATTTCCGCGACAAGGCGGCAGCGGCGGGCGACCGGCTGGCGGCCTGCATGATCACCTATCCGTCGACCCACGGGGTGTTCGAAGAAACGGTGAAAGAGGTCTGCGCGATCACCCACCAGTTCGGCGGGCAGGTCTATATCGACGGCGCGAACATGAACGCGATGGTCGGGCTGGTGAAACCCGGTGAGATCGGCGGCGATGTGTCCCACCTCAACCTGCACAAGACCTTCGCCATCCCGCATGGCGGCGGCGGGCCGGGCATGGGTCCGATCGGCGTGAAAGCCCACCTCGCCCCCCACCTGCCCGGCCACCCCGAAACCGGCGGCGACGCAGGGCCGGTGTCGGCCGCGCCTTTGGCTCGGCCTCCATCCTGCTGATCAGCTGGGCCTATTGCCTGATGATGGGCGGACCGGGTCTGACGCAGGCGACGCGCGTCGCGATCCTGAACGCCAACTACATCGCGGCCCGCCTGCGCGGGGCCTACAAGGTGCTGTTCATGGGCAACCGGGGGCGCGTGGCGCATGAATGCATCCTCGACACCCGACCCTTCGCCGAGGCTGGCGTGACGGTCGAAGACATCGCCAAACGCCTGATCGACAACGGCTTTCACGCGCCAACGATGAGCTGGCCGGTCTCGGGCACGCTGATGGTCGAACCGACCGAGTCCGAGACCAAAGCCGAAATCGACCGCTTCATCACCGCCCTGCTGGCGATCCGCACCGAGATCGCCGCCGTCGAAGCGGGCGAGATAACCGCCGAGGACTCGCCGCTGCGCCACGCCCCCCACACCGTCGAAGATCTGGTCGCCGACTGGACCCGCGCCTATTCGCGCGAGCAAGGCTGCTTCCCGCCGGGCGCGTTCCGGGTCGACAAATACTGGCCGCCGGTGGGAAGGGTCGACAACGTCTGGGGCGACCGCAATCTCAGCTGCGTCTGCCCACCGCTCAGTGACTATCTCGACGCGGCCGAGTGAGTAAACCGGGGGGCTGCTCGCCCCCGGACCCCCTCGCCCAAGAGGGGAGCACGCTCCCCCTTGGGGAACCCCCCGTGGATATTTAGAGACAGATGATCGCGTTAACCGCCCGTTAACCCTGCTCTCTTTGCTCCCTAAATATCCCGGGGGAGGCCGCAAGGCCGTGGGGGCAGCGCCCCCGCGCGCGGCGGCGGGGGCTCAATGCCCCCGTCGCCGCGCCCCTCCCCTTCCCCTTTGCCCCGCGCTTGGATAAAACCCGGCCAAAGCCTCGAGGGAACGATCAGATGAGCATGGACAAGACCTTCAACGCCGCCGAGGCCGAAGCCCGCATCGCGGCGCTCTGGGAAGAGACCGGCGCTTTCAGGGCGGGCGCGAATGCCAGCCGCGACGAGACCTTCAGCATCATGATCCCGCCGCCCAACGTGACGGGCAGCCTGCACATGGGGCACGCCTTCAACAACACGCTGCAGGACATTCTGGTGCGCTGGCACCGCATGCGCGGGTTCGACACGCTCTGGCAGCCCGGTCAGGACCACGCGGGCATCGCCACGCAGATGGTGGTCGAGCGTGAGCTGGCCCTGTCCCAGCAGCCCGGACGGCGCGAACTGGGCCGTGAGGCCTTCACCGCCAAGGTCTGGGAACAGAAGGCCAAGTCCGGCGGCACGATCATCGGCCAGCTCAAGCGTCTGGGCTGTTCGCTCGACTGGTCGCGCAACGCCTTCACCATGTCGGGTGCCCCCGGTGCTCCGGGGGCGAAGACGGCAATTTCCACGACGCCGTGATCAAGGTCTTTGTCGATCTCTACAACAAGGGCATCATCTATCGCGGCAAGCGGCTGGTGAACTGGGACCCGCATTTCGAAACGGCGATTTCCGACCTCGAGGTCGAGAGCACCGAAGTGCAGGGCCACATGTGGCACTTCAAATACCCGCTCGCCGGCGGCGCAACCTATGAATACGTCGAGCGCGACGAGGACGGGAACGTCACCCTGCGCGAGACCCGCAACTATATCTCCATCGCCACCACCCGCCCCGAGACCATGCTCGGTGATGGCGCAGTCGCGGTGAACCCGGATGACGCGCGCTACAAGCCCATCGTCGGCCTGCTCTGCGAGATCCCCGTTGGCCCCAAGGAACACCGCCGCCTGGTCCCGATCATCACCGACCCCTACCCCGATCCCAATTTCGGTTCCGGCGCGGTGAAGATCACCGGGGCGCATGATTTCAACGACTACGCCGTCGCCCAGCGCAACGGTATTCCGCTCTATAACCTCATGGACACCAAGGCGCAGATGCGCGCCGATGGCCTGTCCTATGCCGAAAGCGCCACGCTGGCCGGCGAGATCGCCCGCGGTGAGCGCGAGGCGGGCGATGTCACGCAGATCAACCTCGTCCCCGAGGAATACCGCGGGCTGGACCGTTTCGAGGCGCGCAAGGCGGTGATCGCGGCGGTCACCGCCGAGGGGCTGGCGGTCACGTACCTGAAGAAATCCATCGACCCCGAGACCCATGCCGAGCATCTCGAACTGCTGCCGGTGGTCGAGGACAAGCTGATCATGCAGCCCTTCGGCGACCGCTCGAAGGTGGTGATCGAGCCGTTCCTGACCGATCAGTGGTTCGTGGACACGTCGAAAATCGTCGAACCGGCGCTCGACGCCGTGCGCAAGGGCTGCGAGGCCGACCGCAACGGGACGTTCGACATTGACGCGGGCTATACCCGCATCCTGCCGGACTCGGGCGAGAAGACCTATTACCACTGGCTGGAGAATATCGAGCCGTGGTGCATCAGCCGCCAGCTGTGGTGGGGACACCAGATCCCGGTGTGGTATGATGAGGACGGCCAGCAATATTGCGCCGCCTCGGCTGCCGATGCGCAGGCGATGGCACCGGGCAAGGTGCTGACGCAAGATCCCGACGTGCTCGACACCTGGTTCTCCTCGGGCCTCTGGCCTATCGGCACTCTGGGCTGGCCTGAGCAGACGCCGGAGCTGGGCAAATACTTCCCCACCGATGTGCTGGTGACAGGGCAGGACATCCTGTTCTTCTGGGTTGCCCGCATGATGATGATGCAGCTGGCCGTGGTCGATCAGGTGCCGTTCCACACGGTCTATCTGCACGGGCTGGTGCGCGACGCCAAGGGCAAGAAGATGTCCAAGTCGGTCGGCAACGTCATCGACCCGCTGGATATCATCGACGAATTCGGTGCCGATGCGCTGCGCTTCACCAATGCGGCGATGGCCAGCCTTGGCGGGGTGCTGAAACTCGACACGCAGCGCATCACCGGCTATCGGAATTTCACCACCAAGCTGTGGAACGCGACCCGCTTTGCCGAGATGAACGGCGTGTTCGAGCCGGGCGTGGCGCAATCGGCCACCCCGCCTGCTGCGACCGCAACGGTCAACCGCTGGATCATTGGCGAAACCGCCCGCACCCGCGTGGCGGTGGACGAGGCGATGGCCGCCTTCCGCTTCAATGACGCGGCGCAGGCGCTCTATGCGTTCGTCTGGGGCAAGGTCTGTGACTGGTATGTCGAATTTTCCAAGCCGCTGTTCGACGGCGAGGCGGCGGACGAGACGCGCGAGACGATGCGCTGGGTGCTCGACCAGTGTCTGCTGCTGCTGCACCCGATCATGCCCTTCATCACCGAAGAGCTCTGGGGCCAGACCGGCACCCGCGCCAAGCTGCTGGTGCATGGCGACTGGCCGACCTATGGGCCTGAGATCGCCGATGCAGAGGCCGACCGCGAAATGGGCTGGGTGATCAACCTGATCGAACAGGTACGCTCGACCCGCAGCCAGATGCGCGTCCCCGCCGGGCTGAAACTGCCGATGCTGGTGGTGGATCAGGACACGGCGGCCGAGGGGGCCTATGCCCGCAACGCCACGCTGATCGAGCGGCTGGCGCGGATCGACGGGCTGCATGTCGGCAAGACGGTGCCCAAGGCCGCGCTGACCGTGGCCGTCGAGGGCGCGACCTATGCGCTGCCGCTGGAGGGCGTGATCGACATCGCGGCCGAGGCGGATCGTCTGGCCAAGGGGTTGGAAAAGCTGGACAAGGACATCAACGGTCTGTCCGGGCGCCTGAACAACCCGCGCTTTGTCGCCAATGCCTCGGAGGAAGTGGTCGAGGAATCGCGCGGACAACTGGCCGAGAAGAGCGACGAGGCCGAGCGGCTGCGCGACGTGCTGGCCAAGCTGCGCGCGATGGGGTGAGGGCGGCAGGGGGCCTTCAGCCCCCTCTTCGCTTGTCGCGAATTCACCCCCGAGGATATTTGAAGACAGATGATAGGGGCGCGGTTAACGGGGTGTTAACCGCGCTCTTTTCGTCTCAGCCGAGGGTGGCGCGCAGGGCCTCGCCGGTGACGCGGGCGATCTGGTCGGCCTCGTCCGTGGTCAGGCAGAGCGGCGGCGCGAAGCCCAGCATGTCGGCTTGCGGCATGGCGCGGGCGATGACGCCGCGTTTGAGCATCTCACCCGCGACCTTGGGCGCAACGCTGCCCATCGGGTCAAAGCTGGCGCGGGTGGCGCGGTCCGAGGTCAGCTCGACCGCGCAGAGCATGCCTTCGCCGCGGATCTCGCCGACATTGGGGTGATCGCCGACGGCATCGGTCATGGCGCGGCGCAGATAGGCGCCGACCTTGCCTGCGTTTTCGACCAGACCCAGTTCGTCTATCAGCTTGAGGTTCGCCACGCCGGCCGCCGCGCCGATCGGGTGGGCGGAATAGGTCCAGCCATGGCCGAAGACGCCGTTCTCATCGGTGCCCTGGCACAACACGTCCCACATCTTGGTGCCGACGATGGAGCCCGAAAGCGGCGCGTAGGCCGAGGTGAGACCCTTGGCGATGGTGATCAGGTCGGGCTGCAAGCCATAGTGCTGCGAGCCGAACATGGTGCCCAGACGACCAAAGCCGGTGATCACTTCGTCGACGATCAACAGGATGTCGTGGCGCTTGAGGATCTCCTGCACGCCCTGCCAGTAGCCGACCGGCGGCGGGACGATGCCGCCCGTGCCCAGCACCGGCTCGCCGATGAAGGCGGCGATGGTGTCGGCCCCCTCACGCGCGATGGTTTCTTCCAGTTTGGCCAGCAGCCAGGCGGTGAAATCGGCCTCAGTCATCGCGGGATCGGGGCGGCGGTAGTAGAAGGGGGCCTCGGTGTGGACGACCTGCGACAGCGGCAGGTCGAACTTCTTGTGGAACAGCTCGAGCCCGGTCAGCGAGCCGGAAACCAGCCCCGAGCCGTGATAGCCGCGCCAGCGCGAGATGATTTTCTTCTTCTGCGGCAGGCCACGGATGTTGTTGTAATACCAGACCAGCTTGATGTTCGTCTCATTCGCATCCGACCCGCCGAGACCGAAATACACCCGCGCCATGCCCTCGGGCGCGCGGTCCATGACCATCTTCGACAGGGTGATCGAGGCTTCGGTCCCGTGACCGGCGTAGGAGTGGTAATAGGCCAGCTCGTGCGCCTGTTTGGCGATGGCATCGGTGATCTGCCGCCGCCCGTAGCCCGCGTTGACGCAATAGAGCCCGGCAAAACCGTCGAGCAGCCGGTTGCCGTCGCGGTCGGTGATGAACACGCCCTCGCCGCCGGTGATGATGCGCTGCGGGGCCTCGCCGCGGGCGAACTGGCTCAGATGGGTCGAGGGGTGGAAAAAGCTCTCGCGGTCCCAGTGGGCGAGTTGGTCGTTGGTCAGCATGGCAGGCCTCCTGTGGTTGCGGGCAGGCTAACGCGTTCAGCCGCTGGCGTGAACCCTCTGGCCTTGGGCGCGCGGGCGCGGCAGGATGGGCGCAAATCAGGAGGTTTGATGCCCGCCAATCCGATCCGCCCGACCCTGTCGCTGGATGCGCCCGGCAAACGCCATGGCTTCCTCAAGCTGCCCTATTCGCGCAACGACAGCGCCTGGGGATCGGTGATGATCCCGCTGACGGTGATCGTGGGCGCACCCGGCCCGACAGCGCTGCTGACCGGGGCAAATCATGGCGATGAATACGAGGGGCCTATTGCGCTGCAAGCCTTGGCGCATGAGGTCGAGGCCGAGGAGGTCACGGGTCGGCTGATCATCGTGCCGTATTTCAACTTCCCCGCCTTCACGGCGGCGAGCCGGGTCTCGCCCGTTGATCAGGTCAACCTGAACCGCGCCTTTCCCGGTGCGCCCGATGGCAGCGTGACGCAGAAGATCGCCCATTACTTCAACGACACGCTGGTGCCGCTGGCCGATCTGGTGGTCGACTTTCATTCCGGCGGCAAGACGCTGGATTTCCTGCCCTTCGCCTGTGCGCATTACCTTGATGACCCCGTGCAGCAGGCCGCCTGCGTCGCCGCCGTCGAGGCGTTCAACGCGCCCTGGTCGCTGATGCTGCGCGAGATTGATGCGGTGGGGATGTATGACACCGCCGTCGAGGCGCAGGGCAAGGTGTTCGTGACCACGGAACTGGGCGGCGGCGGGACGGCCTCGGCGCGCACGGCGCGGATCGCGCGGCGGGGGCTGCGGAATGTGCTGATCCACGGCGGGATGCTGAGTGGCGCGCCTGAGGTTGAGCCGTCGGTGATGCTGGAGATGCCGGATGACGCCTGCTACCATACCGCCCCGGCCTCTGGCCTGATCGAGCCTTTGGCTGATCTGGGCGACCCCATCGTGCCGGATCAGCCACTGGCGCGGATCTGGGCGACCGATTGCACCGGCGAACAGCCCGTGACGGTGTTTGCCCAACGCGACGGGGTGCTGGCGGCGCGGCATTTTCCGGGGCTGGTGCAGCGCGGGGATACGCTGGCGGTGCTGGCCGTACCGCAGCGCTGAGCTGCCAATTTTCCGACCACGCAATGCAAGACGGGCGCGGGGTTTCCCCTGCGCCCTGTCACAATTGCCACATCTGCGATTGGTCAGACGTTAGACGCCAACCTCTGGACCCATACAGCTGAGCGGGGCGCTGGATTGCTCGACCTCGTACAGCTCGGTGGTCGGACCATCGGGCCCCTGAAAGACGCCGCGCAGCCCGTCGCTGGTGGCATAGAAGGACCAGCATTGCTCATCCGTCGGGTCATTGTCGTAGAGGAAACAGATGTTGCCGTTGCGCTCGTACCAGACGCCGTCCTGACATTCCTGATCGCGAAACGCCCAGCGGACGCGGCGGTCGGGCAGGTATTCCTCGGTCCCGTAGGGCGTGCCCGAGAAGTTGTAGCTCAGCGTCCGCCCCTCGGTATAGGCTTGGAATTCTTCGGCGCCGATGGGCCGGCTCATTTCTTGCGCAAGGGCGGGAACGCTGAGGGCCAGCAGCAGCGCACCGGCAAGGCGCAGCGCTGAGGGGCCACAGTTGGGCATCAGGAACGGCAGGGTCATGGGCACCTCGGTCGCAGGACTGATGCACTGTGCCAGAGCGATTGCGAAAGGGCCAGCACCCCGCCGTCACGATGCCGCGATACGCTGCACTGCGTCCAGACGCGGGTTCATCACGCGGCGCCACAGCGGCGGCACCAGTGCGACCAGTGCCATGGCAGGCAAAGGCGCGGGCAGCATCGCGGCCCCCATTGGCATCTCAAGCTGCGGATAGGGCCGGGCAGGATGCGCGTGATGGTCGGAATGGCGCGGCGCGTTCAGCGTCACCGCCGCCGAGTACCACCCCGCCGCGTTCCAGCTATGCGCCGGGCCGACCGGCTCGAACCGGCCATCGGGCCGCTGCGCCCGGCGCAGACCATAGTGCTGCACGTAATCCGACACCAGCAGCTGCGACTGCGCATGGGCACAAAGCAGCGCATAAACCAGCAGCCCCCGGGCCCCGAACACCGCGAAGGCCGCCAGCATCAGCAACACTGCCCCGCCAACATAAAGGGTATAGGGATTGCGCCGCCCTGCCCCGCGCCGCCGCAGCGCCTCTTCCGCCGCGTAGCCAGCCCGAAAGCTGCCGATCCAGGCGCGCGGCAGAAACCGCCAGAACCCCAGCCCGCGCCGCGCCGAGTTGGGGTCTGCGGGCGTCGCCACATGCGTGTGATGCACCAGCCGGTGGGCCGAGACATGGTGCCCGAACAGCAGCGCCACATAGACCGCCGTGCCCAGCCGCCTGAGCCATTGGTTCGAGCGGTGGATCAGCTCATGCGCCGCCGGGTTGCCGATCTGGCCGAAGAACAGCCCGAACCCGATCAAGCCCGCCACCCAGTCCACCCCGTGCAACCGCCCGGTCAGCGCCCAAAGCGCCAGCGGCAGATAGGCCAGCTGCACCAGACCCAGCACCGCCAGCAACCCGTCCCCGGTGGGCAGCTCGCCCCCCTCAGAGGGGCCCGGCAGCCGGTCCATCACCAGCCACAACAGCCCGACCGACACCGGCGCCGCCCAGATAAACCAACCGCCCCACATCGCGCCCAGCAACAGCAAGGCGGCCGGGGTCAGGGTGGCGATGGCATAGGCGATCAGCTGCATGCGGCCATCATAGACCGCGGATGCGCCACACAGAAGAGGGTGAGGCCCCTTCCATCTGCGGCCCGCAAAGGCTAACTGCAGGATGCAAACAAAGGCCCAACCGGCACGGAGGCCCCATGTCCTTTTTCGGCAAACTCAAGGAACGGATGTTCCGCTCCTCCTCGAAACTCGATGAGGGGCTTGATGCGCTCGTCTCGGCGGATGCCACGTCTGCGCTGGACATCCCGCCCGCCAGCCCCGCCGCTCCCGTCGAGATCGCCAAGCCCGGGCTGCTTTCGCGCCTGACCGGCCGCAGCGACGCGCCGCGCCGGGTGCTGGATGATGCGTTTGTCGAAGAACTCGAAGACCTGCTGGTGCAGGCCGATCTGGGCGTTGAAACCGCGCTCAAGGTGACGGCCAACATCGCGGCGGGCCGCTTTGGCCGCCGCGTCAGCACGGCCGAGATCAAGGAAGCCCTTGCCGACGAGATCACCCGCATCATGGAACCCGTTGCCCGGCCCATGCCGCTGTACCCCAAGCGGCCGCAGGTGGTGCTGGTGGTCGGCGTCAACGGCGCGGGCAAAACCACGACGATCGGCAAGCTGGCAAGCCAGTTCCGCGCGGCGGGCAAGTCGGTGATCATTGCCGCTGGCGACACCTTTCGCGCCGCTGCGGTCGAGCAGTTGCAGGTCTGGGGCGACCGCGCAGGCGTGCCGGTGATGACCGCGCCCGAAGGCTCGGACCCCGCCTCGCTCGCCTTCGACGCGCTGACCCGCGCGCAGGCCGAAGGCGTGGACCTTCTGATGATCGACACCGCAGGCCGCCTGCAGAACCGCGCCGATCTGATGGAGGAACTGGCCAAGATCGTCCGCGTCATCCGCAAGAAAGACCCCTCTGCGCCGCATAACACCCTTCTGGTGCTCGACGCGACCACCGGCCAGAACGCCGTCACGCAGGTCGAGGTCTTCCGCCAGATGGCCAATGTCACGGGCCTGATCATGACCAAGCTCGACGGCACCGCGCGCGGTGGTGTGCTGGTGGCGCTGGCCGATCGCTTTGGCCTGCCGATCCATGCCATCGGCGTCGGCGAGCAGATCGACGACCTCGACGCCTTCGATGCGCGGGATTTCGCAGCGGCGCTGACGGGAAGCCCGGACTGAGCGGCTCAATCCCCGGACTTGTCCTTTTCGACCAGCCGCAGCATGGCCAGAACAGCCACCACGATCAGCGTGGCCATCAACGCCAGCGATTCGCGCCCGGTGCCGCAGCCCAGCCCGACAGCGCCCGCCAGCCACAGAGAGGCGCCGGTGGTGACGTTGCGCACTTCACCCTTGGAGGTGAAGATCATCCCCGCCGCCAGAAACGCCACACCCGCCGTCACCGCCTCGATCATGCGCAGGGGATCGTTGCGCTGCTCGCCGGCGGTGCCGAAATCCAGCGCGCTGATCTCCAGCCCCAAAATGACGAACAGGCAGGCGGCGACCGAAACCAGAATATGCGTCCTGAGCCCGGCGGCCTTCTGACGCCACTCGCGCTCGATGCCGATGGCAGCCCCCAGCACCAAGGCGCTCAACAGGCGCAGCAGCGCCGCCGGGGTGGAGACGACGGAGCTGGCCGGGGCGAATTCGCTTGAGATAATGTCCCACATGCCCTTGTTGTAGGGCGGCGCGGGTTGGCGTCCAGTCCGTGTCGGTCTTGCCCCCGCCTGCCCTTGGGTGCAGAAGCACGAGGACCGCCCCCAAAGGTTTCCCGATTTGAGCAACTGGCTGATCGCGCAGGAAGGTACGCAGACGGGTCTTTACCTGTCGATGGCCTTCGCCCTTGCTGCCGCTGTCCTGCACGCGGTCTTCGGCGCGTTGCAGAAGGGCCGCCATGACCCGTGGATCTCGCGCGCAGGGATCGACGTCTTCACCTTCTCGCTCTCGGTGCCGCTGGTCCTGTTCGTCGTGCCCTGGCCCGAGCCGCATATGTGGCCGATCTTCGCCGGGGCCTGGGTGATTCATGTGGTCTACAAGGTCCTGCAGGCGATGACCTACACGCGCGGGGCCTATACGGTGGTCTATCCCGTCGTGCGCGGCACCGGGCCCCTGTTCGCGGTGATCGGCGCGGGGCTGATCTTTGGCGAGCATTTCAACGCCGTGCAATGGCTGGGCGTCGGGGTGCTGCTGGGCGGGATCTATGGGCTGGCGCTGTATAATCTGCGCAAGATCACCGTGAACCGTGAGACGCTGGTCCCGGCGCTGGGCTTCGCCGTCGCGACCGGGGCGATGGTGGCAATTTACACCACCTATGACGCCTACGGCATCCGGGCGACGGCGGACCCGTTCACCTTTCTGGCGTGGTTCTTCCTGATCGACAGCGTCTTCATGCCCGTGGTCTGCGCCCGGCGCATGATGGCAATGCCGCGTGAGGATCTGAGCAATCTGCTCAAGCGCGGGTTCTTTGGCGCGTTGGTCGCGTTTTGCAGCTTTGGCGGCATCATGCTGGCCACGCGGCTGGGGCCGGTCGGTCAGGCGGCGGTTCTGCGCGAAACCTCGACGGTGTTCGCCGCGCTGATCGGCTGGGTGATGCTGGGCGAAAGCACCGGCCCCCGCCGCGTCGCGCTGATGGCGATGATTGCGGCGGGGGCGGTGATCGTACAGCTGGCGGCTTAGGCCGGGGTCTTCACCAGCCCTTTGAGCACCTCGGACGCAATCTCGAACGAACGGATGCGCTTGGCCGGATCGTGGATCGCGCCGGTGAAGATCATCTCGTCGGGCCTTGTGCGCTCGATAATCGCCTTCAGTTCGGCTTCCAGCGTTGCCGGCGACCCCACAGCAGACACCGAAAACGCCCCCGACACCTGCGCCAGCAGCGGGGCCGGGATATGCTCGCGGATATCCTTGACCGGGCGCGGCAGTTTGCCGGGCTGACCGCTGCGCAACCGGGCAAAGGACAGCATCTGCGACGAGCGCAGGTAATGCGCCTCGTCATCGGTGTCGGCGGCAAACAGCCCGGCGGCGACCATCGCATAGGGCTTTTGCAGCCATTGCGAGGGTTTGAAGCGCGAGCGGTAGATCGCCAGCGCGTCATCCAGCGCAGCGGGGGCGAAATGCGAGGCGAAGGCATAGGGCAGGCCCAGATAGGCCGCCAGCTGCGCCCCGTACAGGCTGGAGCCGAGGATCCAGATCGGCACATGCGTCCCCGTCCCCGGCACGGCGCGGACCTGCGCCTTGGGGTCTTCGTCGCCCAGATAATGCAGCAGTTCGACGACATCCTGCGGGAAGGTATCCTCGCCCTGCATGTAACGCCGCAGCGCCTGCATCGTCGCGCCATCGGTCCCCGGCGCGCGGCCCAGCCCAAGGTCGATACGCCCGGGATACAGGGTTTCCAGCGTGCCAAACGATTCGGCTACGGTCAGCGGGGCATGGTTGGGCAGCATGATGCCGCCCGCGCCAACGCGGATCGTCTTGGTGTGGCCGGCGACATGGCCGATGACCACGGCGGTCGCGGCGCTGGCGATACCGGTCATGTTGTGGTGCTCGGCCAGCCAGAAACGGTTAAAGCCCAGCCGCTCACCCGCCTGCGCCAGCGAAACAGAGCCGCGCAATGCATCGGCGGGTGTGCCGCCCTCGGGCACGGTGGACAGATCGAGGATGGAATAGTGATGCACGGCAAGTCTCCTTTGGGCAAAAGGTAAACCGCAAAGGGCGGCGTACAAGCCCGGCATGCCGATGACGCGGCGGCGCGGCGAAGCGCTTGCAGGGGCTGGCGCAAAGACTATTTTAAGGATTGAGTGGCTCTATGGAGAGACAATGATCCGATACAGCCTGAAATGCGATCAGGGACACGCGTTCGAGAGCTGGTTTGCCTCGGCGTCGGGTTTTGACACGTTGAAAAAAGCGGGGCATCTGAGCTGTGCGCACTGCGGCAGCGCGCAGGTTGAAAAGGCGCTGATGGCCCCCTCGGTCGCCAATGCCGACGGTGACAGCACCGCGAAAGCGCTGACACCCGTCGCGGGCGGGCCCGAGGAAAAGCTCGCGGCCTTGCGGCGTCATGTTGAGGAAAACTCGGATTACGTCGGCACGGATTTCGTCAAACAGGCCCGCGCCATGCATCTGGGCGACGCCCCCGAGCGTGCGATCTGGGGCGAAGCGCGCTTTGAAGACGCCCGCGCGCTGGCAGAGGAAGGGGTTCCCGTCGCCCCGCTGCCGTTTATCCCCAAGGCCCGCACGAACTGACATCCGGCGACAAATCGCGCAGTTATCCGCGCATTCTTGGCTTGGTCAGGAACTTTTCACGATTTGGGCGCATTGTCTCTGTGTCTTGCTTGTCAACGAAGCCAGCCATGGAGAGAGGATCAACAATGCCGCGTATGTCCATGACCGCCCCGTCGCGTCCCGCGTCGACCGAAGGCCGCATTGACTGGGTCACGATGGGGGCCGCTGCTGCCTGTGTCGCCGTTGCCGCCACGATCTCGATCGCCTCTGGCGTTGCCAGCAGCGACGGTTTCGACGCCAGCCAGCGCCCGCAAACCCTGCTGCACGCCCGGGCTCTGTAAGGGGTTTCGCGACCCTTGCACCGCCCGCAGCCCGCGCGTAAGAGAAGCGCGCGTCGCACAAGGGGTGCCGCGCGCCTGTTGCGGGGGGTCTATGCCGATCCTGGTTATGAAATTCGGCGGAACGTCGGTGGCTGACCTGGGTCGGATCGCCAACGCTGCTGAGAAGGTGAAACGCGAAGTCGAGCGTGGCTATGACGTGATCGTCATCGTCTCTGCCATGTCGGGCAAGACCAACGAGCTGGTCAAATGGGTCAATGAGACATCGCCTTTTTACGACGCGCGCGAATATGACGCCGTCGTCTCGTCGGGCGAGAATGTCACCGCTGGCCTGATGGCGATGCGCCTGCAGGAAATGGGCATTTCGGCGCGCAGCTGGCAGGGCTGGCAGGTGCCGATCAACACCACGTCGGCGCATGGCGCAGCGCGGTTTGAAAGCATCCCGCGCGACAATATCGACGCAAAATTCGCCGAAGGCTTCAAGGTCGCCGTCGTGGCCGGTTTCCAGGGCGTCAGTCATGAGGGCCGCATCACCACGCTGGGCCGGGGCGGCTCGGATACCACCGCTGTCGCCTTCGCCGCCGCCTTCGACGCCGAGCGCTGCGATATCTACACCGATGTCGACGGGATCTATACCACTGATCCGCGCATCACCTCCAAAGCGCGCAAGCTGGACAAGATCAGCTTCGAGGAAATGCTCGAACTGGCGTCCTTGGGGGCCAAAGTCCTGCAAACCCGCTCGGTCGAGCTAGCGATGCGCTATAAAGTGCGCCTGCGGGTGCTGTCTTCGTTTGACGAAACCGATGAAACGTCCGGCACCTTGGTCTGTGACGAGGAGGAAATCATGGAATCGAAAGTCGTGTCCGGCGTCGCCCATTCGCGCGATGAGGCCAAGATCACCCTTTTCACCATCGAGGACCGCCCCGGCATCGCCGCCGCGATCTTTGGCCCGCTGGCCGATGCGGGGGTGAATGTCGATATGATCGTGCAGAACATCAGCGAAAAGGACTATGACGCGGCCCATGCGGGCGCTGTCACCGACATGACCTTTTCCTGCCCCGTCGATCAGGTCGCCCGCGCCAAGAAGGCGATGGAAGAGGCCCGCGCCGAAGGCAAGATCAAGTATGACGAGTTGATCATCGACACCGATGTCAGCAAGGTCTCGGTCGTCGGCATCGGCATGCGCAGCCACGCCGGGGTTGCGGCGCGGATGTTCAAGGCCCTCTCGGCCGAGAACATCAACATCAAGGTGATCGCGACCTCGGAAATCAAGATCTCGGTGCTGATCGACCGGCGCTACATGGAGCTTGCCGTGCAGATTTTGCACGACGCCTTCGCTCTGGATTCTGCGGCGTGACGGTGTGCAGGCAGTCGGCTCTGCCGACGCCTGCAATTCCGGCAGATGGAATGCGGCCCGGCGTCGCCGCGCTGCGGCGTCGCAAAGGCGTTTCCTTTCGGCCTTAAGTTGATCTAAGGTCCAGTCGCGCCACCCGATAAGATGGACAGGACACTCGCACCGATGCAGGACCGTAGCGAAAGCGATAGCCGCCGCCTTCTGCAGCGTCTTCGCGACACTCTGGCCGAACCCGGGCAGGGGCAAGAGCGGCTCGACCGCATCGTCGGGCTGATCGCCGAGTCGATGAATACGGACGTGTGCTCGATCTATCTGTTCCGCGACCGCGAGACGATGGAACTCTGCGCCACGCGCGGGCTCAAGGCAGAAGCCGTCCACCGCACCCGGCTGCGTCTGGGGGAGGGTCTGGTCGGCCGCGTCGCGCGCACCGCCACCGCGGTGAACACCGCCGATGCGCCCAGCGAACGCGGTTTCCGCTACATGCCCGAAACCGGCGAAGAGATTTACTCCAGCTTTCTGGGCGTTCCCATCCAGCGGCTGGGCGAGAAGCTGGGCGTTCTGGTCGTCCAGTCGAACGAAGCCCGCGCGTTTTCCGAGGATGAGGTCTACGCGCTGGACGTCGTGGCCATGGTTCTGGCCGAGATGACCGAACTGGGTGCCTTCACCAGCGAAGACACCACCATCGCCCGCCCCCACAAGCACCCGGTGATGCTGCGTGGCGGCTCGGGGCAAGAGGGCACGACCGAAGGCAATGTGTGGCTGCATGAGCCGCGCGTGGTGGTCACCAATCTGGTGAACGACGACCCGGTCGCCGAAAGCGAACGCCTGCGCGTCGGGGTCGAGCGGCTGCGCGTTTCGGTCAATGACCTGATGCAGGCCGCGGCCACCGGCGACAAGGAACACGCCGATATCCTTGAAGCCTACCGCATGTTCGCCAATTCGCGCGGCTGGCTGCGGCGGATGGAGCAAAGCATCGAAAACGGCCTGTCAGCCGAGGCTGCGGTCGAAAAAGAGCAATCCGACGCCCGCGCCCGCCTGCAGCAGGTGCCCGACCCCTATCTGCGCGACCGGCTGCACGATCTGGATGACCTGTCCAACCGCCTGCTGCGCATCCTGACCGGACAAGGCCGCGACACGGGCGCCACCATGCCCGACCGCCCGATCCTTGTGGCGCGCAATATCGGGCCGGGCGAGCTGCTGGAATACGGCAAACTGCTCAAGGGCGTCGTGCTGGAAGAAGGCTCGGTTGGTTCGCACGCCGCCGTGGTTGCCCGCGCGCTGGCGATCCCGCTGGTCGTGCATTGCGACGGCGTCACCACCGAGGCGCTGAACGGCGATACGATCATCGTCGATGGCGATGAGGGCGTGGTGCACCTGCGCCCCGATGAAAGCGTCGCCTCGGCCTACCGCGACAAGATCATCATGCAGACCCAGGCCGCCGCCCGCTTCGCCGCTCTGCGCGATCTGCCGGCGCGGGCGACCTGTGGCTCGCTGGTCGGACTGCACATGAACGCGGGCATCATGGCCGACCTGCCGTCGCTCAGCGGTTCTGGCGCCGAAGGCGTCGGCCTGTTCCGCACCGAGCTGCAGTTCCTGCTGCGCAATTCGATGCCACGCCGCTCGGATCTGGCCGCGCTCTATGCCCGCGTGCTCAAGGCCGCCGACGGCAAGCGCGTGGTGTTCCGCACGCTCGACATCGGCTCGGACAAGGTGATGCCCTACATGAACCGGCCCGAGGAGCCAAACCCCGCGATGGGCTGGCGGGCGGTGCGGGTCGGTCTGGACAAAAAGGGCGTGATGCGCATGCAACTGCAGGCGCTGATCCGCGCCTCGGCCGGACGACCGCTGACCGTGATGTTCCCGCTGGTCGCCGAAATGTCGGAATTCGTGCAGGCCCGCGAACTGCTTCTGCGCGAGATCGAGCGCGAGGCGCATCTGGGACACCTGCTGCCCGAAAAGCTGGAAGTCGGCGCGATGCTGGAAACCCCCAGCCTTGCCTTCGCGCCGGATGCGTTCTTCAAGATGGCCGATTTCATCTCCATCGGCGGCAATGACCTCAAGCAGTTCTTCTACGCCGCAGACCGCGAGAATGAGCTGGTGCGCCGTCGCTATGACACGCTGTCGACGTCCTTCATCACCTTCATCCAGAAAATCGTCCAGCGCTGCGCCGAGAACGGCGCCGCCCTCAGCTTCTGCGGTGAGGATGCCGGTCGCCCGGTCGAAGCCTTGACGCTGATCGGTGCGGGCGTGCGCTCGCTGTCGATGCGCCCGGCGTCGATCGGTCCGGTCAAGGATCTGATCCGCCGCGCCGATTGCTCGGTCGTGTCGTCGATCATCGAAGAGGCCAAGGCGCGCGGCGAAGAGCGCCTGCGCCCGTTGATCAATGATTACGTGCGCAGCCTGTCATCGCTCTGACCGATCTCCCAGCGCGTCACAGCGCCCGTGATCCCGTGCCACGCGCCCTCGGCCAGTTCCAGCCCCAGCACCCGGTCCGGGTTCGTCGGCGGCGGCATGAGAACGCCGGGCAGCCGCGTAAAGCCGAAGCGCTGGTAATAGGGCGCGTCGCCAACCAACATCACCCGCTCCCAGCCCAGCCGACGCGCCCGGCGCAGGCTCTCGCGGATCAACAGGCCCGCCAGCCCCTCACCCTGCCGCGTCGGGTGAATGGCGACCGGCCCCAGCAGCAGCGCCGCCGCACCGCCGACCCGCACCGGCCAGTAGCGGATCACCCCCGCCAGCGCCTCGGTTTCGTCCCAGAGCGCCAGACACAGCTCGGCGACCGGCGGCACGTCGTCGCGCAGCCGGTACGAGGACAGCGCCGTGCGCCCGGGCGCAAAGCACAGGTCATACAGCGCCTCGACTTCCCACCAATCGGCAGGCTCTTCCCGCTCCAGATCCAACCGCCCCTCCACCTCTGCCCGGATTATCCCTGCCCCGGCACCCGTGGGGGATGCGGAAAGGCTGGACTCGCCCCTAACACGCGTTAAATCCAAGATCAAATCCCCGCCGCACCCCAAGACCTGCCCCAAGGACACCCATGTTTTATCGCCCCGCCGATGGCCACGGCCTGCCCCACAACCCGTTCAACGCCCTCGTCTCGCCCCGGCCCATCGGCTGGATCTCGACCCGTGGGGCTGACGGCAGCGAAAACCTCGCGCCCTACTCGTTCTTCAACGCTGTCGCCTATGTGCCGCCGCAGGTCATGTTCGCCTCGACCGGCGCCAAACCCGACCGCGACAACACCAAGGACAGCATCGCCAACATCCGCGAAACCGGTGTCTTCTGCGTGAATGTGGTCTCCAAGGCGCTGCTGCACGCGATGAACACCACCTCCGGCCCCTGGCCCAAAGAGGTGGACGAGTTCAGCATGGCAGGGCTCGAGCGCACCGACTGCGAAACCATCGCCTGCTCGCGCGTCACCGCCGCGCCCGCCGCGCTGGAGTGCCGGGTGACGCAGATCATCCCGCTGCAGGGCAAGGCCAACACGCTGGTGCTGGGCGAAGTCACCGGCATCCATCTGCACCCCGATTGCCTGATCGACGGCCGCTTCGCCTATGAAGCCTTCACCCCCGTCGGCCGCCTCGGCTACCGCGACTACGCCTATGTCGACGACCCGTTCGAACTGTCCCGCCCCGGCGAAAGCTGAGACGACCAGCGCTTTCATCTTGCCGCAAATACGCCCACCCGTTCTCCACCCGCGCGCCCCTCGCCAAAAAGGCACGGGCGCGCGCGCGAGCGGGGGTGGGTGGGAGCGACGCGCGCGCGCCTACCCCCTCGCACCTCAGACCTGAGCACCGCGCCGGGGTTCAGGATGCCGCGCGGGTCGAGCGCGGCCTTGATCTGCCGCATCACTGCCAGCGCAACCGGATCGCCATAGCGCTCCAGATCGCCGGTCTTCAGCCGCCCGATACCATGCTCGGCGCTGACCGAGCCGTCGAAACCGGCCACCAGATCATGCACCGTTTCGATCACCTGCGCGCGGATCGGCTCATACTCGGCACGGTCACGGCCCTGCGCCGGGAAGATGTTGAAATGCAGATTGCCGTCGCCGACATGGCCGAAACAGTTGATCCGCATGTCACCCAGCGCTGCCAGCGCCGCCGTAGCCCGCTCGATAAAGGCCGGGATCGCCGCCAGCGGCACTGACACATCGTGGCTGGCGACGGCCCCGATCAGCCGGTTCGCTTCCGGAATCGCCTCGCGCAGCGCCCAGAACTGCGCGCGCTGCGCCTCATTACTGGCGATCACCCCATCGCTGACCAGCCCGTCCTCGGCTGCCGCCTCGAACAGCGCCTCCAGCTCGACCACCGGGTCCAGCGCCGCGATCAGACCGAGGTCGATCAACACCATCCAGTCGGGCACCTGTGCAAAAGGTTGCCGAACCTGCGGCAGCACCTCGGCCACGAATCGCGGCCCCTGCCCGGCCATCAGCTCGAACCCCGAGATCCCCTCGCCCAGCCGCGCCTGCGCCAGTGCCAGCAGTTTCAGCGCCGCCTCGGGTGACGGGACCACCAGCATCGCAGCACCCGTGCGCGCGGGCCGCTGGAACAGCCGCAGCGAGGCCGCGGTGACTACCCCCAGCGTGCCTTCGGAGCCGATCATCAGGTGCCGCAAGTCGTAGCCCATGTTGTTCTTGCGCAGGCGTTTGAGGCCATGGAGCACCGAGCCATCGGCCAGCACCACCTCAAGCCCCAGCGTCAGATCGCGCATATTGCCCCAGCGCAGCACGCCCGTTCCACCCGCGTTGGTGCCCAGCAGCCCACCGATCCGCGCCGACCCTTCCGAGCCCAGCGACAACGGGAACAGCCGGTCCACGTCAGCCGCCGCGGTCTGCACATCGGCCAGAATGCAGCCCGCCTCGGCCACCATCACATTGCCCGCAGGCTCGACCGCCCGAACCCGGTTCATCCGCTCCAGCGACAGGATCAGCGGCGCGGGGCCTGCACTCATCACCTGCCCGCCCACCAGCCCGGTGCCGCCGCCATACGGCACCACACCGACCCGTGCGGCCTGCGCGGCCTTCACGATGGTGGCGACCTCAGCCGTTGACGCGGGACAGGCCACCGCCCCCGCCTGCCCCAGATACCGCCCGCGCGGCTCGCGCAGGTAACGCTCCTCAGCGGGACGCAGGGTCCGGGCGGGCAGCGCCGCGTCCAGAGCGTCAAGAAAACCGGAATCGCAGGGGTTCAGCATGCTCACAGCTCCTGAGCCAGGGACGCGATGGCCTGAGCCACGCGCGCGTTGCGGACGGTCATCGGCACGGCCAGCCTGCGCTCGGCCTGCGCCGCCAATTTCGAGCGGCCAATCCCGGCGGGCGAATGCAGGTAAAACGCCGCCGGGGTCAGCGCACAGCGTTCGTCACCGGCTGCGAGTGCTTCCAGAACATGCACGCTAACGGCGCTTGAGCAGGCCAGAAACCCGATCGACACCTTACCCGGATCTTCGCCCGAAAACGGGTTCGCCGCCAGCACGCTCTCAAAGGCAGCACGGTCGAGCACCAGCGATTCGGGCGTAAAGGCAAACCGCGCGCCGATGCCTTGCGAGATCAGCGGACCCAGCCCGTCGCGCCCCTGCGGGTCACGGAACACCGCGTTGCCGCTCTGGATATGCGTGCGCACGTCGACCAGCCCCAGCCCCGCCAAAATCTCGCGCAGATCGGCCATCGGCAGTTTGCGGTGCGCGCCGACATTGACGCCCCGCAGCAGCAGGATGCGTGGGTCAGGCAACATCGGTGCGCCCGCGCCGGTCGCCGCGCAGGTTGGAATAGAGCACATGGTTGCGCCAGCGGCCGTTGATCTGCAGATAGCTCTGCGCAACGCCCTCATATTTGAAGCCGGACTTCTCCAGCACCGCGCGCGAGGCGGCGTTTTCGGGCAGGCAGGCGGCCTCGATCCGGCTGATGTCGAGCTGGGTGAAGGCGTGGTGCACCACGGCGCGCAATGCCTCGCGCATATAGCCGTGGCGCGCAAAGGGCTGGCCGATCCAGTAGCCCACCGTCCCCGACAGCGCCGGGCCGCGCCGGATGTTGTCCAGCGTGATCGCGCCCAACAGCTGCTCGTCGCTGCGCCGGATCAGGAACAGCGGCAGCGCCGTGCCCTGCTTTCGCACCCGTGACGCCCATTGCACCCGGCCGGTAAACGCCCGGCGTGTCAGATGGTCATCGGCCCATGTCGGCTCCCACGGGACCAGAAAACTGGCCGAGGCCTCGCGGATCGCGGACCACATGCGAAAGTCGGCGTGTTCGGGCAGGCGCAGGCTCAGCCGTTCGGTGTCCAGCCGGAATCGTCGCTTCGATGCCAGCAGGAAGCCGGACATTACGCCACCAACCTTTCGCGCAGCGCCTCCAGCGATGGCGCGGTGTCGACCGGACCATAGAGCGCCATCGACAGACGGCCTTCGCTGACCAGTTTTTCGGCATAGGTCTTGAGCGCGGTCAGGTCCACGGCGTCGATCCGCTCGACGGTCTCTTCAAGGCTGGGCACGCGGTCCCAGATCGCCAGCAGCCGCGCCAGACGCTCGGCCCGGCTGGACGGGCTTTCCAGCCCCATCAGCAGCCCGGCCTTCATCTGCGTGCGGGCACGGGCGACCTCGGCTTCGGTCAGGTCGGTGGTCGCGCGGCGCAGCTCGTCGATGGTCAGGTTGGCCAGATCGTGCACGTCCTTGGCCCCGGTGCCCGAATACAGCGTGATCGAGCCGGTATCCTCATGCGCCCCCGCCTGCGCGAAGGTGGTGTAGCACAGGCCGCGTTCCTCGCGCAGTTTCTGGAACAGACGCGAGGACATGCCGCCGCCCATCACGCCCGAGTACACCTGCGCGGTGAAGAGATCGGCGTCACGGAACGACGGGGCCTCGAACGCCAGCGCGAAATGGGCCTGCTCAAGGTCCTTGATCTCGCGCCGCTCGTTCATCTCGAATCGCGCGGGTTCGATCACCGGCAGGGCCACGGCGGGCAGGCTGCCGAACAGCGCCTCGGCCAGCTTGACCAGCGTGTCATGATGCACCGCACCCGAGGCCGCGAGGATCATCTGCCCCGGCCCGTAATGTCCGCCGACAAAGCTGCGCAGATCGGCGGCGCCGTAGTTGGCGATGCGCTCAGCCGGGCCCAGAATCGGGCGACCAATCGGCTGATCCGGGTAGGTCGCCTCTTGCAGCCAGTCGAAAATCACGTCGTCGGGCGTGTCCGCCGCCTGACCGATTTCCTGCAGGATGACGTGGCGCTCGACCTCGATCTCGCGTTGATCAAAGGCAGGGTTCAGCACGATATCGGCGATCACATCCAGCGCGAGGGGCACGTCGGCCTCAAGCACGCGGGCGTAATAGGCGGTCATTTCGCGGCTGGTATAGGCGTTGATATAGCCGCCGACATCCTCGATTTCCTCGGCGATCTGCAGGGCGGTGCGCTTGGCCGTGCCCTTGAACGCCATATGTTCGAGAAAATGCGCGATGCCGTTCTGGTCGGCTTTTTCGTGGCGCGCACCGGCGGTGACCCAGATCCCGACCGCCGCGCTGGCAAGTCCGGGCATGGGTTCAGTAACGATGCGGAAACCGTTGGACAGCGTCGTGATGCGATGCATCAAACCCCCGCCGCGTTAGAAGTCGTCACGTTGGAAATACGTTGCAGGATCAGCGCCTGCAGAGCGGCGCGGTCGTTGGGCATACGGGTAACGCGCTCCTCGCGCTGGAACAGATCGGCCATGCGCGGCGGCAGTGGCGGGCGGATGCCACTTGCGGCCTCGACGGCGTCGGGGAATTTGGCGGGATGGGCAGTGGCCAGCGTGATCATCGGGTTGGACCCGAGGTGATCTTCCGCCACGGCCACACCGACCGCCGAATGCGGGCAGAGCAATTCGGCCGACTGGGCCAGCGTCGCCTTGATGGTGGCCGAGGTTTCAGCCTCGCTCACCCGGCCCGAGGCGAAGACCTCGCGCAGGGCTTGCAGCGCGCCTTGGCTCACGGTGAACTGGCCGGTCGTCTTCAGCTCGTCCATCAACTGCGCCACGGCCTTGCCATCCCGCCCGTAAGCGTCAAACAGCGCCCGCTCGAAGTTCGAGCTGACCTGAATGTCCATCGACGGCGAGATCGACGGCGTGACGCCTTCGGTCTGGTACACGCCGGTGGTCAGGCAACGGTGCAGGATGTCGTTCTGGTTCGTCGCGATCACCAGCTTGCCGATCGGAAGACCCATCTTGCGCGCGATATAGCCCGCGAAGATGTCGCCGAAATTGCCGGTGGGCACGGTGAAATCGACCGCGCGCAGGGGCGCGCCAAGGCTGGTGGCGGCGCTGAAGTAATAGACCACCTGCGCCAGAACCCGCGCCCAGTTGATGCTGTTGACCCCGGCCAGCCGCACCCGGTCGCGGAAGTCGAAATCGTTGAACATGTCTTTCAGCAGACCCTGACAGGTGTCGAAATCGCCATCGACCGCCAGCGCATGCACGTTCGACTCGGCCGGCGTCGTCATCTGACGGCGCTGAACCTCGGACACGCGGCCATGCGGGAACAGGATGAACACATCGACATTGCTCAGTCCCTTGAAGGCCTCGATCGCGGCAGACCCGGTATCGCCCGAGGTCGCGCCGACGATGGTCACCCGGTCGCCCGACCGGGTGAGCGAGGCCTGAAACAGCTGACCGATCAGCTGCATGGCGAAATCCTTGAACGCCAGCGTCGGGCCGTGGAACAGTTCCAGCAGGAAATGGTTCGGCGCCAGTTGCTTCAAGGGCGCGCGGGCGGCATGGCCGAAACCGGCGTAGGCCTGCGCGATCAGGCTCTTGAATTCGGCGTCGGTGAAGGTCTCGCCGATGAAGGGCTTCATCACCCGAAAGGCGATGTCTTCATAGGGCAACCCGGCCATCGCCGTGATCTCGGCCTCGGTCAGGGTTGGAATGCTTTCGGGCACATAAAGGCCCCCGTCCCGTGCGAGGCCTGTCAGCATCGCCTGTTCAAAGGTCAGAACGGGCGCAGCGCCCCGGGTCGAAATGTACTGCATGGAGATATCCTTAGACCGTGCTGCGCCTCATACGCCAGACCAGCGCGAATGTCATCACTGCCCAGACGGCGGCCAGCATAAACCAGGTCATCGCGTATTCCAGATGGTCGTTCTTGATCGACACGGTGTTCATCGGCATCGTCATCAGCGGCGAGACGGCGGCGCTGTCACTGCTGGCGATGATCAGGAACGGCTCGGCGTTCAGAACGGCGGCGATCGGGGCCGGATCGCGGGCGAACCACAGCCCACGGCCCATGTCCGGCGCGGGGGTGAAACTGTCGGTCTCGTCGGGCCAGTCGAGGTTGCCGGTCACGGTCACGTCTTGCGAGACCAGCACCAGCCCGTCGCGCTGTGCCTCGGGTACATAGCCCCGGTCGACCAGAAGGCGGCGTCCGGTGTCGGTTTCCAGCACCTCGATCACCTGCATGCCCGGTCCGGCTTCGCGCTGGCTGGACAGGACATCCACCGACTCGCCGGTAAAACGACCATGGGCCAGAACGGGGGTGTAGCGGTCGCGCGATTCGACCGGTGTCTCGGGCACGGCGACGGGCTCGTTGTGGATGCGCGCCTCGATCTGGGCGATCAACGACTCTTTCCACGCCAGCCGTTTGATCTGCCACGTTCCCAGCGACAACAGGATCGCGACGCCCACGATGCCGAAAATACCCGCGCCGATCATTCGTGTGTTCACGATACCACTCCGTCGAATAGAGACGGGGGGCAGATAGCCCCCCGTTAAGCGTTCAGCAAGATGCGCTGGTGTCAGCCTTGGCCCCAGACATAGATGGCGGCGAACAGGAACAGCCAGACCACGTCCACGAAGTGCCAGTACCACGCAGCGGCTTCAAAGCCGACGTGACGTTCGGGCGTGAAGTGCCCGGCACGGACGCGCAGGTAGCAGATGAACAGGAAGATCGTGCCGATGACCACGTGGAAACCGTGGAAGCCGGTCGCCATGAAGAAGTTGGCGCCATAGATGTTCCCGGCAAAGCCAAAGCCCGCGTGGCTGTACTCGTAGGCCTGCAGCACGGTGAAGATCATACCCAGCACGACCGAGATGATCAGGCCGGTTTTCACGTCCTTGCGGTTGTTTTCATGCACCAGGGCGTGGTGTGCCCAGGTCGCCGCGCAGCCCGACAGCAGCAGGATCAGCGTGTTGATCAGCGGCAGGTGCCAGGGGTCGAACGTGGTGATGCCGACGGGCGGCCAGGGACCGTCGACGGCAGGCGACAGCGGGCCCATCGGGTACATCGCGTGTTTGAAGAAGCTCCAGAACCATGCCGCGAAGAACATGACTTCGGACATGATGAACAGGATGAAGCCATAGCGCAGGCCGATCACGACGACCGGCGTGTGGTCGCCTGACTGGCTTTCCGTCACCACGTCCGACCACCAGGCGAACATGATGTAGAGCACACCAACCAGGCCGATCAGGAAGATCCACGGCCCGGAGCCGTGCATCCACAGGATCGCGCCGGTCAGCATGGCGAAGGCCGAGACGGCACCGAGGAAGGGCCAGATCGACGGCGGAAGGATGTGGTAATCGTGGTTCTTTGCGTGGGCCATGTGGATTCCCTCAGACGTTCCCGTTTCTTGCCGCTGGCGCGGTCCTGCGTTCGTCGCACCCTCCCCGGGTGCGGTCAGTCAGTTCGTAGCGACCGGCGCTGCGCTTTCGGGCAGCTCGGCCGGATGGAAAGTATAGCTTAGCGTAATCGTGTTGATATCGCGCGCATCCATATCGTTGACCAGATCGGGGTCAACGTAGAAGGTCACGGGCATCTGCACCCGCTCGCCGGGCTGCAAGACCTGCATGGTGAAGCAAAAGCAGGCAATCTTGGTGAAATAGCCACCCGCCGCGTAGGGCGTGACGTTGTAGCTGGCCGTCCCCGCCACAACGTGATCGGTCGGGTTATACGCCTCGTAGAAGGCGATGCCGGTTTCGCCGATGCGAAGGGTCATGGTGCGCTCAACCGGGCGGAATTCCCACGGGAAGCCCCGTTCGACCGAGGCATCAAAGCGGATGTTGATCGTCTGGTCGAGGATCTCGTCCGAGGCAGCCTCGGACACCTGCGTGGTGCCGCCAAAGCCGGTCACGCGGCAAAACAGGTTGTACAGCGGCACCGCAGCCCAGGCGAGCGAGGCCATGACAACCACAACGCAGACCGACGCCGCTGCCGTGCGGCTTTTGCCATCAAGTCCTGCCCACCAGTTTCTCATTCGCTGGCTCCCGTGCGGCGCAAGGTCGGGTCGGATTCAGGCTGGTACACGTGGTCATAGCCCTGCATCGGCTCGCCGCGCTGCACCTTGGCAATGCTCAGGCCGAAAACCAGCAGGACAAACGCCATCAGCGTCAGCCCGACACCCAGATTGCGGCCCCGGCGGCGCTGGTGCAGCTCGTGTTCTTGGTTCAGCGCCATGTCAGTGACTCCCAGCCCAATGTGGTCGACAATGCGTTGGCCCAAGGCGTTGCTTCGACCAGAAACGCCGCGAAATGCAAGAACAGATAGGCCAGCGACAGCGCAAAGAAGCGCTTTTCAACGGCGTACGAGTCCGCCTCGGCCACCTCTTCGCGGCGGCGCCAGATGCGAACCGCGCCCAACAGGAAAAGCGCGTTCAGCACCAGGGAGACAGCGAAATAGATCGGTCCGCCGATCGCGGTAAAGGCGGCGCCCAAAGCGACGGGGGCCAGCAGGATCGTGTAGACCAGAATATGCGTGCGCGTCGATTTGCGGCCGTGGGTCACGGTCAGCATCGGCACCTTGGCCTTTTCGTAGTCGCTGTTGATGAACAGCGCCATGGCCCAGAAATGCGGCGGGGTCCACATGAAGATCAGCGCGAACATCAGCACCGCTTCCAGACCCACGTGCCCAGTCGCCGCGACCCAGCCGATCATCGGAGGGAACGCGCCAGCCGCACCGCCGATGACGATGTTCTGCGGCGTCGAGCGCTTCAGCCACATCGTGTACAC
This sequence comes from Pararhodobacter zhoushanensis, assembly GCF_025949695.1. NCBI lineage: Bacteria > Pseudomonadati > Pseudomonadota > Alphaproteobacteria > Rhodobacterales > Paracoccaceae > Pararhodobacter > Pararhodobacter zhoushanensis. Next base: position 1,338,149 of record NZ_JAPDFL010000001.1, on the reverse strand, counting down.
AACGGCATAGAAGAAGATGGTAAAGGCCAGCAGACCGGCGGCCAGCAGATTGGTCGCAAGGCCGAGCATCACCACCGACAGCCCCGACAGCGCCAGCCCCAGACCCAGTGCCTCGCCCGGCTCGACCGCGCCCGACGGGACCGGGCGTTTGGCCGTGCGGCGCATGACGCGGTCGATGTCGGCGTCCCACCACATGTTCAGCGCGCCCGAGGCCCCGGCCCCCAGCGCGATGAAGATGATCGCCGCCAGCGCTTCGATCGGGTGCAGCGGTACGGGAGCGACGAACAGGCCGACCATCGCCGTGAACACCACCAGCGACATGACGCGCGGTTTGAGCAGCTGGACATAGTCGTTGAAACCGGCGTCGCCGGTTCCGCCCTGCCCTGAGATCTCTGCGCGCATGTCTGTCATGGTATCCTCAAAATAGGTCAGGCGCCGCGTGGGTCAGTGCCCTCACGCGGCGCCCGCTTGGTCAGATCAGTTCGAGGCCAGCTCGACCGCAGGGGTGTAACCCGGCGCGGCAGCGAGGTTGGTCGCGCCCTGCTCTTGCAGCCAGGCGATATATTCCTCTTCGGTCACAGCGTGGACCGTGATCGGCATGTAGGCGTGCTCTTGACCGCACAGCTCGGAACATTGGCCGAAATAGATCCCCGGCTCGTCAACGTTGAACCAGGCTTCGGCCAGACGGCCCGGGACGCCATCCTGCTTGATGCCGAAGGCCGGCATTGCCCACGAATGGATCACGTCACCGCCGGTGACCTGCAGCACAACGTTGCGGTTGATCGGCACGACAACCTGCGTGTCGGTGGCCAGCAGGTAGTGGCGCTGCTCGTAGCCTGCGGCTTCAAGCTCGTCGCGCTCAAGACGGTAGCTGGAGAATTCGACACCGTGATCGACGTATTCATAGCCCCAGAACCACTGATAGCCGGTGACTTTGATGGTCACGTCAGCCTCAGGCATGATCTGGTCCTTGAACAGCGCCGGTACGCTGAACGCACCGATGAAGATCAGAATGAAGATAGGCAGGATCGTCCACGCCACTTCCAGCGGCGAGTTATGCGTAAAACGCGAGGGCGTCGGGTTGGCGCGACGGTTGTAGCGGATGACCACCCAGACCATCAGCAGCGTAACGAACACCGAGATCGCGATGATAATATAGAGAAGCATGTGGTCGATGGCGTGGCTGGTCACCGAGACCGGCGAATGCGCTTCTTGCAGCGCGATGCCGCCGGCATGCGGTTCGCCGATAAAGTTCAGCTCCTGCGCCAGTGCTTGACCGGCCACCGTCATCGACAGCGCCGCACCGCCCACAAGACCGCCCAGGCCGGCAGCACGACGGGTGAGGTCCTTGAAAAGATGCATTGTATGTTCCCGTTTTACGCGGCCCTTCGACCGTCATTCTCCGCCGCCCCGCCACAGAGCGTCCGATCAACCTTGACCGGCCTCACGAAATCGGGGGCGGTTTCCCTCTCACCTAAAATCATATTAGCATCGTCAGAACAAGCCAAACCAATGCGTCAGGTTGCCGCCATTTGACCTGTGTCAAAGACATGCTGCACTGCCGCGAAAGGAACCCGATGCCCGCGCCCGCCCAATCCCTGCCCGAGGCCAGCCGTTTTCGGCCCTTTGAGACCCTTCTTGACCGCGACTCGGCGCTTGCCGTCCTGCGCGAGGCCGTCGCCGGCGCCGGCGACGGCGAGTTGTTCCTTGAGCGTCGCCGCTCCGAATCACTCGTTCTGGACGATGGCCGCATCCGTAACGCCACCTATGACGCCGCGGAGGGATTCGGCCTGCGCGCGGTGCGCGGTGATGTCGCAGGCTACGCCCATTCGACCCAAGTGACCGAGTCCGCCCTGCGCCGCGCCGCAGCGACGGCCCGGCTGGCCGTGGGTGCCGGCGGTGGCACGCTGGCCGAGGCGCCGGTCGGCACCAACCGTCACCTGTATGGCGATTTCGACCCGATCACCGATGCCAGCTTTGCCGCCAAGCTTGAAACCCTGCGCGCCATCGACGATTTCGTCCGCGCTCTGGACGGCCGCGTCGTGCAGGTGACGGCCAGCCTTGCGGCATCGCTGCAAGAGGTCGCGATCCTGCGCCCCGAAGGCGGGCTGACCACCGACATCCGACCCATGGCACGGATCTCGATTGCGGTGATCGTCGAACGCGACGGACGGCGCGAATCGGGCCATTACGGCGGCGGAGGCCGGATCGGCCTGCACGGGCTGATGGAAGCCGACCACTGGCGGCCCATCGCCCGCGAGGCGCTGCGCGTCGCGCTGGTCAATCTCGACGCCGTCCCCGCCCCTGCCGGGATGATGGATGTGGTGCTTGGGCCCGGCTGGCCCGGCATCCTGCTGCACGAGGCTGTCGGTCATGGGCTGGAAGGCGATTTCAACCGCAAGAAGACCTCGGCCTTTGCCGGGCTGATGGGCCAGCAGGTCGCCTCGAGGGGCGTGACGGTCCTTGATGACGGCACGATCCCCGACCGGCGCGGTTCGATCACCGTGGATGACGAGGGCACGCCATCAGCCAGGAACGTGCTGATCGAGGACGGTGTGCTGGTCGGCTACATGCAGGACCGCCAGAACGCCCGGCTGATGGGCGTGTCCGCCACCGGCAACGGCCGACGCGAAAGCTATGCCCACGCCCCGATGCCGCGGATGACCAACACCTATATGCTGGGCGGCACCGACGATCCGGCGGATCTGGTGTCCGGCATGAAGGACGGCATCTGGGCCGTGGGCTTTGGCGGCGGTCAGGTGGATATCACGAGCGGAAAGTTCGTGTTCTCGTGCACCGAGGCTTACCGCGTGCGCAACGGCCAGATCGGCGAGCCGGTGCAGGGCGCAACGCTGATCGGCGACGGGCCCACCTCGCTGCGCAATGTGCGCGGCATCGGCAACGACATGGCGCTAGATCCCGGCATCGGCAATTGCGGCAAGGCCGGGCAATGGGTGCCGGTGGGCGTGGGGCAACCGTCGCTGCTGATCGGCGGATTGACGGTGGGCGGGGTCGCCTGACCCCGCTCCCCGCGTTGCGCCCCTGCGCGGTCAGGGTTAGGCTCTGCCACAAACCCGGATAAACCGGGCACAGGGGCATGGCATGACAGCATCGCAAGACATTGCGCCACAGACCGCACCGCCATCGCGGCTGTTGCGCAACCGCGTTCTGGCGCTTGTGCTGATCGGTTTCTTTTATCTGGCGATCTATCTGGCCGCCCAGATGCGACCGACCCTTGGCGCAGGCAATTCGCTGGTCGATTTCGACGCGTTCTACATCGTCGGGCAATTGATCGCCGACGGGCGCGCGGCACAGGCCTATGATCCTGCGGTGATGGCGGAAATCCAGTCGGCGCTGCTGGGGCACAACAGCTTCATGCCCTGGACCTACCCGCCGATGTTCGATCTGGTCGTCGCGCCGCTGCCCCTGCTGCCGCGCGGCATCGCCTATGCGCTGTTCACCGGCGTGACGCTGGCCTTCTATCTGGCCATGATCGCGCGCCTGTCGGGAACGGCGTTTCTGGCTGTGCTCCTGACGATGACCCCGCTCATCTACATCAATGTGAACGTCGGCCAGAACGCCTTTCTGACCGGTGGGCTGGTGGCGGTGTTTGTGGCCCTCAGCCTGCGGGGCAAGACCTTGGCAGGCTTGCCGCTGGGGCTGATGGTCATCAAGCCACATCTGGCGGTCGGACTGGGTGTGCATGCGCTCATCGCCGGGCGCTGGCGGGTTCTTGTGGTGGCCTGCACCGTCGCGCTTGCCTTCGCGGCTCTGGCCACGCTGGCCTTTGGCCCCGATATCTGGACCGCCTTCCGCAGCGGAGTCGCGGCGGCAAGCCACGCCCTGTCCACCGATTTCTACCCGTTGTTCCTGATGACCTCGGTCTATGCGCTGCTGCATTCGCTGGGAATGCCGCCGCAGATCGCGCTGTGGGTGCAGATCGGCATCGGCCTGACCGCCTGCGCGCTGATCGCGCTGGCGGTGCGCGCGCGCCTGCCGTTGCACCTGACACTGGCCATCGCCTGTTTTGGCTCGGCCTTGGTCAGCCCCTATCTTTACGCCTATGACATGACGATTGCCGGGGTCGGGCTGGCCCTGATCGCCCGCGACCTGCTGGCTCGGGCCACGACGGTTGAGAAGACCCTGTTGCTGGTGCTGGTCTGGCTGGCCTGTGGCTGGGGGCTGGTTCACGCGCATATCATGGCCGGGATGCCGTGGGAGCAGCGCACAGCCGTCGCCCGCGATCTGATCTCTTACGGCGCGGTTGCCTATCTGCTGGTGCTGGCCCTGACCGCGCGCATCCTGCGCCGCCCTGTTGAGGCCTGAGCCGATGTCCCCCCATGGTTATCTTGCGCATGCGCGCCCCGTTCCCATCGCCCATCGCGGCGGCTCGCTTGAGGCCGAGGAAAACACCCTCCCCGCCTTTGCCCGCGCCGTGGCGATGGGCTATCGCCATGTCGAAACCGATGTCCACCTGACCCGCGACGGCGAAGTGGTCATTCACCACGACCCGACGCTGGCCCGCATGACCGGCGATCCCCGCGCGATTGCCTCGATGAGCTGGGCCGAACTGTCGCGCGTGCGCACGCCCGGCGGGGCCTCGATCCCCCGGTTGAGCGATCTGCTGGAAGAGCATCCCGGGCTTTTGGTGAATATCGAGGCCAAATCCGACGCGGTCATCGACCCGCTGGCCAGCCTGCTTCAGCGTTCGGGCGCGATGACGCGCTGCGGCGCAGCCAGCTTTGCCGGCGCGCGTACCAACCGGCTGCGCGCGCAACTGGGAAAACCGCTGTGCTGGTCGCCCTCGTATCGCGGGGTGTTCGGGCTGTGGCTGGGCGGCTGGGGATTGCCGTTGCCGCGCGCCGACTTCCCGGTGGTGCAGGTGCCGCTAAAATATCGCGGCATCGACATCGTGACGCGGCGCTTTGTGCGCGCCGCACACAAGCGGGGTGTGCAGGTGCAGGTCTGGACGGTCAATGACGCCGCCGAGATGCGCAGGCTGCTGGATCTGGGGGTGGACGGCATCATGACGGACCGTCCCTCGGTGCTGAAAGACGTGCTGATCGCGCGCGGTGAATGGAGGGACTGATGCTGGAAGGGATACGGATCGTCGAGATCGAGGGGCTTGGCCCCGGCCCGTTTGCCGCGATGATGCTGGCCGATCTGGGGGCCGAGGTCATCTGCGTGCAGCGCCCCGGAGCCGCGCCCTTGCCCGGCGCGCCTGCGACCTCGTTGCTGGATCGCGGCAAGAAGACCATCGCGCTGGACCTGAAATCCGATGCGGACCGCGCGATCCTGCAAGCCCTGATCCGCCGCGCCGACGCCCTGATCGAAGGCTTTCGCCCCGGCGTGATGGAGCGCCTTGGCCTTGGTCCGGCCGAGTGTCACGGCTGGAACCCGCGGCTGGTGTACGGGCGCATGACGGGCTGGGGGCAGGACGGCCCCCGCGCGCTGGAGGCCGGGCATGACCTGAACTACATCGCACTGTCGGGGGCGCTCTGGTACGCCTCGCTTCCCGGCCAGCCGCCGGTCACCCCGCCGACGCTGGTCGGCGATATCGGCGGCGGGGCGCTCTATCTGGTCAGCGGGATACTGGCCGCGCTGATCCATGCAGGACGCAGCGGCATGGGCACGGTGGTGGACGCGGCGATCGTCGACGGCTCGGCGCATATGATGTCCCTGATCATGCTGATGCAGGCGGGCGGGCGCTTTCAGGCCCAGCGCGGCGCGTCGATGCTGGACGGCCCGCACTGGTCGCGCAGCTACGTCTGTGCAGATGGCGGGTTTGTCTCGGTCCAATGCCTTGAGCCGCAGTTCTACGCCCGGTTTCTGTCGCTTTTGTCCCTGTCCGACGACCCTGCCTTCGCCCGCCAGACCGATCCTGCCAGCTGGCCTGCGGCCACCGAACGGCTTGCCGCACTCTTCGCCACACAGCCCCGCGATCACTGGACGGCGCTGTTTGCCGGCTCGGATGCCTGCGTCGCGCCGGTGCTGACCCCGGCCGAGGCCGCGTCGGATCCGCATCTGGCGGCGCGCGGCACCTGGACCGACGCGGGCGGCGTGCTGCAACCGCGCCCGGCACCGCGGTTTGACGGTATCGCGCGCGACCCCGGCCCGGCCCCGGCGCGCGACCAGCACCGCGCGGAAATCCTGAAGACGCTGGGGATGGCATGACGACGCTGGGCAAGCTGTCGTTCTGGTACGCCGATATCGGCCTGCCGACCGAGCGCCGCGCCCCCCTACCCGGCGACAGTGACTGCGACGTGGCGATCATCGGCGCGGGCTATACCGGGCTTTGGGCTGCCTATTACCTCAAGCAGCAAGACCCCGGCCTGCGCGTTACGGTGCTGGAAAAGCACTTCGCGGGTTACGGCGCGTCTGGCCGCAACGGTGGCTGGCTGTCGGGCGGCTTCGCGTGGAACCAAGAGCGCTACGCGCAAACCAGCAGCCCCGAGGCCGTGCGCCGCATGGTCGAGGCGATGATGGGCACCGTGGACGAGGTGATCCGCGTGGCCGAGCATGAGGGCATCGACGCCGACATCCGCCGTTGCGACGAGCTGATGGTTGCGACCAACCCCGCCCAGCTGGAGCGCCTGCGCGCCGAGGCGGCGCACAAGGCGCGCTGGGGCGAAGGCGAGCGGGTGTTTGAACTGGACGCCGAGGCAACGCGCGCCCGCATCAATATCCCGGGCGCGCTGGGGGCGATGGGGATCAGCGGCGTCGCCCGCATCCAGCCCGCCAAACTGGTGCGCGGGCTGGCGCAGGCGGTTGAGCGGCTGGGCGTGACGATCCATGAAGCGACCGAGGTGACGGGCATCGCCAAAGGCGCGGTCTCCACCACCCGTGGCACCGTCCGCGCGCCGATCCTCCTGCGCTGCACCGAAGGCTTCACGGCGACCCTGCCCGGACTGAGCCGCGAATGGCTGCCGATGAACTCGGCGCAGATCGTCACCGAGCCGCTCTCGCCCGAGATCTGGGCGCAGATCGGCTGGGACGGGCACGAGATCCTCGGCGATTTCGACCACACGTATTGCTACTGCCAGCGCACCCGCGAGGGGCGCATCACCGTGGGCGCGCGCGGCATACCGTACCGTTTCGGCTCGGCCATTGACCGCGACGGCACGCCCGATGCCGAAACCGTACGCCGCCTGACCGCGATCCTGCACCGCCATTTCCCGGCGGCGCGGCAGGCCAGGATCGACCACGCATGGTGCGGCGTGCTGGGCGTGCCGCGCGACTGGTGCGCGACGGTGGGTCTGGGCGGCGACGGGATCGGCTGGGCTGGCGGTTATGTGGGCGTTGGCGTGTCCACCTCGAACCTTGCCGGGCGCACGCTGGCGGCGCTGGCGCTGGGATCGGGCGGGTCGCTGACCACCCTGCCCTGGGTCAACCGCCGACCGAAAGCCTGGGAGCCCGAGCCGCTGCGCTGGCTGGGCGTGCGGGCGATGTACCGGCTCTACACCATGGCCGACCGGGCCGAGGCCGCAGGCAGCCCGCCGTCGCGCCTTGCCGCGTTGGGCAACCGGCTGACCGGACGCGGGTAAGCGCGCGGCGTGACAACGCTTGCCTGCCCGCCTTGCGCCCCGCATGGTAGCTTTGGCCCGTAGTATCGAGTTGATCACTGATGAATCTGTCAAAGTTCACGGACTATTCGCTGCGCGTTTGCCTGTATCTGGCGGCTCATCACGAGCGTGTGGTGCCGATCTCGGAACTGGCCCGGTCGCACAGGGTCCCGCAAAGCAGCGTGATGAAAGTGGTGAACCGGCTGGTCGACGGCGGTTTTCTCAGCAGTACGCGCGGGCGCGCGGGTGGTGTACGCCTGTCGCAACCCGCTACGGCAACCAGCGTCGGGGCGATCGTGCGGCACATGCAGGGCGATACACAGCTCGTGGATTGCTCGACCTGCATCCTCAAGGGCTCGTGCGGACTGGTCGGCGCGTTGCGGCATGCAAAAGAGACGTTTTACCAGATGCTGGACCAGACAACGCTGACGGATGTGCTGGCATCGCATTCCCGCACCCTGCCGATCCTGCTGGACGCAAGCGCCACCGCCCGTGGGGACGCCGCCGAGGCTTGACCACCCCCTGCGATTCGCCGCAGGCGCGACGCGCGCCACGGATGCTTCTGTTTTCAACGCGCCAAGGAACCGGGCAGCCAGTGCCATGCACGCTGTGAGGGCGCTGAAAGCTTGGGCGCACTGCGTCGCGCCGCGCCCGTTTGCCCGCAAAACCCCCGACCGTGCCGCGCCGGGCCTTGCCTGAGAACGCTGGCCGCGACAGCATCACCAAAGGCGCAGATCACGCGCCATGGGACCGCAAGGGCGCGGTCCGCGCTTATCGCCCCACCGGGGCACGCAGCAACGGCGCTGCATCTTTCCAACACGACGGCTCCACTCCGGGGCCTTGGCAAAGATGGATCGCCCGATGCCTCTGTTTTCCGACACCTCCCACCCAACCATCCAAAGCTGTGGGGCGCGGCCGCGGTCTGCGCGTGGTTCGCCTCGGTGTTTCCCCCTGCAATCGTGGTTCTGACGGACCGCCGACATTCTCAATAAAGGGACCCCTGCATGTCATATGTACAACCTGCTGAATTCGCGACGAAGATGATCGACGCGGGCGAGATCCAAGATCTTCATGTCGACCAAGGACACCCTGATCCGCTCGTATATGGCGGGCGCTATCCTTGCGCTGGCGGCAGCCTTCGCCGTGACCATCGCGGTGAACACCGGCAACTTCCTTGTGGCCTCGCTGCTGTTCCCGGTCGGGTTCTGCATGCTGTATCTGCTGGGCTTTGATCTGCTGACCGGCGTCTTCACGCTGGCCCCGCTGGCGGTGATCGCCAAGCGTCCCGGCGCCACCTGGAGCGGTGTGCTGCGCAACTGGGGGCTGGTGTTTGTCGGCAACTTCGGCGGCGCGCTGACGGTGGCGTTCTTCATGGCGGTCATCTTTACCATGGGCTTCACGACCGAACCCAACGACGTCGGCGTGCGCATCGGCCATATCGGTGAAGGCCGCACGCTGGGCTATGCCGAAGCCGGCTTCGGCGGCATGCTGACCCTCTTCATTCGCGCGGTGATGTGCAACTGGATGGTCTCGACCGGCGTGGTCGGGGCGATGATGTCGACCTCGGTCTCGGGCAAGATCATGGCGATGTGGATGCCGATTCTGGTGTTCTTCTACCTTGGGTTCGAGCACTCGATCGTCAACATGTTCCTGTTCCCCTCGGGCATCATGCTGGGCGGGCAATTCACCTGGGCAGACTACTTTTTGTATAACGAGATCCCCACGGTGATCGGCAATCTCGTCGGCGGCCTGACCTTTGTCGGCGCGATGATCTATTCCACCCATTACAAGACCTCGCCCAAGCGCAACGCGCGCAGCAGCGTCGGCGTCCCGGCCGAATGAGCGCGGCTGCCCCGGCCCCAGATCGGGCCGGGGCTTTCACGACAGGGATCACCGGCATGCCCAAGGACACCACCAGCCCTGCCCTTGCCCTGTCGCTGGGACAGGCATCCTCGGCGGGGGTGAAGCCGGTCAATCAGGATTTCCACGGCGCGCTGATCCCCTCGGGGCCGGTTCTGGCCCTCAAAGGTGCGGTGATCGCGCTGGCGGACGGGATTTCGACCTCGGCCCATGGCGCGGCGGCGGCGCAGACCGCGGTCAGCGCGCTGATGAGCGACTATTACGCGACGCCCGACAGCTGGACCGTGCGCACCGCCGCCAGCCGGGTGATTGACGCGACCAACGCCTGGCTTCACGCCCAAAGCGGCTATGCCGGCGCAAGCGACGCGGATCACGGCTATGTCTGCACGCTGGCCTGCCTCATCCTGAAAGCCCGCAGCGCGCATCTGTTTCATGTCGGGGACAGCCGGATCTGGCGCCTGGCAGGCGGCTCGCTCGAGCCGCTGACGCAGGATCACCGGCTGGCGTTGGGCCGCGAGACCGTCCTGTCGCGCGCCTTGGGGGCGCAGGACCGGGTCGAGATCGACCACCGGGTCGAGGCGCTGCGCGTCGGCGACATCTATGTGCTGACCACCGACGGGGTGCATGATCATTGGGACGCGCGTCAGGTTGCCAGATTGCTGGCTGTGGCTGACGATCTCGACGCCATCGCCCGGCAGATCATCGACGCCGCGCTCAACGCAGGCAGCGCGGACAATCTGACCGTCCAGATCCTGCGCATCGACGCGCTGCCCCCCGGTGACGCGACCGGACTGGAACCCAGCCCGCTGCCAATCCCGACCTTGCCGCCCAACGGCGGAAGGATCGACGGCTACACCATCCTGCGCAGCCTGCACGGCAATCACCGCTCGCACCTGTTTCTGGCCCTCGCCCCGGATGGCCACAAGGTCGCGCTGAAAATCCCGGCCAGCGAGATGCGCGATGACCCGGACGCCCTGCGCCGTTTCGCGATGGAGGAATGGATCGCGCGCCGGCTGTCCTCGCCCCATCTGATGAGCGCGCCCGAGGATCTGTCCCCGCGCAGCGCGTTTTACGCGGTGACTGATTACATCGACGGCCAGACCCTGCGGCAATGGATGACCGACCATCCGCGACCGCAGATCGAACAGGTCCGCGACATTGTGGAGCAAGTGATCAAAGGCCTGCGCGCCCTGCACCGGCGCGAGATGCTGCATCAGGATCTGCGCCCGGAAAACATCATGATCGACACCAACGGCACGGTGAAACTGATCGACTTTGGCGCGGCCTATGTGGCGGGGGTGCAGGAAGCCGCCCCGGCGCGCGGCGAGGACGGCATTCTGGGCACCTTCCAATACACCGCGCCCGAGTATTTCGCCAACGAGCCGGTCAGCTGGCGCGCCGATCTCTATGCGCTGGGGGTGATCACCTACGAGATGCTCACCGGCGTGCTGCCCTACGGCACGCAGGTCGCCAAGGTGCGCAGCCCGCGCGACCGGCGGCGGCTGCGCTATCGCTCGGCCAGAACGGACAAGAATCCGCTGCCCGACTGGCTGGATGCCGCGCTGGCCCGCGCCGTGCATCCCGACCCGGCGCGCCGGCCCGAGGCGCTGTCCGCCTTCGCCGCCGAGCTGCGCGCGCCCTCGTTGACCTACCGCGCCCGCACCAAACCGCCGCTGATCGAGCGCCACCCCGAGCGGTTCTGGAAAACCACCTCGGCCCTGCTGGCGCTGGCCTGCGCGGCGCTGCTGTTAACCCTGCTCAACACCCCCTGAAGGAGCCCTGCGATGATGACCAAAGACGATGTTGCCCTGCTGATCCTGACCGCCAAGAAAGCCGCTGGCCTGACCTGGACCGGCATCGCCGAGACGCTCGGCCTGTCGCCGGTGTTCACCCACTCCGCCTGCGTCGGCATGAACGCCTTTCCGCAGGCCAAGGCCGAGGCTTTGGTTGCCCTGCTGGGATTGCCGGACGAGGCGGTCGGGGTGCTGGCGCAAAGTCCCGACAAGGTCTTTGCCCAGACGGTGCCCACTGATCCCTGCATCTATCGGTTTTACGAGATTGTCGGTGTTTACGGCCCGACCCTGAAGGCGCTGATCCATGAGGAATTCGGCGACGGGATCATGTCGGCGATCGATTTCGAGATGTCGGTGACACGGCAGGCCCATCCCAAGGGCGACCGCGTCAAGGTCGAGATGTCGGGCAAGTATCTGCAGTATAACGTCTGGTAAGACCGCCCGCGGCGCGCCGGTGCCCGAGTCCCGGGGGTTTTCCACCCCCGGACCCCCCGGAGGATAGTTAAGGACAGAAAATGAGGGTTAAGGGGGCGTTAAGGTTAATCGGGCGCGAAGGCGCTGTCGGGGAGGTCCGGCAAGGCGGCGACAAGGGCGCGGATATGGCTGCGGGCGGCGAGTTCGGCAGTCTCGGGCTGGCCTGCGGCGACGGCGGCCACAAGCGCGGTGCGCGCCCCGCGACCCGGTGGACGGTTGAGGCGTAGCTGGGCGCGGATCAGGTGGACCTGGAGCAGGGGCAGCAGCCGGTCGAGTTCGGCATTGCCCGCCAACGTGGTTAACGCCCGGTAATAGCGCGCGCGGACACGGGCGCGATCGCCCGGTTCAGCCGCGTCATAGTCGTGTGCTGCCGCGATCAGCGGCGCGGGGTCGGCCCCTGCCGCCACGGCCTCGGCCGCCTGCCGCGCCGCGAGGCCCAGCAACAGATCCGTCACCCGAAGCACGTCCTGCGCCGCGCGACGGCTGAGCAGGCGGATCTGCGCGCCGCGATGGGGTGCCTGCACCACGATCCCGCTTGCCGCCAACCGCCCCAGCCCTTCGCGCACGGTCGAGCGCCCCATCCCGTAGCGCGCCATCAGATCCGGTTCGGCCAGCCGCTGACCGGGGACAAAGCGCCCTTCCGCCAGTCCTTGCAGCACATCGCGCACCAGCGCCTCGGGACCGGACGGCGCGTCAGCGTTCACCGTTTCACCATGCCCCAGGCGATGTCGGCCAGCGGCCCGGCGACCTTGCCCATCTCGGCGGCCTTGGGGTCATTCGCTGTGCCATCCTGCGCGCGCTTGGCGATGCCCTGCACGATGGCAGCAATCCGAAAAAGGCTTAGAATGATGTAAAAGTCGAAGTTTTCGGGCCGTTCGCGCCCGGTCTTGGCGCACCACAGGTCGATATAGTCGCTTTCCGTCGGGATGCCCAACGCCGCCAGATCGACGCCCCCCAGCCCGCGGAAGATCCCCGGCACGATGCGCCAGACCATCACGTTATAGGCGAAATCGGCATAGGGGTCACCCAGCGTCGACAACTCCCAGTCCAGCACGCCGAGCACGCGCGGCTCCGTCGGGTGGAACAGCAGGTTGTCCAGCCGGAAGTCGCCATGCGCGATGCGCACCTCTTCGGGTGCCGTCGGCATCGCCTGTGGCAGCCAGTCGATCAGCGCATCCATCGAGGGGATCGAAACCGTCTCGCTGGCGCGGTACTGTTTGGACCAGCGCGAGATTTGCCGTTCGACATAGCCGCCCTGCCGCCCGTAATCGCCCAGACCCACGGCAACGGGATCGACCAGTGAAATCCTGGCGATGGCGTCATTCATCGCCTCGAACACCGCCCCGCGCTCGGCCGGGGTCATGTCAGGCAGGCGCGGATCCCACAGCGTGCGGCCCTCCAGATACTCCATGACGAAGAACATCGAGCCCATGACGCTGTCGTCTTCACACAGCGCCAGCATGCGCGGGACCGGCACATCGGTGGCCCCCAGCGCCTTCATCACCCGGTATTCGCGGTCCACCTGATGCGCCGAGGGCAGCACCTTGCCCACCGGTTTCTGCCGCAGCACGTAACGGCCCGAAGCAGCCTCAACCCGCCACGTCGGGTTGGATTGCCCGCCCGCCAGCCGCGTCATGGTCAACGGCCCCTGAAACCCCGCGACATGCGCCTGCATCCACGCGCTCAGTTCTGCTTCGGCCATGTGGCACCCTCCCCGTTTGGCGCAAGGATGGCGGGCGGTCGCCGGGCCGTCAAGACAGATCGTCAGACGATCTTGTCAGATGCCAATGCGCCCGCTAGGCTCACCCCAACTCAGGAGGAGGATAGCATGGTTCCCGACAAATCCGCCCGCGTGCTTGATTATGAAGCCCGCCTCACGGCGTTCATGGATGAGCACATCTACCCCAACGAGGCGCGGTTCTTCCGTGACGCCGAGGAACTTGGCCCCTTCGCTGTCTATCCTCTGTTCGACGAACTCAAACCGCTGGCGCGCGAGGCGGGGCTTTGGAACCTCTTCCTGCCCGACAGCGACCGGGGCGCGGGTCTGTCGAATGTCGAATACGGCTATCTGTGCGAGATCATGGGGCGCAGCTTCCTTGCCCCTGAGGTATTCAACTGCAACGCCCCTGACACCGGCAATATGGAGGTGATCGAGCGTTATGGGTCCGAGGCTGACAAGGAGCGCTGGCTGAAACCGCTCTTGAAGGGCGAGATCCGTTCGTGCTTTGCGATGACCGAACCGGCGGTGGCCTCGTCCGATGCGACCAACATCCAGGCCGAGATCCGGCGCGATGGCGATGAATACGTCATCAACGCGCATAAATGGTACACCACCGGCGCGTCGAACCCCAAGACCAAGATCTGCATCTTCATGGGCAAGACGGATGCGTCGAACCCCGACCGCCACAAGCAACAATCGATGATTCTGGTGCCGATGGACACGCCCGGCATCACCGTGACCCGCTCGCTGCCGGTGTTCGGCTACTATGGCGTGCCCGACCGCGCGTCGGAAGTGCTGTTCGAGAATGTCCGCGTCCCCGCCGCCAACCTGCTGCTGGGCGAAGGCCGCGGGTTCGAGATCGCGCAAGGCCGCCTCGGGCCGGGACGTATCCACCACTGCATGCGCACCATCGGCATGGCCGAGCGGCTGCTGGAAATCATGATCGACCGCACGCTGCAACGCGTCGCCTTCGGCAAGCCGGTGTCCGAACAGGGCGTCACCCGCGAACGCATCGCCGAGGCGCGGATCATGATCGACCAGTGCCGCCTGCTGACGTTGCATGCCGCGCACAAGATGGACACCGTCGGCAACAAGGAAGCCCGCGCCGAAATCGCCATGATCAAGATCGCCGCGCCCACCATGGCCTGCCAGATCGCCGACTGGGCGATTCAGGCCTGCGGCGGCGGCGGCACCGGCAATGACTTTGGCACGGCACTCGCCTATGCCGGGCTGCGCACGCTGCGGCTGGCGGATGGCCCGGACGAGGTGCATCGCGACCAACTGGCGCGGATGGAGATCAAGAAGCGCAAGGGCCTGAACCACCCGGGCTGGGAGCCGATGGTCACCAGCCGGGGCCGCAACCCCAAACTGTCCTGAGCCTAATCATCTTGGTCCAAATACTCTGGGGGTGAAGGCGCGGCACGCGCCGAGGGGGCAAGGCCCCCTCCTCCCGCCCAACCAACAGGAGCGCCGTCATGGATCTCACCGGAAAAACCGCCATCATCACCGGCGCCGCAGGCGGAATCGGGCGCGCCACGGCGCGGCTGATGGCGCAGCAGGGCGCTGCGGTTGTCGTGGCCGACCTGAATGAAGCGGTGCTGGAAACCGCCGCGATGATCAGGGCGGCGGGCGGTCAGGCCGAGGCGCTGGTGACCGATTGCGCGACGGATGAGGGCGTCGCGGCCATCGTCGCGCGCGCGGTGGAGCGCTTCGGCGGGATCGATATCCTGCACGCCAATGCGGGCATTACCGGCGGGCTGCTGCCGCGTCTCGACACGTCCAGCGCCGATTTCATGGAGGTGCTGCGCATCAATCTGCTCGGCCCCTGGATCGCCATTCGCACCGCCTTGCCGCATATGCAGACGGGCGGGGCGATCATCTGCACCGCCTCGGTCGCGGGCCTGCGCGCAGGGGCGGGGCCGATCCCCTACTCGGCGTCCAAGGCCGGGGTCGTCAATCTGGTGCAGAGCACAGCGATGGCGCTGACCGGGCGCGGCATCCGGGTGAACGGCGTCGCCCCCGGGCTGATCGACACCCCGATGACCGCGCCGCTGTTCGACGACGCCCGCGCGCGGGGACGCGAGGACCGGATCGGCCAGCTGAACCCGCTGCGGCGCGGCGGCGAGGCGCAGGAGATCGCCGAGGCGGTCGTCTGGCTCGCCTCGGACGCGGCGCGCTATGTGAACGGGCAGGTGCTGGCAGTGGACGGCGGGCTGTCGTCGCAGCTGCCGTTTACGCCGAAATGGTCGATCTGAGCGGAAAACAGAAAGGGGGCCTTCTGCCCCCTCTTCGCTTGCAGCGAATTCACCCCCGAGGATATTTAGAGACAGATGATGAGGCGCGGTTAACGGGCTGTTAACCTTGCGCTTCCCCTTGTCTCAAATACTCATCCGCCAGTTCAGCCATCCAACCGCGTGAGGTCTGCGACACCGGCGCAGATGGCGCGGATGCGGTGGAGCAGGTTCAGTCGGTTGCGGCGGACGATGGCGTTGTCGGTATTGATCTGCGTAGCCGTAAAGAACGCATCAATCGGGGCGCGCAGGGTGGCCATGGCGGCCATGGCGGTGGCGAAGTCTTCCTTGGCCATGGCGGGCGCGATGGCGGCTTCGGCCTGATCGAGGGCGGCGAAGAGCGCGCGTTCCTCGTCGGTTTCGGCGAATTTCAGATCGGCACCGTAGGAGTATTCGACGCCGTCCTTGGCTTCGGCCTGGGACAGGATGTTGTTGGCGCGCTTGTAGCCCTGGATCAGGTTCTCGCCATCGTCGGTCTTCAGCACATCGCTGAGCGCCGTCGCCCGATTGACCAAGAGCGTGAGGTCATCATTGCCGGGCATGGCGAGGCAGGCGTCGATCACGTCGTGGCGGATGCCCTGATCCTTGAGGAAGACTTTCAGGCGGTCATGGATGAAGGCGAGGAGGTCGGCAACGATTACCTCCAACTGTGGGACAGTTTCCTCCCCTTCATATGCTTTGACCTGTTCAAATTCAGCGGGGAAACGAACGCGGACAAGGACTTGTTTCGACCAAGCGCTAAACACGGATCGTTCGATGTCTTTGAGTCCAATCATCTTACCGTTGTTGAAAACCACGAAGCGCATCAAAACGTCGTCCTCACGTTCGACACCGTTGATATTGCTTTTGATCTTTCTGCGTTCGCCAAGTTGGCCCGCCCTTGCTGCCGCAACTATACAAGATTTAGTCGCGAGCTTGCCAATACCTTCTAGTCCGACTCTGGAATTGTTTGTTACCAACAACCGAATAACCCCCAACGCCGCCCGACGCAGGGCGAACGGGTCTTTCGAGCCGGTGGGTTTCTCGTCAATCGCCCAGAACCCGGTCAGCGTGTCGATCTTGTCGGCCAGCGCGACGGCGACGGAAATTGGCTCGGACGGCACGTCATCAGACGGTCCCAGCGGCTGGTAATGCGCCTTGCAGGCGTTGGCCACGGCATCTGGCTGACCGTCGGCCTTGGCGTAGTAGACGCCCATGGTGCCCTGCAGTTCGGGGAACTCGCCGACCATGGCGGATTGCAGATCGGCCTTGGCGATGCGGGCGGCGGTCTCAGTCTGGTCGGGATCGGCGCCGACCAGCGGGGCGATCTCGCGCGCGAGGGCACAAATGCGATCTATCCGCGCTTTCTGGCTGCCGAGTTTGTTGTGGAAGGTGACGCTTGCCAGACCTTCGGCCATGCCCGAAAGCCCGACATTCGCGACGGTGCGCAAGTCATTCTCCCAGAAGAATTTCGCGTCCGACAGGCGGGCGGCGAGCACCTTCTGGTTGCCCTGCAGGATGGTGGCGCCGTTGTCGGCGGTCTCGCGGTTTGCCACCGTCACAAAACGAACAATCTGCCCGGTGCCCGGCTTGCGCAGCGAGAAGAATTTCTGGTGCTCGCGCATCGAGGTTTGCAACACCTCGGGCGGCAGGGACAGGAAATCGGCGCCGATCTCGCCAACCAGCACGACCGGCCATTCGACCAGACCGGCGACCTCGGCCAGCAGGCCCTTGTCCTCGACCAGTTCCAGCCCCAGCGCGAAGGCCTGATTGCGGATCTCGTGTTCGATGATATCGGCGCGCTCGCCTGCGTCCAGCACCACGAAGGCGCGTTTCAGCTTGGCGGCGTAATCCTCGAAATTGCTGACCTCGAACGCCCCCGGCGCCATGAAGCGGTGCCCGCGCGTGGTGTTGCCGGCGACGATGCCGTCAATGTCGAGCGGCACAACCTCGGCCCCCGCCTCAGTCACCATCAGGGCGATGATCGAATGCAGCGGTCGAACCCAGCGCAGGCTGCTCGAACCCCAGCGCATCGCCTTGGGCCAGGGGAAATTGCGGATGGTCTTGTCCAGAACCTCGGACAGGATCTCGGGCGCGGGGCGGCCCGGTTTGGTCAGATGGGCGACGTAGAACGCGCCCTTCTTGTCCTCATGCGTGTGCAGTTGATCCATCGCCAGGCCGGTCGAGCGCAGGAAGCCGTCGAGCGCCTGTTGCGGCGCGCCGACTTTCGGTCCCTTGCGTTCTTCGCGCTGGGTGGGGCTTTCAAGGCTCAGCCCTTCGATGGCCAGCACCAGACGGCGCGGGGTTGAAAAGGCGCGGGCGTGGGCATAGTGCAGCCCGCCCTCGACCAGACCATCGGTCACCAGCTTGCGCAGATCCTCGGCGGCGCGGGTCTGCATGCGGGCGGGGATTTCCTCGGAGAAGAGTTCGATCAGGACATCGGGCATGGCTTATCTCTCGGACGGGGTCGGACAGCCCTGCGGCAGGGGGCGTCCGTCGAAATGGGCTTCGCCGCAGGTGTTGACCTGCGGCCAGACATAGGCGCGACCATCGGGGTAGAGGGCCATTACATGGTCGAAACCATAACGGAAATCGCCCTCGACCAGCACGGCGCGGGCCTGTCCGGCCTCAAGATCAGTGCCGATGGTTTCAGAGTCAAAGCAGCTGAACCAGCCGGGGCCGGTCAGAGGCGTCGGCTCGGCATAATCGACCATGTCAGGCAGGGTGCCGATCACGTCAAAACAGGCGCGGTAGCGCAGCGGGGACGAGTCGCTGTCGATGCCCTCGAAGTCCGCGATATCCAGACGGGCCGTGCCGCCACCGGGCGTGGCGACCTGATAGCCGATCTGCGGTTCCAGCGTGGTGTAATAGCCATAGACCTGCAGGTAATACATCGCCCCACCCGCAAGGGCGGCGCAGAGCACGATGGCGATGGCCGCGATACGGCCGGTCACGCGGTGACCTCGGCGCGCCAGCCGCCGGCTTCGGTCTGCACGAAGGCGTCGGCGCAGGCTTTGGCAAGGGCGCGGACGCGGCCGATATAGGCCTGCCGCTCGGTGACCGAGATCACGCCGCGCGCGTCAAGCAGGTTGAACAGGTGGCTGGCCTTGATGCACTGGTCATAGGCCGGGTGGACCATGAGGATGCGCTTGCCGCTGTTGGGGTCGGCAGGGTCAAACGCCAGCAGGCGGCTGCATTCGGCCTCGGCATCCTCGAAGTGGCGCAGCAGCATCTCGGTGGTGGCCGCGTCGAAATTGTGGCGCGAGTATTCCTGCTCGGTCTGGCGGAAGATGTCGCCATACGTCAGCGGGATCGGCGACCCGGGATCGTTGAACGGCATGTCCATGACGTGGTCGATGCCCAGCACATACATCGCCAGACGCTCCAACCCGTAGGTCAGCTCGCCCGAGACGGGGCGGCAGTCATGCCCGCCGACCTGCTGGAAATAGGTGAACTGGCTGACTTCCATCCCGTCGCACCAGACTTCCCAGCCCAGACCCCAGGCACCAAGGGTGGGGATTCCCAGTCATCCTCGACAAAGCGGACATCGTGCAACGCGGTGTCGATGCCGATGGCGTCGAGCGAACCGAGATACAGATCCTGCATCGCGGGCGGGCTTGGTTTGATCAGCACCTGATACTGGTAGTAGTGCTGCATGCGGTTGGGGTTCTCGCCATAGCGCCCGTCGGTCGGGCGGCGCGAGGGCTGCACATAGGCGGCGGCCCAGGGCTGGCTGCCAAGGCTGCGCAGCGTGGTGGCCGGGTGGAACGTGCCCGCACCGACCTCCATGTCATAGGGCTGCAGGATCGCGCAGCCTTGAGCTGCCCAATAGGCCTGAAGACGCAAGATGATCTCTTGAAAGCTGCGTGGCTTGTCGGTGCTGACGGACATCGGGGGCCTCGGCCTGTGCGGTTTAGCGCCTCAATAGGCGTGCCGCCGCGCGGGGTCAACGTCAGCGCCGGGGGCCGGAATCACTTGGCCGCCCCCTGCCGCGGAAAAAATGACACGCCTTGTGGACAGTCGGCCGACTTAACTTACTTTTTATCGGTATCTGCTTGACGACCCTGCTAGGGTCGCCAGGAATCAAGCCGTTCAATAATCCGTGGAACCGCCGTGACCGACCGTATCGTCAAAGTTATTTTCGCCGCTCTCTTTTTCCTGATCCTTGTGCCCGTTGCGGCACTGGCTCAGGCGACCCATTGGGTCCAGATCGAAGCCCATGCCACCCTGCGCACCGCCGAGGATTTCGCCACGCGGTATCAGACGCAGATCGGCGGCATCGCCGGGTTCCGCATCGCGGGCGGCTGGTACGCGCTGGCGGTCGGCCCTTTCGCCACCCCCGCCGAGGCTGAGGCCCGCCGCGCCGAGCTGATCGCCACGCGAGAGATCCGCGAAGACAGCTATGTCACGGACAACGCCATCTACGGCCAGCAGTTCTGGCCGGTTGGCGGCCAGCCGCCCGTGGTGGCACCGTCGCGTGACGTGACGCAGCCGACAGCACCCGCAACGCAAGAGCCGGTCGCCGAGGCCCCGCAAGAGCCTGTCGTCGCGCCAGCCGAGACCCCGGTCACGCCCGAGCCGGTCGTCCAGGCCCCGGTCACGCCCCGCGAGCCGACGCTTGACGACTTGCCGAACGAACCGCTGGCTCAGGCGCGCCAGCTGGAACGCGACTGGTCGCGCGAGGACCGGATGGAGATCCAGACCGCCCTGCAATGGTTTGGTTTCTATCGCAGCCTCATCGACGCCGATTTCGGCCCCGGCACCCGCAACGCGATCGGCAACTGGCAGAGCGCGCGCGACTTCGAGCCGACGGGCTACCTGACCACCCGCCAGCGCGCCGTGCTGCTGACCGGCTATGAAAGCGCCGTTGCCCGCTATTCCTTCGGTCCGTTCCGCGATGAAGCCGCCGGGATCGAACTGACCCTGCCGCTGGGTATGGTCGCCTTTGACCGCCACGAAGCCCCCTTCTCGCATTTCAACGCGATCAACGGGTCGGGCATGCGCGTGTTGCTGATCAGCCAGGAAGGCTCGCAAAGCACGTTCTACGGACTGTATGAAATCCTGCAAACGCTGGAAATCATCCCGCTGGACGGCGAACGCGACCGCTCGCGTGATCGCTTCACCATCACCGGCCGCAGCGCCACGGCGCGCGCGCAGGTTGAGGCACGGCTGCAGAACGGCCAGATCAAGGGCTGGATCCTGCTTTGGGGGCCTGAAGCGGACGACGATTCCGAGGTGATCATGGCCACCATGCGAGACAGCTTCCGCTCGATCGACGGCGTGCTGCCCTCGACGCTGGGCGCGACGGCCTCGACGGTATCGCGCCGCGACCTCATCGCCGGGCTTGACGTCCGCCGCCCGGATCGCTCGCGCTCGGGGTTCTTCGTGGACAGCGTCGGCACCGTGGTGACCACCGCCGAAGCTGTGGCGATGTGCGACCGGGTAACGATTGACGAGGCGTACCGCGCCACCGTGCGCTCGGTCGACCCGGCAAACGGCATCGCCGTGCTGACGCCGCAAGACCCGCTGGTCCCGCTGGCTTTCGCCCAATTCGCGCCGAACCCCGCGTCGCTGGGCAGCGAGATCCGCGTGTCAGGCTTCAGCTATCAGGACACGCTGACCCGTCCGATCGTCACCTTTGGCCAACTCAGCGAAATGACCGGCCTCGACGGCGAAGCCAACCTGCGCCGCCTGACGCTCAGCGCTCAGCCCGGCGACTCGGGCGGGCCGGTGTTCGACAGCAATGGCGCGGTGATCGGCATGCTGCTGCCGCGCACCGAAACCCCGGGGCGGATGCTGCCCGGCGACGTCAACTTCGCCGTTGACGGCGCGTCCATCCAGTCGGCGCTGACCACCAGCGGGGCCAACCCCAGCGTCAGCCGCACGACCTCGCCGATGTCGGCCGAGATGCTGACACGCATGTCGGCGGACCTGACCGTGCTGGTGTCCTGCTGGAACTGACCGGGTAATGGGAGCAGGCGCGCGCGCGTCGCTCCCGCCCACCCCCGCTCACGCGCGCGCCCTCGCTTTCCTGGGCAGGGCATCGCGGGACGAAGGGCCGGGTTGCGTATTTGACGCAAGATGAAAGAGGCGCGGCTCGCAAGGGCCGCGCCTCTTTCATGAGCCGGTCAACTTTATGCTTCAAGTATCCTGGGGGGTGAATTTGGCGAAGCCAAAGAGGGGGCAACGCCCCCCTGCCCGGTCGCCCGAGGGCGCGGCGGCGACAGCCGTCTCGGCCAAGGGCGAAACCCTCACCCGGCGCTGCGCTCGACGCGGACGTGGTAACAATTGTTGCTGGCCGAGCGGATGTGGACGAAAGCGATATCGTCGCGCGCAAGCAGATCGGCGCACCGCTCGATGATGCGTTCGGTCGGCGTCACGGCGCCGGTGCCATAGACGATCCGCTCATCGGCTGAGTAGCCGCGCACGAGATAGCTGGGCGCGGTCAGGAACGGCGGCAGTGCGGACGATGGCACCGCGCCCGGCACCGCCTCATCCGCGGCCAGGAAAAGCGGACCGGTTTCGGTGTAGGGGTTCAGCCCCTCGAACGGGCGGTGGCCGACGACGAGATAGGCGCTGCCTTCGGGCAGGTATTCGAGCGTATGGCGGCAGGGGACGCCGTCGCCGGGTTGCACGATACGGCGTTCGGGCGGCTGCCCGTTGGAATCGAGCCCGCCCCGGCGGTAATGCGCGACGGTGGCAGCAGAAAGCGGAAGGAAGATCGGGTGCATGAGAGCCTCAAGGTTGCGACACCCGTCTTGTGCCGCTCAGCCCCCTTTCCGGCGACCCGGAAGCTGCGCAATCAGCCGCGCCAGAAGCGCGGCAGGACCAGCACCAGCACCGCGACCATCTCAAGCCGTCCCATCATCATCGCCCCGATCATCAGCCATTTGGCGAAGACGGGAAACTCGTTCATCGCGCCGGTCGGTCCGACCTCGCTGCCCCAGGCCGGGCCGACGTTGCAGATCGAGGTCCAGGCGGCCGTAAACGCCGTGCGCATGTCCAGCCCGGCAAGCGACAGAAGAACGGTCAGCACACCGAACCCGACCACAAAGGCGGTGAACATGACCACCACCGACACAACGACTTCTTCATCCAGCCGCCGCCCGTCCAGATGCAGCGGGATCACCCGGTTGGGATAGACCAGTTGCTTGAGCTGCGCCTTGATCGCCTCGAACAGCACCAGATAGCGGAAGACCTTGATCGAGCACCCGGTCGAGGCCGTGCAGGCACCGATGAACCCGGCCACCACCAGCACAAGGATCGGAAAATCGCCCCAGGCGGACACATCGGCGCTGCCGAACCCGGTGCCCGAGAACATCGACACCACGTTGAAGGCGGACTCGCGGAACATACCCTCGACAGCCGTATCCTCGCGCAGCAGCCGGTAGGCGAAAACTGCGCCGATCGCATAGAGCGTCCAGCGGAAATAGGCGCGGATCTGGATGTCGTTGAACAGGGGCCGGTACGAACCATTGATGAATTGCAGGTAGCGGATAAAGGGCAACCCGGCCAGCCACATGAAGATCACGCAGACCCAATGCGCGGCACTGTCATAGAGCGCGAAGGACGTATCACGGGTGGAAAAGCCGCCGGTCGATAGCGTGGTGAGCGCGTGGTTCACCGCGTCAAAGACGCTCATCCCGGTGAGCACATAGGCCGCCGCGCACAGGATGGTCAGTCCCGCGTAGATCTGGAGCAGCATCCAGCTGATATCGGCAGCGCGCGGCAGCACCTTGCCCATGGTGTCGAAACCCTCGGACCGGAAGTGCTGCATCCCGCCGACCTTCATCACCGGCAAAAAGATCAGCGCGACCAGCACGATCCCCAGCCCCCCCAGCCATTGCAGGGTCGAGCGCCAGAGCAGAATCCCCGGCGGCATCGCGTCCAGCCCGGTGAACACGGTCGAGCCAGTCGTCGTGATGCCCGACATCGCCTCGAAAATCGCGTCGGTCCAGTTGACGTGTTCCAGCGCCATCTCGAAAGGGATTGCGCCAAACACCGGCAGCACCGTCCAGCTGAGCGTGGTGACCAGAAACGACTGGCGCAGCGTCAGCCCCGAGCCTTGGGCGTTGGAGGTCGCCAGAATCAGCAACCCGCCCGCGACCACGGTAATAAAGGCGGAAATCATGAACACCCGCCAATCCGGGTTTCCTGCCCAGAAATCGACGATGGCGGGGACGATCATGATCATTCCCAGTGCCGCGAGCAGCCAGCCAATGATGTTCGCAACGGGGCGGATATCGATCATGAGAAACCCTTGGCCGGGAGCCCGGAAACTGTCAAGCGCGCCGCAGGCTGCAGCGTGGCGTCAGGGCGGCGGCGTCTTCGGCGCGACACAGTTCGGTGCCCGGCGTCATCACCGCTGCAGCCGCCGCGGCAGTGCCGGCACGCAGGGCCGTGGCCCAGTCTTCACCCCGCGCCAGCGACAGGCCGAAACCGGCGGTAAAACTGTCGCCCGCGCCGATCTTGGAGACCACTGCCACCTCGGGCGGCTGGCAGTGCAGGCGGGTATCGGCAGCGGCAAGAACCGAGCCTTCTGCCCCGCGTGCGACAACGACGCAGCCCGCGACCCCGGCGGCCACCAGCGCGGCGGCAAAGTCGAGACTGGCAGCGACATCGGGCAGCGGGTGCCCGGCGAGGCCCTCGGATTCCGCCTGATCCATGCGCAGGACGGCGGGCATCGCGTCGCTTGCGGGCGCAGCCACGAGCCGCTGCAGGGCGGGGCCGGACGTGTCGATGACAAGCCGCGCCCCGGCACCCATCTGCCGGGCCAGCGCCTGCGGGAAGCTGTCGCGCATGCCGGGCGGCTGGCTGCCGCTGAGCACGACGACCGCGCCGGGGCCGATCAGCGCCGCCTCTTCCACGATCACCGCCAGCATCGCGTCTTCCATTGCGGCGGTCCACGCAGGGCCGGGCATCTGAAAGCGGAACTGTTCGCCGGTCTGCAGATCATTCACCGCAAGGCTCTGCCGTGTTTCGCCGTCCACAGCGACAGTGCGCAACGACACGCCGCTGCCCGTCAGCAGCGCCGCGATCTGTGCGCCCGCCATGCCGCCCAGCGCCGCCAGCGCGCGCGGCTCACCGCCCAGCTTGGCGGCCGCACGGGCGACGTTCAGTCCGCCGCCGCCGGGCTCGTATCGCGGCGCTCCCATGCGCAGTTTCGGACCGGGCAGGACATGATCAACCGCGCCGCTGACATCCAGCGCCGGGTTCAGGGTCACGGTGAGAAGATGGGTCATCGCGGGCAGCGCCAGTCAGGAGACGTTGCCGCCATCCTACCCCTCTGCGCGCCCGCCCGAAAGCCCGGGCGGGCGGCTTGGCGATTAACCGACGTGGATCAGCGTCGAAAACAGACGCGGGTCCAGACTTTCGCTTTCAAACGTCGGGCCCCGGGTCAGCACGCTGACCGCGTCATGGCTGTGCAGGCTTTCCTGATGGCTGGCCACCACGCGGAAATCGCCGATGCGCGCGTCGCCGTCCATCGCCTCGCAGAACAGACGCGCTGCGTCTTCGACGAAGATCGGGTTGGCGGCGTTGAGTTCGGCAAAGGCCTGCTCGTCCTCGCGCTTGACCATGACCTGCGTTTCCGTCGGCACGGCCTTGCGGCACAGGTCGATCAGATCCTCGAACCACAGCACATCGCCCGGCAACACCTCGACCGAGACGCGCGCGACCGAGCGTTGCGAATGCGGCGTGGCCAGTTGCCCGCGCCCATAGCGGGCGTGTTCGCTCAGTTCCAGCGAGCAGGGGCAGGTGGAGGAGTAGACATAGTCCAGATGCAGGAACTGCCGCCGCCCCCCCTGATCAACCAGTTCCAGCGCGATGTCGTAATACTGCCAGCCCGACAGGTTTGAGCGCAGGCTGTTCATCTTCATCGGGAAGGAAAAGCGCATCTGAATACGGGCATCGACCGTTTCCAGATCGTTGCGATAATCGTCCAGCGCGGCGGCGATCACTTCGGCGCTGAACAGCTTTTCCGCGTGGCGGTAAAAGCTGCGCATGATGCGCGACATGTTGATGCCCTTCTTGTCCGCCTCAAGGCTGACCGTCCCGGTGACCGAGGCCTGCAGGGTCACAGGCCCGGTCTTGTCACGGGTGCGGAACTGGACCGGCAGGCGGAAGTTCGAGATCCCGACATGCTGGATCTGCGTTTTTGCGCCCTTGATCAGGCTGGACGGCCCGTTCTGCAAATCGGGCATCGTGTCTTTATAGGCTGCATCAGGGCGGAAACTGGTCGGATAAACCCTGTTGAAGTCAGGATAAATCGACTCGTTCGAGCCCGACAGCATGGCCCGCAACCGCGGGTCCAGCGCCGCCATGTCGCTTGTCGACGCGTGTTGGGCAAAGGCGCGCAACACATCAAGCGCGGCCTCAACCTCGATCCGGCCCGGCTCACGGTCCTCGACTGGCGTTTGAATATTCATCCTAGCCCCCCACGACTGGCGCCCGCGTAACCTAAGAGCAAAACGCGGAATTTCAACGTGTATACGCCGCGTGCGCCGCCATGGATCATCCAGACCAACGATTAGCCCTGCGACAGCGTCGCATTCAAAGATGCGATCAGGTCGTTCAGCAGATCCTCTGCGTCTTCCAGACCCACCGAGAGGCGAATCAGGCCCGGCGTGATGCCCAGAAGCACCTTTTGATCGGCCGGCAGACGCTGATGGGTGGTGGTGGCCGGGTGCGTGGCGATCGAGCGCGCATCGCCCAGATTGTTCGAGATCAGAACAACCTGCAGGGCGTTCATGAACACAAAGGCCGCTTCCTTGCCACCTTTGAGGTCAAAGGCCAGCACCGTGCCCGGCCCCGACATGGTCGCCAGCGCGGTCTCGTGCTGCGGATGGCTGGGCAGACCGGGGAACAGGACCGAGGCAATCGCGGGATGGCCTTCGAGCTTTTCGGCCAGCGTCTGCGCCGTGGCCGCCTGCGCCTTGACCCGCAGATCGAGCGTGGTCAGACCGTTGAGCAGGACCCAGGCGTTGAACGGGCTCATCGCGCCGCCGGTGTGCTTCATGTAGGGCTCGATCCGGCCGCGGATCACCTCACGCGTGCCACAGATCACGCCGCCCAGACAGCGGCCCTGCCCGTCGATGTGCTTGGTCGCGGAATAGACCACGATGTCGGCGCCATGCTGAACCGCCTGACTGAAGGTCGGCGTGGCAAAGGCGTTATCGACCACCACCAACGCGCCTGCCTTGTGGGCCAGTGCGCAGACTTTCGGCAGGTCGATGACCTCAAGCGTCGGATTTGACACGCTTTCCAGAAAGACCACCTGCGCGGGCGTGGCCAGAGCGGCCTGCCATTGCGCCAGATCGCGCCCATCGACGAACTCGACCGTCACGCCGTAGCGGCCCAGCACTTCTTCCAGAACATACAGGCACGAGCCGAACAGCGCCCGGCTGGCCACGACCCGGTCCCCGGATTTCAGCAAGGCGGTCAGCGCGCCCGACACAGCGGCCATGCCGCTGGCGGTGGCAAAGGCGTCTTCGGTGCCCTCGATGGCGGCGATGCGGTCTTCAAAGGCGGCGGTGGTCGGGTTGCCGTAGCGCGCGTAGATGAACTCATCCGCGCCCGACTTGATGAACCGCGCCTCGGCGGTTTCGGCGTCGGGATAGGCGAAGCCCTGCGTGAGATAAATCGCCTCGGCCATTTCGCCATACTGGCTACGCCGGACGCCACCATGCACCGCGATGGTGCGCTTGTTCCATTTGCTCTGCGGGTTCATGAGCTCTGCCCCTCTGCGGTCGCGCCGCGCTGTCCGAATACCGGCACGAGGGGGCCTGTCGCTTGCGACGCGGCCCTGCCTCTTTAGCGGTTTCTTTATTGTGGGCCGCAAGCCGGCACAAAGCCCCACATGGGGGATCGCATAAGCCCAAAACCCGGTTCAGGTCAATGCTGGCGGCGCTCCTGCGCCGCATTTCGGTCCCTTTGCGCCAAAAGCTTGACCCGACATCGCCCTGCAATCACCCGCGCCCTGCCCCCGAATCGCCCGTTTTGGCCCGTTAAACAGAGGGACGTGAAAAGAACAGCGGGAATAGATGGCTATGAAAACCACACGACACCCCTTCTTTCGAGATGAATTCGGGGGCACGTCGGTCAACGCAATCGCGCTGTCGGCGTCGGTGTTTGCGGCGGCTGTGTTCGGCTTCGGGCGGGTGATCGACGATGCGCAGGCGCAAACGGCCGTGCAGACCGAGGTCGCGCTGACCCTGCCGCTGGCCGACCTGCGCATGGCCGACCCGGCCCGCGCCGAAGTGCAATCTGCCCTGCGCGCGATGAGCGCGACCGATCTCAGCCTGACCTACGCCCGCATCGCCGCCACGTTCCGCGACTATATCGGTCAGGATGACCTGACCGTCGCCCGCGCGCTGGTGGACTATGCGGTGCTGGCCGAGGCCGAGCTCTTCAGCCGCAACATCCTGCGGCCTTCGGGCACCGAAAGCGCGCGCGAGATGCTGACGACCTACGAGCTGGTTTTGTGATCCGGCGGGCTCACCGCTCGCCGATCCAGTGCTTTTCGATCAGCTTGTAGTTGCCCATCAGGAAGACGAACATCACCGCCATCTGGCCGAACGTGTCCCACAACACATAGGTATCTGTCGAAAAATTGCGCCAGACCACTTCGTTCATCGCGGCGAAGGCGATAAAGAACCACGCCATCCGGCGGGTGAGGATCATCCACCCCTCGCGGTCCAGCGGCAGCGCCTGATCGAGCACAAAGGCCAGCCACGACTGGCCGCGCCACAGGCCGATGAACAGCAGGATGCCGAACAGGCCGAAGATGAAGGTGCTCTTCATCTTGAACACCCGCTCGTCATTGAACAGCACCGTGCCGAGGCCCAGCACAATCACCAGAATGAGCGTGACCACCTGCATCCGGCTGAGCCGCCCGGTCAGCACCCGCATGGTGATGGTCGAGGCAATCTGCAGCGGCACGAAAGCGATGACCGCCACAACGAAACCGGCATACTCGCGCCCGGCCAGGACCACGGTCGCATCGCGCATCCACAGATAGACGCCCAGGAACACCAGCAGCGGTCCGAATTCCAACAGCTGCTTGACCAGCGCCGAGGGTTGTTTGCGGGGTTCGGACATGGAGGCTCCACCTGAAATTTCGGCGCCATGTGACCCGAGAGAGGCGCCCGATGCAAGGCTGCGCGGATCACGGGTGCGTCGAGGGGCTACGCGCCCCCCGAACCCCCTCGCCAGAAGGGGGAGCACGCTCCCCTTCTGGACTTCCCCCGTGGATAGTTGAGGACAGAAAATGAAACAAGGTTAACCAAACCTTATCATCTGTCTCTAAATATCCTGGGGGGTGAATGGCGCGTCAGCGCCAGAGGGGGCAAGGCCCCCCTCTGGCGCTGACGCCCGGCGGCGCGGCCCTTTCTGGCAGAGCGCAGCGGGCGCAAGCGTCTAGGCGGAAGCGGCGCGGCAGGGTAAACTGCGGCGCAACGCTCCCCCATCTCAGGACCCCACGATGCGCCTTCTCACCCTCACTTTGATGGCCCTGACGCTGCCCGTGGCGGCGCAGGCCGATCCGACGATGGAATGCTCGGGCGCCAGCCAGATCGAGATCGGGGCCTGTGTCACCGATATGCTCACCGCTGTGGATCTTGCGATCGACACGGCACTCGGCTTCGCACAGGCCTCGGCGCAGGAGCTCGACAGCGCCACGACTCGCCCTGTCACCGCGCCTGCGCTCGATACCGCACAGGCGGCGTGGAGCGCGTGGCGGGATGCGCACTGCGCCTATGTCGGCACGACCTATGGCGGCGGCTCGGGCACCGGGATCGCGATCACCGCCTGCAAGATCACGCTGGGTCGCGACCGGGTCGATCAGCTGATGGCGATGGTGCGCTAAGAGGGAACGCCCGGCGCAGTACGCCGGGCTCCCCGTCAGCGCATCCGCGCGATCAGGTTGTCGCGCAGCACGAACTGGTGGTACAGCGCCGCCGCGATATGGATCCCGACCAGCGCAAGGGCGATGTTGAACAGCACCTCGTGCAGCTCGGCCAGATCGGTGAAACCGGCAAACCACGCCGCCATGCCGCTCAGCGGAATTGCCAGCAGCACCAGATACAGCAGCCCGTGCACGGCTGAAGACGCCTTGGCCAACAGCGGGTGCAGGCCCACCACCGGGGCCGGAGCGCCCTGCGTTACCCGGAGGATCAGGCGCAGGACCGTCAGCACCAGAATCGCGATGCCGGTATACACGTGGATCTGCGACCCCAGAGCGGGCGTCACCGCCGTGCCACCGCCTTCGGTGATCGCATCCCAGACGTCTGCCATCGCCTCATGGCTGAAGAAGCTGACGAAGAGCAAAAGCAGCGTCAGCCAATGAAGCACCCGCTGGGTGAGACTGTATTTCGAGACCAAAGCAGACATCATCATTCCCTGTGTTGTAAGATCCACGCTGGCTGTCCTACGGTGCAGCTGCAGCATTCCGTCGTGCTTGCGGTAGCCTTGCCCACAGCGCACGCCTATCCCCCCCGAGTTTGAGACGCGTCAATGACCGCCAGATCCACCGCCAGTCTTGTCTGTCGCACCGCCACGCTGGCCGATGCCGAGCCCGTCGCACGCTTTCATGTCGCCGTCTGGCACGAGACCTATCGCGACATGGCCCCGCCCGAGGCCGTCGCACAGCTCGGCTTCGAACGGCGACTCATCGCATGGCGCGAGTCGCTGGCCGATGCCGATCCCCGCCGGGTGACGGTGATCGCAGAACAGCACGGGCAGATTGTGGGGTTGGTGAGTGTCGGGCCAACGCAGGCGCCACTATATGCCGGGCGTGGCGAGATCAAGCATCTCTATGTCGGCCCCGCAGCACGACGGCTCGGTCTGGGTGCCACGCTGCTGGCCGAGGGCCGCAACGTGCTGGCGCGGGCCGGATTTCCCGGCGCGGCCCTTGGCGTGGTCCGTGAAAACGCCCGCGCACGGGCGTTCTACGCCGCCCAGCAGGGGCGCGAGATCGGTCGTTTCACCGATCCCGGCCCGCTGTGGCGCTCGGATATGATCCTGATCGCGTGGGACAGAACCCGGGACTGACCCCGGGACTGAGCCGGGCGCTCAGCGCGCGGCGGTGACGATGAATTCGACGCGGTAATAGGGCGTCGCCAGTTTCGCCTCACCGGTGGCGCGGGCCGGCGGGTTGGCCGGATCGACCCAGCTATCCCAGACCGCGTTCATCGCGCCGAAATCGGCGATGTCGGCCAGCCAGATCGTCGTCGTCAGGATGCGCGACTTGTCGGTTCCGGCCAGCGCCAGCAGGCGGTCGACCTCGGCCAGCGCGTAGTGTGCCTGAGCGGTCACGTCGTCGCCTTCGCCGACCTGACCGGCAAGGTAGACCATGTCGCCGTGGACAACGGCTTGGCTCATGCGGGTGCCGGGTTCGTGGCGGGTGATCGGGCTTGTCATGGGTGTCTCCAAAGCTGACAGATGCCGCGCCTGTGTTCCACGCCGCCCGCGCCGCTGCAAGAGCCTGCCCGGATCGCCGGTTGTATCCGCCTCGGGCGCGCGGCAAAAAGGGGCAACTGCGCAACGGAAGGCGTCCATGAGCGATTCTCCTGCCGCGAGGGCCTTGCTTGAGACCTTCGGCCACATCGTCATCATCAACCTGCCCGAGCGTCAGGACCGCCGCCGCGCCCTCAACGCCGAGCTGCGCAAAGCGGGCATCGCGCCCGGCCATCCGGCTGTGATGTTCTTCCGCGCGATCCGCCCCGAAGAACCGGGCGGCTTCCCGGCGATCGGGGTGCGCGGCGCGTTTCTCAGCCATCTTGGCGTGATGGAGATGATGCTGGAAAAAGGCTGGGACCGCGTTCTGGTGCTTGAAGACGACATGGCCTTCGCCCCCGGCGCGCTGACCCGCCTGCCCGCTTTGGCGGCGGCGCTGAGCGCGCGCGACTGGGGTATCCTGTACGGTCATCCCGGTGACCGCCCCGCGCACACACCCGCCGCAGATGCGCAGGGCCTGATCACCCTGCCCGCCGATCTGGCCCTTATCCAGCTGCATTTTCTGGCGCTGACCCGCGCCGCCGCCGCGCAGATGGTGCCACAGCTGCGTGCGATGCTGGCCCGCGAACCCGGCAGCGCCGACGGGGGGCCGATGCATGTGGATGGCGCGCTCAACTGGATCCGCCGCACCACCCCTGACCTGATCGCGCTCGCCGTAACGCCCGCCGTCGCCGTTCAGCGCCCGTCGCGCTCGGACATCGCCGCCGCGCGCTGGTTTGACCGCCTGCCCGTCATCCGCACCCTGGCGGGCCTGCTCCGCCAGATGCGCGCTTGAAAACCGGAGATGTTCATGACCTCGCTTGACCCCACCGCTTTTGACGCCGTGGTCCGTGCCCGCCACTCGGTGCGCGGCTACCGGCCCGAGCCTGTCGCAGACGCTGTCATCGACGCCGCCTTCCAGACAGCACTCTGGGCACCCTCCAACTGCAATGTGCAGCCCTGGTTGGTGCATCTGGTCTCGGGCGCGCGGCTGCGCCGATTGGGTCAGGCGATGATCGCGCAGGCGCAAGGCGGCAAGCCCGCGCCGGATGTGCCGATGGACACCGCCTACCGCGATGAGTTTCGCAAACGCCAGATCGGGTCAGCGGTGGCGCTCTACGGGGCCATGGGCATCGCGCGCGACGATCACGCCGGGCGCACGGCAGCGTTTCTGCGCAACCTCGACGCTTTTGGCGCACCGCACGCGGCCTTTGTGTTCCTGCCCGAAGGCTTCGGCACGCGCGAGGCGGCGGATCTCGGCGGCTTTGTGCAAACGTTGATGCTGGCGCTGACGGCGCAGGGGCTGGGCAGCTGCGCTCAGGGCGCGCTGTCGCTCTACCCCGACGTGATCCGCGCCGAGCTTGGCCTCGCCCCCGGTCCGCAGCTGATGTGCGGCATCGCCTTTGGGTATGAAGACCCCGCGCACCCGGCCAACGCCGCCCGCACTGACCGCGTTTCGCTGGCGGGCATGGTCACCCGCCACGCCTGACCCTTCAGCCTGCCTGACGCTGCGACAGCTTGCGCAACGCGCTGGGCAGGGTGATGGCGTGGTCGAACACGCCGTTGCGCAGATATTCCAGCACTTCGGCCATGGCGACTGGGTTCATCATGATCAGCGTGTGCGAGGCATTGATGACGATGTGATCGCGCATCCCCTCGACCCGCGTGCTTTCCACCGACACCGTGCCATCACTCGGCCCGTTGATCACCGCCGCGCCCAAAGGGTTGATCGGCACATTCCCGGCGATCACGCCCAGATCGAAATCCACCGGCGGCAGCTGGTTGGGCACCGATTGCGCGCCTGTGCCCAGCTCATGCGTCGCCGGACCGTTGAAGAAGGTGGCGATGTCGCGCAACACGCTGTTGCTATCCAATGTGTCGACGATCTCGGACCCGTGGTTCGGCGGGGCCAGCATGACCACGTGGCCCAGATTGTCGGGATGCGCCTGCGCCAGCCACGCCCGCACCAGAATGCCACCCAGCGAATGGGTGACGAAATGCATCCGCTCGGTCCCGCACAGCGCAGCCGACTCGCCGACATAGCGCACCAGATCCTCGATGGGCGCATCCTCGGACGGATACCCCTCGTTGATCACCCGGTAGCCGTGAAATTCCAGCACTTCCTGCAACACCAGCATCGACGCTTCCGACCGCGCCAACCCATGCAACAGCACGACGCACTCGGCGCGGGCCGTGGCGGGAAGCAACATCAGGAGAAGGGCAAGAGCGCGCATGCGGGGCAGTATAACCCTCGCCAAGCGTTTGCAAAAGCGACAGAGTGCAGATGCGGCAAAACCCGAGGGACACGATGACGCGAGGCCCCAGAATGACAGGAGGCCCCAGATTGGCCGCCCGGGCGGTGATCCTGCGCGCGGGGCGGCTGTTGATCGTCAACGCCTATCCCGGCGATCAAAGCGACCTGTGGTGTGCCCCCGGCGGCGGCGTCGAAAAAGGCGCCTCGCTTCCCGATAACCTCAAGCGCGAGGTGTATGAGGAAACCGGCCTCGCCATCCGCGTCGGCGCGCCCTGCCTGATCAACGAATTCCACGACCCCGACAGTGGCTTTCATCAGGTCGACCTCTACTTCCGCGCGCAGGTCATCGGCACGCCGACCAGCGCCGACTGGACCGACCCCGAAGGCGTCGTCAACCGCCGCCGCTGGGTCACGCAGGATGAGCTGCGCAGCCTGCGCTTCAAACCCGACAGCCTGATCGACGTCGCGTTCCAGCCCGCAACCGCCCCGCTCTACGACCCGCTGGAACGCCTCGTGCACTGACCGGCGCGCCCCTCTTTGCTCTGAAAATATCCCGGGGGTAGGCCGCAGGCCGTGGGGGCAGCGCCCCTGCGCGGCGCTCAGGCCCTCGATGGGCCTGAGCGCCGCCCCCCCGCGCGCGCCGCCTCAATACGGCTCGATCAACCGGTTCAGATAGTCGCGCTCGGTCTCCGGCCGCTCGCGTTCGGCCGAGCGGCGGCGGATCTCGTCCATCAGCTCGCGCGCGCGTTCACGCGGATCGAGCCCCGGCACACCCTGACCGAACTGCCCGTTCTCGCCGTTCGGCCCCATCTCGCGCCCCAGCGGATCGCGGCCCTGCCCCTGGCCCTGTGCGGTGTCGGCCTCGCCTTCGACGCCCTGCTGCTCGCGCTGATCGGCGGCGGTGGCGTCGCGGAATTCGCGCAGGCCTTCGCGCAGCGCTTCCAGCGCTTCGGCCTGCCGTTCCAGAGCGCCGCGCATGTCGCCGTCTTCCAGCGCCTGTGCCGCCCCTTCCATCGCGCGGTCGGCTTCCTCCAGCGCCTGCAGCCCGGCCTCGCCCTCGGCGGTGCCCTCGCCGGGCAACTGTTCGTTCAGCTGTTGCTCGCGCAGCCGCTCGCGCAGCTGGCGCTGGCGCTCGGCAAGCTGGCGCATGGCCTCTTCCTGACCCGGCTGCTCGCCTTGCTGCTGGCCGGGTTGCTGACCTTGCTGGCCGTTGTCGCCCTCTTGCCCCGGCTTGGTCTCTTGCCCGAACTGGTCCTGCAGTTGCTGGAAGGTCTCGTCCGCCAGCCCTTGCTGGTCGCCCAGCGTGTCGCCCAGCCCCTCCATCGCCTCGCCGCCGGGCATCGGATCGCCACCCTCGCCGCGCTGCATCTGCAGATTGTCCAGCAAAGCGTTCAGCTGCGCCATCAGCGCCGCCGCCTCGTCCATGCGGCCCTCTTCCATGAGCTGCTGGATCTGGTCCATCATCTCCTGGATCTGGCTTTGTGACACGGCTTGGCGTTCCTGATCCCCGCCCTGATCGCGCTGGTCGCCGCCCTGATCGACAGGTTCGGCCTGTTCGGCCAGCATTTCCATGTAGTCGCGCGTCGCGTCGCGCAGCTCGTCCATCAGTTCCTGCACTTCCGCCGGATCGGCGCCGTTCTGCATCGCCTCGTCCAGCCGCTCGCGGGCGCGTTGCAGCCGTTCGCGGGCGTTGGCCAGCTCGCCCTCTTCGATCAGCAGCGCCAGCTCCCACAGCCGGCTGGCCAGCTGATCGCGGGCCTCGGGGGTGAAGCCGTCATCGGTGGTCAGGCGCGATTCGATGAACTCGACCGCGCCCCGGATCAGGACCGGCGCGCCGTCATACAGGAACGCCCCGTCCGAGCGGTGCAGCATCGCGCGCATCAGCCCGGCGGCGCGGCGGGCATTGTCGCGGCTCCACAGCAGGTCACGGCGAATTTCGATCAGCGCCTTGGCCGAGGGTTCAAAGAACCGCCTTCCGGGCAGCACCACCGCCTCGGCGCGGCTCGAACCGGTCTGGCCCGCCGCATCCGTCGCGTGCAGCACCACCCGCACCGGCAGGTTGGCCCATGGGTGTTGCGACAGATCCTCGCGCAGCATTTCGGTGACGTCGGCGCGGTTGCCGCTCATCGGCATCGGCAGTTGCAGGCGCAGCGGTTCGCGGGTTTCAGGCTCGATGCTCAGCCCGTGGCGGCGGTCGATGGCGGCCAGATCAAGGGTGATCTCGGCCTCGCCCGCCTGCACGCCGTAATCGTCGCTGGCGGTGAACTCCTGTTCCAGCACCCCGCCCCGCGCACGGGTCATCGGCCCGGTGGCGCTGATTTCCGGCAAGGCATCGGGGGCGACGGTGATTTGCCATTCCCGCCCGTTCGGCCCGTCGATGGCCAGCCGCCCGCTGTGGCGCGCGTCGAATTCCAGCGCCTGGCCCGTGTCATCGGCCTGCACGCCCGCATCCAACGACTGCTCAAGCTGCAGCGCGCCGGGCGGGCCATAGAAGCGCAGCACGACGCGGCTGCCCTGCGGCACCTCAAACCCGTCGCGGTCGATTTCGTTCAGGTACAGGCCGGGCCGCCCGGTGTACGCGGGGGGCATGATCCACCCTTCCCAGCTGGGACCGATCGCAGCCCCGGCAGAGCCAGCGCCGCGCAATGACCCCTGCTGCCCCGGCACCGCAAACAGCACCGCGACCAGTGCTGCGGTCAGCGCCACCAGTCGCAGCGCGTAACGGTCACGCTTGGCGAGGTCCGGTTTGGGGCCAATCGGGCGGGCCTTGGCCGCGCGCAGCTCCATCCGCCCGCGGTGCGCCGTCCACAGCGCAGCCGAGGCCGGATCGCCCCCGTTGATCGCCTGCTGATCGGTCAGCGCCGCCAGCGGACGCCCCGGCAGCGTGCGGTCCAGCCGGGCAATCGCCTCGGCCCGTGCGGGCCAGCGAAAGCGCCACAGCCCCAGAGCCAGCGTCGCCACGATGGCCACAGCAAACGCGCCCGCAACCCACAGTGCCGCATCGCCCGGCAGCTTGCCCTGCAGCCCAAAGGCCCAAAGCGTCGCCGCGATCAGCGCCAGCGAGACCGGCAGCCACAGCGCCCGTACCACCCGTTCGGCCACCATCCCGGCCCGCGTGAGCCAGAGCGCACGCGCGACAGATGCCAGCGGATCGGTCGGTGCCGCCATGAAAACCCCTTACAGCCAGGCCGGTATCGTATCGCGGGCAATCATCTCGTCATAGGAGGGACGCGGGCGGATAACGGCGAAATGATCGCCGTGCACCAGAACCTCGGGGATCAGCGGCCGCGAGTTGTATTCCGATGACATCACTGCCCCGTAGGCCCCTGCCGAACGGAAGGCGACCAGATCGCCCGCCCCGAGCGGCGGCAAGGCGCGCTGCTTGGCAAAGGTATCCCCGGATTCGCAGATCGGGCCGACCACATCGACGGGGGCCAGCGAGACGCCCGCCTCGGCCTCGACGACGGGCAGGATGTCATGATGCGCGCCGTACATCGCCGGGCGCACAAGATCGTTCATCGCCGCGTCGATGATCAGGAAGGCGCGTTCCTCGGCTTCCTTGCGATAGATCACCTGCGAGACCATCATCCCCGCGTTGCCCGAAATCAGGCGGCCCGGCTCGATCTCGATCTCGCAGTCCAGATCGCCCAGCACCCGCTTGACCATCGCGCCGTAATCGGTGGGCAGCGGCGGTGCCTCGTTCGAGCGGGTATAGGGGATGCCCAGACCGCCGCCCAGATCCAGCCGCTCGATGCTGTGCCCGTCGGCGCGCAGAGCGCGGGTCAGCTCGGCCATCTTGGTATAGGCAGCCTCGAACGGGGCCAGATCGGTCAGCTGGCTGCCGATATGCATGTCGATGCCGATCACCTTGATGCCGGGCAGCGCGGCGGCGCGCGCGTAGATCTCGCGCGCGCGGCTGATCGGCACGCCGAACTTGTCTTCCTTGCGCCCGGTGGCGATTTTCTCATGCGTCTTGGCGTCGACATCGGGGTTCACGCGCAGCGTGATCGGGGCCTGAACCCCCATCGCCGTGGCGACCGCCGACAGCAATTCCAGCTCCGGCTCGCTCTCGACGTTGAACTGCCGGATGCCGCCCTCAAGCGCCTGCCGCATCTCGGACGCGGTCTTGCCCACGCCCGAAAACACGATGCGCTCGCCCGGAACGCCCGCCGCCTTGGCGCGCAGGTATTCGCCGATGCTGACCACATCCATGCCCGCGCCCAGATCGCCCAAAAGCTTGAGCACCGCGACATTCGAGTTCGACTTGACGGCAAAGCACACCAGCGAGGGCAGCGGGTCCAGCGCGTCCTTGAACAGCTGGTAATGCCGGGTCAGCGTGGCGCTGGAATAGCAATAAAACGGCGTGCCCACAGCGGCTGCAATGTCCGACATTGCAACATCTTCGGCATAGAGCTGCCCGTCACGGTAGAGAAAATGGTCCAACTTCGCCCCCGAATGCGCACGCGGCGCTTTCACTAAGTCAAGAATTGCACGCGTACGCGCGCAGGCACTAAGTCAAGCAATGCACGCCGACGCGCGCAGGTCGTAAATCAAGAGATACGCGGCTGCCCACGCAGAAACAGATACAACGGCAAGCCGCAGCTGACGCCGATCAGAAAACACGCCGGGATCGCCAGAAATCCGATCCAGTTGCGGGTGCGGATACTCTCCCACACCACCCAGACGCTGAGCGTGACAGCCGCGATGGTCAGATCCCAGACCAGCCCGGACGAGGCCGCATTGGCATGCCAGGCCTCGATCATCCCGCTGATCGACACGCCATTCTGTGAGAACCACGTCACGAACCAGACCATCGGATGCACCGTGCCCCAAAGCGCCAGCGCCAGCCAGACCAGTCTCACGAACCGGCCCGCCAGAACGCCCTCAGGTCGATGCCACCGTCGGCCTCGGGTGGATCACCCGCGCCGCAGGCGCTGAGCAGGACAAGCCCGGCCAGCGCCGCAATGAGAGAGCGTTTCATCCCAGGATCTCCTTCCAGCGGGCGACCTGCGCGCGGACATTCGCGGGCGCGGTCCCCCCATACGAGACACGAGAGCGCACCGAGTTGTCTACGCCCAGCACGGAATACACCTCTTCGGTGATGCCCGAATGCGCCGATTGCATCTCGGCCAGCCCCAGATCGGGCAGATCGCAGCCCTTTTTCTCAGCCATGGCGACCAGCGAGCCGGTGACGTGATGCGCCTCGCGGAACGGCAGGTTCAGGCTGCGCACCAGCCAGTCGGCAAGGTCCGTCGCGGTCGAGAAGCCGCTGGCGGCGGCCACGGCCAGCGCGTCCTGATTGGCGGTCATGTC
This sequence comes from Pararhodobacter zhoushanensis, assembly GCF_025949695.1. Taxonomy (NCBI): domain Bacteria; kingdom Pseudomonadati; phylum Pseudomonadota; class Alphaproteobacteria; order Rhodobacterales; family Paracoccaceae; genus Pararhodobacter; species Pararhodobacter zhoushanensis. Next base: position 1,299,411 of record NZ_JAPDFL010000001.1, on the reverse strand, counting down.
CTTGACCATGCCCTCCATCGCGGCGATGCCCAGCATCAGGTTGTCAGCGGCGTCAAAGACCTGCTCTTTGTCTTCCTGCATGTCCTTGGAATAGGTCAGCGCCAGACCCTTCATGATGGTGAACAGCGCCACCGTCGCGCCCAGGATCCGCCCCAGCTTGGCCCGGATCAGCTCGGCCGCGTCGGGGTTCTTTTTCTGCGGCATGATCGACGAGCCGGTGGTGAAGGCATCCGACAGCCGAACAAAGCGGAACTGGGCCGAGGACCAGATCACCAGCTCTTCGGCAAAGCGCGACAGGTGCATGGCGCAGATCGAGGCGGCGCTCAGGAACTCCAGCGCGAAATCGCGGTCCGACACGCTGTCGAGGCTGTTCGCCGTCGGCCGGTCAAAGCCCAGCGCGGCGGCGGTCGCATGACGGTCGATGGGGAACGAGGTGCCGGCCAGCGCCGCCGCGCCCAGCGGGCATTCGTTCATCCGGCGGCGCGCATCCTCAAACCGCGATTTGTCGCGGCCCAGCATCTCGACATAGGCGAGCATGTGATGGCCCCAGGTCACCGGCTGCGCGGTCTGCAGATGGGTGAAACCGGGCATCACCCAATCCGCCCCGGCCTCGGCCTGCGCCAGAAAGGCGCGCATCAGGCTGTCCAGCCCGGTGACCACGGCATCCGCCTGATCGCGGACCCACAGACGGAAATCGACCGCCACCTGATCATTGCGCGACCGGGCGGTGTGCAGACGGCCTGCAGGCTCGCCGATGATCTCTTTCAGCCGGGCTTCGATATTCATGTGAATATCTTCCAGCGCCGGGCGGAAGGTAAAGGTGCCCGCCTCGATCTCGCCCTGAACCTGCACGAGCCCCGCGTCGATGGCGGCGCGGTCTTCAGCGGTGATGATGCCCTGCGCGGCCAGCATCGCGGCATGCGCACGCGACCCGGCGATGTCCTGGCCGTAAAGACGTTTGTCGTACCCGATCGAGGCGTTGATCGCCTCCATGATCGCGTCCACGCCCCCGGCAAACCGCCCGCCCCACATGCTGTTCGCGCCGTCGCTCATCATCTGTCCCCTGAAGTGTTGCGGCGCCGGTATACGCGCGGGGGCCTGCGGTGCAATCGGCTGGGGCTTTGCTGCGGCGGTTCACCTGCTGTTAACGGCTGGGCGTCAGGATCAGGACTGTTGGAGCAAGGATGCGCGCAATGACCCTGAGACCCCCCACAGACCTGCCCGTCGACGGCATGGAAAGCCCGCTTTCCGTTGCCGACCGGCTCAGGCAGGAAGAGACCATCACCATGGTGCGCCGCGCGCTGGATGAGCGGCGCGGAAGGCTGGCGTTTCAGCCGGTGGTGCAGGCGCGCATGACCAACCGTGCCGCCTTCTATGAGGCGTTCATCCGCATTCTGGATGAACAGGGCCGGGTCATCCCCGCGCGCGACTTCGTCGGCGCGGTTGAAACGCATGAACTGGGCCGCCGCATCGACTGCCTGGCGCTGGAAATGGCCCTGGCAGCGCTGGCGAAAGAGCCGTCGATCCGCCTTAGCGTGAACATGTCCGCCCGCTCTATCGGCTATGCGCAATGGCTGGCGGTGCTGGAGCGTGGGCTCAGGGCCGCGCCGGATGTGGCCGAGCGGTTGATTCTTGAGATCACTGAAAGCTCGGCCATGCTGATGCCGGATCTGGTGACGGTGTTCATGACAGACATGCAGGCGCGCGGCATCTGCTTTGCCCTCGATGATTTCGGCGCGGGCTATACGGCGTTCCGGTACCTGAAGGATTTTTACTTCGACATCATCAAAATCGACGGCCAGTTCATCCGCGGCATTGCCCATGATCCCGACAATCAGGTTCTGGCGCAGGCCCTGGTCTCGATCGCCCGGCACTTCGACATGTTCACCGTCGCCGAATCGGTCGAAACCGTAGAGGACGCGCGCTATCTGGTGGATATCGGGTTCGACTGCCTGCAAGGCTACTTTTACGGCGTCCCCACGACCGAGGCACCGTGGCTGACCTCGCGTCTGGCGAAACAGGGATGATGGCCCGTCGTTTACACGGCCCGGTGTCGCTAACGTCGCAAAATATGGCGGTTTGCCTCTCATTTCCGCACTGCGGCATTGATTTGAAAAAGGGGCGGGCGTAAACCTTCGCCCAGTTGCGGGGCCCCGTTGGCCACGCCCAACGCGAGAGGATCCCCAATGACCAACGTCGTGATCGTATCCGCTGCACGCACTGCCGTGGGCTCATTCAATGGCAGCTTTGCCAACACGCCGGCCCATGAACTCGGCGCCGCGGTGATTGAGGCGGTCGTTGCCCGCGCCGGTATCGACAAGGCCGAGGTCTCGGAAACCATTCTGGGTCAGGTGCTGACCGCCGGTCAGGGCCAGAACCCCGCCCGTCAGGCTGCGATCATGGCAGGCCTGCCCATCGAAGCCGCCGCCTGGGGCATCAATCAGGTCTGTGGCTCGGGCCTGCGCGCCGTCGCGCTGGCCGCGCAGCATGTCCAGTTGGGTGATGCGTCCATCGTCATCGCCGGTGGTCAGGAAAACATGTCCCTGTCGCCCCATGTCGCGAACCTGCGCGCGGGCCACAAGATGGGCGATTTCAAATTCATCGACTCGATGATCAAGGACGGTCTGTGGGACGCCTTCAACGGCTACCACATGGGCCAGACCGCTGAAAACGTCGCCGAACAATGGCAGATCAGCCGCGAACAGCAGGACATCTTCGCCGTCGCCAGCCAGAACAAGGCTGAAGCTGCGCAGAAAGCCGGTAAATTCGTTGACGAAATCGTCCCCTTCCTGATCAAGACCCGCAAGGGCGAGACCAGCATGGATGCCGACGAATACATCCGCCACGGCGCGACCATCGACGCCATGCAGAAACTGCGCCCGGCCTTCACCAAGGACGGCTCGGTCACGGCCGCCAACGCCTCGGGTCTGAACGACGGCGCTGCCGCCGTGATGGTGATGAGCGCCGAGGAAGCGGAAAAGCGCGGCCTGACCCCGCTGGCCCGCATCGCCTCCTACGCCACCGCCGGTGTTGACCCGTCGATCATGGGCGTCGGCCCGATCCATGCCTCGCGCAAGGCGCTGGCCAAGGCCGGCTGGGACGCTGCCGATCTGGATCTGGTCGAGGCGAACGAAGCCTTCGCCGCGCAGGCCTGCGCCGTGAACAAGGATATGGGCTGGAACCCGGACGTGGTGAACGTCAACGGCGGTGCCATCGCCATCGGTCACCCCATCGGTGCCTCGGGCGCGCGTATCCTGAACACGCTGCTGTTTGAAATGCAGCGCCGGGGCGCGAAAAAAGGTCTGGCCACGCTGTGCATCGGCGGCGGCATGGGCGTTGCCATGTGCCTTGAACGGTAAACACCGCAAAATTTCGCTTAAGACGCGGATAGGCGGGCGCAAGAATATTGCGTCCGCCTTTTCTATTGGGTAACAGAATTTCAAGGGAAATCGTGAGGAGGACGGCATGGGACGGGTTGCATTGGTTACGGGGGGATCGCGCGGTATTGGCGCAGCAATTGCGATTGCCCTGCAAAACGCGGGTTATTCGGTCGCCGCCAGCTATGCGGGCAATGACGAAGCGGCGAAAAGCTTCACCGCCGAAACCGGCATCAAGACCTATAAATGGGATGTGGCCGACTATGAGGCCTCGAAAGCCGGGATCGCGCAGGTCGAGGCCGATCTGGGCCCGGTCGACGTGGTCGTCGCCAACGCGGGCATCACCCGCGACGCCCCGTTTCACAAGATGACCCCCGACCAGTGGAAACAGGTGATCGACACCAACCTGACCGGTGTTTTCAACACCGTTCACCCGCTGTGGCCGGGTATGCGCGAGCGCAAATTTGGCCGCGTGGTGGTGATCAGCTCGATCAATGGTCAGAAAGGCCAGTTCGGTCAGGTGAACTATGCCGCGACCAAAGCGGGCGATCTGGGCATCGTGAAATCTCTGGCGCAGGAAGGCGCGCGTTTCGGCATCACTGCCAACGCGATCTGCCCGGGTTACATCGCCACCGAAATGGTGATGGCTGTGCCGGAAAAAGTGCGCGAGTCGATCATCGCGGGCATCCCGACGGGGCGTCTGGGCGAGCCCGAAGAGATCGCGCGCTGCGTCGCCTTCCTGGTGTCGGATGACGCCGCCTTTATCAACGGCTCGACGATCAGCGCCAACGGCGGCCAGTTCTTCGTGTAAAAACAAGGCGGCAGAGCGGTTACTGCCGCTCTGCCGCCCCTCTGCCCGGTCATGTGTGCACCACGTGGGCCAACGCCAGTAATCCTGAACATCGTCTTGTTCTTTTGACCCGGGTGCGTTTGTCTGTGGCGCCGGGCCCTGCCCCGGATAACGGGCAGAACGGACGGCACCATGGAGCGCAGCAAAGCCACCGCAATCGGGTTTTCGGCCGTGGCGCTGTGGTCGCTGCTGGCGCTGTTCACCGTCGCCTCTTCCCCCGTTCCGCCGCTTCTGCTGAACGCGCTGACCTTTGCGGTTGGCGGCGGCGTGGGGCTGATCTGGGTGATTGCAACTGGCGGGTTGGCGCAGTTGAAGTCAGTGCCGCTGTCGGCCTATGCCTTCGGCACTCTTGGGCTCTTTGGCTACCATTTTCTGTATTTCACCGCCCTGCGCATGGCCCCCGCCGCCGAGGCCGGGCTGATCTGCTATCTGTGGCCGCTGTTCATCGTGCTGTTTTCAGGCCTGTTGCCCGGCGAAACACTGCGCGCAGGCCACATCGCCGGGGCGCTGCTGGCCTTTGCCGGCGCGGCGCTGATTGTGGCACAGGGACTGAGTGCCGTCTCGGGTGCGTTGACAGGGTATGGCGTGGCGTTTTTGGCCGCGCTGACCTGGGCGGGCTATTCGCTGGGTTCGCGGCGGCTGAAATCCGTGCCCACGGCCGCTGTAGCCGTCACCTGCCTGATGACCGCCCTCTTGTCCATCGCCGCACATCTGGCTTTGGAAACAACGGCCTGGCCGGTTGGCCCGCTGGGGTGGCTGGCCGTTCTCGGCCTTGGCCTGGGCCCGGTGGGGCTGGCATTCTATACGTGGGACGTGGGGGTCAAGGGCGGTGACATCCAGCTGCTTGGCACGGCATCTTACGCGGCGCCGCTGCTGTCTACCTTGGTGCTGGTCGTTGCCGGGATGGCGGCGGGAAGCGTCACGCTGGCCGTCGCGGCAGTGCTGATCACCGGCGGCGCGGCCTTGGCCGCGCGCGCCGGGACGCGCGTTACTCGGCCGAAAGCCGGGTAATCTGCTCCTTGAGGCGCAATTTCTGCTTTTTCATGTCGGCGACTGCAAGATCGTCCACGCCGGGCGCGCGCTGCGCGACCTCGACCTGATCAGCAAGGGTCTGGTGGCGACGGCGCAGTTCCTGAAGATGAGACGTCAACGACATGGATATCCTCCTGTAACGGGTGTCCGTGCTCAGAGTGCACCACAGATTCATCGTTTTGTCACACAAAACCCGAACCGAATTTCCGTCAATTTGATCGAGCAAGCAGGAACAAGCCGATTCCCGGTGTCAGATCCAGTCAAGTGCCTGCGCATCGCGCAAGAGCGCGCGCGCGGCATCCGAGGCGTCATCGCGGTCTTCAAGGTGCTCAGCGCCAGCGTGCATGGTGAGCGGCGCCAGCAACCGGAAGACACCGCGCGCGCCTTTGCGCGCCTGCACAATCACCCGACCAGCGGGCCGCCCGACGCGTGAGGCAACGGGTCGCACGGCAATCGACCCGGCGGGACCGTCAAGCGCCGCAAGGATCGCGGGCAGGCGTTCGGCCAGATGGATCAGCGTCAGGGTGCCGCCGCTTTTCAGCCGCCGCAATCCACAACCGATCCAGTCAGCCAGCGGCGTCTCTTCGCGCAGCGCCGCAGCGCGGCCTGCATCCCGCGCGGCCGGAGAGCTGGGGCGATAATACGGAGGATTTGCCATAACGTGATCGAAAGTCACGCGCAGATCGGCTGGCAGGTCCGTCAGATCGGCGGTAACGATCCGCGCGTCCAGCCCGTTTTCCTGAGCATTGCGGCGTGCCAGCTGGGCATAATCGTCCTGCCGCTCGACCCCGCTCAGCGCCAGCCCCGGCAACCGCTGCCCCAGCGCCAGCAGCGCCACACCCGCGCCGCACCCCAGTTCAAGCACGCTGTCGCCCGGGCGCGCGCCGACACTGGCCGCCAGCAGCACCGGGTCCGTTGCGGCGCGGTATCCTGCGCGCGGCTGCCAGATCGACAAGCGCCCGCCCAGGAAAACATCGCGCGTCAGGGGTTCATCCATTCAATTCCACGCCGTTGTCGCGCAGGATGGCCTTGGCCAGAAAGAGATTTTCGTCGCGTACCATCAGCCGCTGCGGCACGATAGACAGCGCGCTCATATGGACGTCAACGGCAAACGTCTCTATACCTTCGGCCGCGAGAAGGGCCGTTGCAAAAGGGATGACCGTCGGGTCTGACGTGCGCAGCAGTTCTTTCATCCAGACAGTAGACGGCAAGCCTTCGCGCTTGTCAAAGCAGAGGCGAATGCCCGATGAGCGTCACCGAAATCAGCCCGCTTGAGGCCCTGTCGCGCGTTCTGACCGATGACATGGAGCGCGTGAATGTGCTGATCCGCGCGCGCATGGCCTCGGACCATGCACCGCGCATTCCTGAAGTCACCGCGCATCTGATCGAGGCGGGCGGCAAACGCATCCGCCCGATGATGACGTTGGCCGCGGCACGGCTGTGTGGCTACGAGGGCGACGCGCATATCAAGCTGGCCGCGACGGTCGAGTTCATTCACACCGCCACGCTGCTGCACGACGATGTGGTCGATGAAAGCGAACAGCGGCGCGGGCGTCCGACGGCCAACCTGTTGTGGGACAACCAATCCAGCGTGCTGGTCGGCGATTACCTGTTCGCCCGGGCGTTTCAGTTGATGGTCGAACCGGGCAACCTGCGGGCGCTGACCATCCTGTCCAACGCCTCGGCGGTGATCGCCGAGGGCGAGGTGCTGCAACTGACCGCCGCGCAGAACATCGCCACCGATGAAGCGACCTATATGACGGTGATCCGGGGCAAGACGGCGGCGCTTTTTTCAGCCGCGACGCAGGTCGGGCCGGTGATCGCGGGCGCACCCGAGGCGCAGGTGCAGGCGCTGTATGACTATGGCGATGCGTTGGGGATCTGCTTCCAGATCGTCGATGACTATCTGGATTACGGTGGCGCGGGCGACGGGCTGGGCAAGAACCTTGGCGACGATTTCCGCGAGCGCAAGCTGACCCTGCCGGTGATCCGGGCAATCGCACTGGCCGATGCCGAGGAACGCGCTTTCTGGGACCGCACCATCGGGCGCGGCAAACAGCAGGCGGGTGATCTGGAGCAGGCGATGGCGCTGATGGCCCGGCATGGCACGCTGGCGAGTACCCGCCAGACGGCGCTGGACTGGGCAGAGCGCGCGCGTCAGGCACTGGCCCCGCTGCCCGACCACCCGCTCAAGGCGCTGCTGAGCGATCTGGCGGGCTTTGTGGTCGAACGGGTGAACTGAGCCCTTACGGCGACGGCAGGCTGCGGGTCGGCAGAATGAAGCGGCCCGGCGCGCTCAGCGCCGTGGCGGCGGCGCGCATCGCCGTCTCGTCGGTGAAGATCCCGAAACATGTCGCGCCTGAGCCGGTCATACGGGCCAGCAGGCAGCCGTTCTGTGCGCCGATATCCGCAAGCAACGCCTCGATCTGCGGCATCAGGGCAATCGCCGGTGCCTGCAGATCGTTGCGCATTCCGGCCAGCCAGGCGCAGAGCGACTCTGCGTCCGGGCAGTCTGGCAGCGCGTCAGGCATCGCCGGGTTCCGGCGCTGGGTCATCGCCTTGAAGACCGCCGGGGTGGACAGCCCCTGCCCCGGATTGACCAGCAAGAGCCACAGCGCGGGAATGCCCGCCACCGGATCAACCCGCTCGCCCAAGCCCCGCATCCGTTGCGGTGCGGGTGCCGCCATGCAGACCGGCATATCCGCCCCCAGCCGCATCAGCGCCTCGGTGCCGGGCAGGGGCAGGTCGCGCGCCTCGGCCAGCAGATGCAGCGCGGCAGCGGCGTCAGACGAGCCTCCGCCCATGCCCGAGGCCACAGGGAGCTGCTTATCCAGCGTGAACGCGACGCCCTGCGCTGCGGTCAACCGCGCGGCGCGCAGGACCAGATTGTCAGGCTCAGGGGCGAGGGCAGCGGCGCAGGGGCCGATCAGGTCCAGCGACAGGCCGGGGCCGGTGCGCAGGGTGAGCAGATCGCCAGCTTCGGCAAAGACGACAAGGGAATCCAGCAGATGGTAGCCATCCTCACGCTGACCGGTGACGTGCAGCGTGAGGTTGATCTTGGCCGGCGCGAGGCGAGAAACCGCCGCGCGCATCAGTTGGCCGGGTGGAGGGGCGGCTCGCCCGCCTCGGCCCGCACGACGTCCAGACCGACCTCAAGCTTGCGGCGCAGTTGCTCTTCGTCCAGATTCTCGGCGGGCAGGAACGAGATCGCGCGACGCCACTGGAACCGTGCCTCGCGCTGACGGCCCACCGCCCAGAACACATCGCCCAGATGGTCGTTGAGGATGGCATCCGTCGGTTCCATTTCGACCGAGCGCTCCATATGCGGCAGCGCCTCGTCGTAGCGGCCCAGTTTGAACAGCGCCCAGGCGAGGCTGTCGAGCACATAGCCGCTGGTCGGATCGCCCGCGACGGCGCGTTCGATCATGTCCAGCGCTTCGTCATAATTCTCGCCGCGCTCGATCAGCGAATAGCCCAGATAGTTCAACACGGTCGGCTGATCGGGTTGAAGCGCCAGCGCCGCGCGGAAGTCCGCCTCGGCGGCGGGCCAGTCATCGGCGCGCGAATAGGCCACGGCGCGGGCAAACAGCAACTGCCAGTCGGGCCGCCCGCCAGCAGCGGTCAGCAGGTCAATCGCGCGGGTATAGGCCTGCGCGGCCTCGGCGAACTGGTTGTTGCGGCGCAGGAAATCGCCCAGCACGCTTTGGGCGGCAAAGCTTTGCGGGTTCTCTTGTGCCATGGCGGTCAGATCGGCGATGGCCTCATCGCGCCGGTCCAGCGTCTCCAGCACCTGCGCGCGCCCCATGCGCGCGGCAGTGCCAAACACATCGCCGTCCGGGATCGCGTCATAGGCGGCGGCGGCGGCTTGCGGTTGGTCGAGGAACTCAAAGACCTGACCGATCATCAGCTGGGCATCGCTCAGCGCCGGGTTCACCCAGACGGCGGCCTGCGCATAGAGCAGCGCCTCCAGCGCGTTGTCCGAGCTTTGCATCGCGCTGGCCATGACGCCGTAGACCTCGGCCATCCCCTGCGCCGGAGACGCGATCACGTTGAACGGCAGTGCCTGCCTGGCTGCGTAAGCTTCGCGCATGTGCACAAGGGCCGGATCGCTCGCGCCGGGAAACACCGAGTCAATCAGCGCAATCGCGTCGTCAAACCGTTCGGTCAGGCCCAGCAACTGGGCATAGGCGATGTAACCGCGCCGGTTCAGTGCGGCGGCCACACCGGCGTTGGGGTCTTCGATGATCTCGACCGCGCCCTCGTAATCGCCTGCCAAAGCCAGCGCCAAAGCGCGGCAATAGAGCGAAAAGTCCTGCATCCCGTCCAGACCAGCGACCTGATCCAGCGTCTCCAGTGACTCGGACATCCGGCCCGCGCCCAGATGCGCCCAGGCCAGTGCCAGTCCGTCGATCAGCGGGTGAACGCGCACAGTGTCGCCGCTGATGATTTCCAGCGCCGCCGTATAATCTTCGTCGTCAAAGGCCTTGGTCAGCAACACAATGGCTGCCGAACGGCTGGTCGGGTCCAGCGCGTTCAGCGCCTCCGCGTTGCGGATCGCGATCTCCTGCTCGCCCACGGACAGCGCGCTGACCACCAGCCCTTCAAGCGTGTTGATGTTCTGCGGGTCGTCGGCGTGCAGCCGCTCAAGATACGGCAGCGAGCCCGCGAAGTCGTTCACCACCCCCGCTTCACGGGCGGCCAGAAAGGCCCCCGCCGCATTCTGGGCCTGCCCCGAGTCCGGTGCCAGCACGGCGGCGGTGGACATCAGCAGGGCCAGAAGGGCCGGACGAAACTGTGGGGGAAAGGGCAAAGGTCACTCCAGCGGTGCTGAGGGATTGTCAGACCTCAAGGTGTAGCGACCCGGTTGCCCAAGGGCAATGCGCAGGGCGCCGCCGCGCGTGCGTGAGGCATCACGCACGCGCGAGATCGGTCACATATTCGGGTAATTCGGCCCGTCACCGCCCTGCGGCGTGGTCCAGGTGATGTTTTCGGACGGATCCTTGACGTCACAGGTCTTGCAGTGAACGCAGTTCTGGAAGTTGATGACGAACTCTTTCTTGCCGTCCTTCTCGACCACCTCATACACCCCCGCCGGGCAATAGCGCTGCGCCGGTTCGTCGTAGATCGGGACGTTCACCGTGATCGGGATCGTCGGGTCCGTCAGCTTGAGATGCGCGGGCTGCGATTCCTCATGGTTGGTAAAGCTGAAGGCGACGTTGGTCAGCCGGTCAAACGACAGCTTGCCATCGGGGCGCGGGTAGTCGATCGGCTTGAACTTGGCCGCCTCGCCGGTCGCCTTGGCGTCGTTCTTGCCGTGCTTCATCGTGCCGAAGACCGAAAAGCCCAGGGTGTTGGTCCACATGTCCAGCCCGCCAAGCGCCAGCGACGGGAAGAGGCCCAGCTTGGACCACAACGGCTTGACGTTGCGGACCTTCTTGAGGTCCTTGCCGATCACGCCGTTGCGCAGCGTGTCTTCATAGGCGGTCAGCTCGTCACCCTCGCGCCCGGCCTGCAGCGCGGCATAGGCGGCCTCGGCAGCCTCGATCCCCGAATGCATGGCGTTGTGGTTGCCCTTGATGCGCGGCACGTTGACCAGACCGGCCGAACAGCCCAGCAGCACGCCACCGGGGAAGGTGACTTTCGGCACCGACTGATAGCCACCTTCGGAAATCGCCCGCGCGCCGTAGGCCACACGCTTGCCGCCCTTGAGCAGCTCGGCGACCACCGGGTGATGCTTGAAGCGCTGGAATTCCATGTAGGGATAAAGATGCGGGTTGCTGTAGTTCAGGTGCACCACGAACCCGATCAGCACCTGATTGTTCTCGAAGTGATAGATGAACGACCCGCCGCCTGCGTTGCCGCCCAGCGGCCAGCCCATCGTGTGTGTGACAGTACCTTCGCGGTGCTTGTCGGGGTCGATCTCCCAGATCTCTTTCATGCCCAGACCGAATTTCTGCGGGCATTTGTCTTTGCTCAGCGCGTATTTCGCGATGAGTTGCTTGGCCAGCGAGCCGCGCACACCCTCGGCGATGAACACATATTTGCCGTGCAATTCCATGCCCGGCTCATAGTTCGGCCCCATCGAGCCGTCGCTTTCCTTGCCGAACTCGCCGGCCACCACGCCTTTGACGCGGTCGCCGTCATAGACCAGCGCCGAGGCCGACATGCCCGGGAAAATCTCGACGCCCAGAGCCTCGGCCTGTTCGGCCATCCAGCGGCAGACATTGCCCATCGACACGATATAGTTGCCGTGGTTGTTCATCAGCGGCGGCATCGGCCAGTTGGGGATGCGCAGCTTGCCCGCTTCGCCCAGCAGCAGGAAATTGTCATGCTTGACCGGCACGTTCAGCGGCGCGCCTTTTTCCTTCCAGTCGGGCATCAGGCGGTTCAGACCCGAGGGGTCCAGCACCGCGCCCGACAGAATATGCGCGCCAACTTCCGAGCCCTTTTCCAACACCACGACGCTCAGATCGGCATCCAGTTGCTTCAGGCGGATCGCCGCAGACAAGCCCGCCGGGCCTGCCCCCACGATGACGACATCATACTCCATGGATTCGCGTTCGATATCGGACATGGTGGCTCCTCGCGTCGGGTTGGCTGCCGTTTGGCGCAATTTTGTTTCGTGGTGGATACCCTCGCACCCTGCCCCGGTCAATCAGGACTGCGCGTCAGAGGTCAACACCGAGGCCGCACTATCCCCCATCAGATAGCGCGGGCCGCTGCCTTTGGCATGGGCGCGGTCATCGGGGTTATAAAGGCGGCACTTGGGCAAGCTCAGACAGCCGCAGCCGATGCAGCCGTCCAGATCATCGCGCAGCCGTTCCAGCGTGGCGATGCGCTGGTCGATCTGCTGGCGGAACCGCAGGCTGATGCGCGTCCAGTCGGCGGGGGTCGGCGTGCGGTTGCCCGGCAACTCGCTCAGCAGCGCGCGGATCTCGGCCAGTGACACGCCGAATTGCTGCGCAATCATCACAAAACTCAGCCGCCGGATCGCGGCACGGGCGAATCTGCGCTGGCCGCCCGCGTTGCGGTCGGCGGTGATGAGGCCCTGCGCCTCGTAGTAGCGGATCGCCGAAACGGCGAGGCCGGTGCGCTCGGCCAAAGCGCCGATGGCGAGGCCGCGTTCGGGGGGCATGGGCGGGCTCCTGAAAGGCTTGACCTAAAGTTAGGTTGAGCAATTACGCTGATCCCTGCAAGCCGAATCACAAGGAACCCGAGCATGGTTACGACGCTGGAACACACCAACCTTACCGTCACCGACGCCCTGGCCACCGCTGCATGGATGGCGTCGGTCTTTGGCTGGCACACCCGCTGGCAAGGCCCGTCGATCCACAGTGGCTTTTCCGTCCACGTCGGGTCCGACGACAGCTATCTGGCGCTCTATCAGCCCAAGACCCCGCCCGCCCGGAACGCGGCGGGCAGCTATGCCACGATCGGCGGGCTGAACCATATCGCCGTGACCGTGTCCGACCTCGACGCCACCGAAGCGCTGGTGCGCGCGCAGGGTTTCGCCCCGCATAGCCACGCCGATTACGAACCCGGACGGCGGTTTTATTTCAACGATAGCGACGGCGTGGAATACGAAGTCGTCAGCTATTCCTGAGACAACCGGCGCGCGAACGCCCACGCCCCGCCCGCTGTCGTGGCGGGGCTTGCATTCCTCGGCCCCATGTTGTCAGGTACACCGGTTGATCCGAATTGCCCCGGCCTATGGCCGTGGGCGTTTTCATTTGTATGTGAGACCCCATGGAAAAGATCCTCATGACCCGCCGCGGCTTTGACGCCCTGGACGAGGAACTGCGCCAGCTGAAAAGCGTGGAGCGCCCCGCTGTGATCCGCGCGATTGCCGAGGCGCGCGAGCATGGCGACTTGTCTGAAAATGCCGAGTATCACGCCGCCCGCGAGAAGCAGAGCTTCATCGAAGGCCGGATCAAAGAGGTCGAAGGCCTGCTCGGCCGCGCCGAAGTCATCGACACCTCGAAACTGAGCGGGTCGATCAAATTCGGCGCGACGGTGAAGATCGTTGACGAAGACACCGACGAAGAGCGCACCTATCAGATCGTGGGCGAATCCGAGGCCGATATCGAGAACAACCTGCTCAACATCAAGTCGCCGCTCGCGCGGGCCTTGATCGGTAAAGAGCCGGGCGATTCGGTCGAGGTCCGCACGCCGGGTGGCGAGCGCAGCTACGAAGTGATCTCCGTCGACTTTCGCTGACGGCCCCGGGTATGCCCGAGGACGCGAAACACCGCGCACGCAAGAGCCGCAAGGCGCACAAGCCCCGCATCTCGCCCGAGATGCTGGCCTTTGTGCTGTCGCTGGCCTGGCTCGTCTTGCTGGTCGCGGCGTTTGGCGTTCTGGGCCAGCAGGGCATGCAGATTGCCGACACGCTGGGGCTGGTGGTGCTGGCACTGGCGGTGTTCCTGCCGATCGCGCTGATCTGGCTGGCGGTGCTGGTCCTGCGCGCTGCCCGCGACATGCGCGACGAATCGGTGCGGCTGCACGCCACCGTCGAGGCGATGCGCCGTGGCTGGATTCGCGAACAGCAGGCGGCAGGCCTGTCGCTGAAGCCGACGGTCGAGGAAAAGCTCGACGAGATCGCTGCAGCGCAAAAGGCCACCGAGGACCGTCTGGTCAGCTTCACCACCCGCCGCAGCCTGCCGCGCAGCCTGTTGATCGAGGGCGACAGCGACGGCACGCAACCGCTGCTGGCGCTGGAAAACCCGGCCCCCGCGCCCGATCCCCTGCCACCCGCCGATTTCATCCGCGCCCTGAATTTCCCCGAGACCGAAACCGACGAAGCGGGTTTCGCCGCCCTGCGCCGGGCGCTGGCCGATCATGGTGCGGCGATTCTGGTTCGGGCCGCGCAGGACGTGCTGACCACCCTGTCGGAAGAGGGCATCTTCATGGATGACCTGCACCCCGACCGCGCCCGCCCCGAGGTCTGGCGCGCTTTCGCCATGGGGGTGCGCGGTGCCGAAGTGGCGGGGCTGGGCGGCATTCGCGACCGCTCGTGTCTGGCGCTGACCACTGCCCGGATGCGCTCGGACCCCGAGTTCCGCGATGCCGCGCACCGTTTCCTGCGCGCCTTCGACCGGCGGTTTACCGTGTTCGAGGCGCTGGCCTCGGACGGCGAGATCGCCCAGTTCGCCGAGACCCGCTCGGCCCGCGCGTTCATGCTGCTGGGCCGCGTCACCGGCATATTCGGATAAAGCAATGACCACAGCGCCAATTCTCACCCCTCGCGGGGCCTTCTTTCAGGGCATGCGCCACGGCGGACCCTTTGTGCTGATCGTCGGACCTTTCGGTCTGGTGTTCGGTGTCGTCGCGATGGAAACGGGCCTCAACGTACTGCAGGCGCTGTCGTTTTCGGTGGTGGTCATCGCCGGTGCCGCGCAGCTGACTGCGCTGCAACTGATGACCGACCAGGCGCCGCTGATCATCGTGCTGATCACCGCGATTGCGGTGAACATGCGGATGGCGATGTATTCGGCATCCTTGGCCCCGCATCTGGGCGATGCGCCTTTCTGGCAACGGGCGCTGGTGGCCTATTCGATGGTCGACCAAGCCTATGCGCTGTCGATCCTGCGCTTCGAGCAAGAGCCCGAACTCAGCACGGCGGTGAAGATCGCCTATTATTTCGGTGCCGTCGCGCTAATCTGCCCGGTCTGGTATCTGTCGACGCTGGCCGGTGCGGTGCTGGGCAATCAGATCCCCGCCAGCATCCCGCTCAGCGCGGCGGTGCCCATCGCCTTTATCGCGCTGATCGGCCCGATGCTGCGCACGCTGGCGCATGTGGCGGCGGCGTTTGTGTCGGTCGCGGGCGCGCTGCTGCTGGCCGCGCTGCCGTATAATCTGGGCCTTTTGCTGGCCGCACTGGCGGCGATGGCTACCGGCGCACTGGTCGAGATCTGGACCACCCGCCGACGGGGGAACACCGCATGATCATGTCCAACGGCACAATCTGGCTGGTGATCGTCTTGCTGGGGCTGGGCACCTTCGCGCTGCGCCTGTCGTTTCTGGGCCTGATCGGCAACCGCCCCCTGCCCGCCTGGGCCCTGCGTCTGCTGCGCTATACACCGGTCGCGGTGATCCCCGGCCTGATGGCCCCGCAGATCTTTCGCCTGCAACCGGACACCGGCCTGCCGGACCCCGTGCTGCTGGCGACTGTCGGCGTCACGCTGGTTGTGGGGCTGTGGACCAAGAACGCGATCTGGGCGATGCTGGGCGGCGCGGTGGTTCTGACCGCCCTCACCCTGATTGGTGCGTAAGAAAAAGGGGCCTCGCGGCCCCTTTTCCCATCTTATTCGGTGTATTGCTGCCGCTCTGTCGGTTCGGCGTCGGAATAGATCCGGTCCTCGACAACACCCGCGATGGTGCCGAATTGCTCGGACAGGCGGTTGGGCTGAAAGCCTGAGCGGATCCATTCGTACCCGGGCACCTGATTGAGGATATGCACGATGGATTTCGCGCAATAGGCGTCGGGCACGGGGCCTTCCTGCTCGGCCAGCCGCAGGATGTATTCGGCGGTCTCGGGTGGGACTTGCAGGTGCTGGATCAGCACATGATGCGTCCGGCGCGCATGGTAATAGGTGTAGCGATAGAGCTGCCGCTCATCGAAACCGTAATGCACGTCGTGCCGTTCGGGCGCATCGGGATGCGTCCACGTGCCCGCCGGGTCGAACAGAACCCGCTGGCTGGGTGCGTTGATCATCATCGCCGAATGCTCGCCGCGCCCGGTCTCGTTGTTGATCACGTTGAACACAACGATCTCGGTCGGGCCCTCATGCTGATAGCGGGCGGCGATCACATCGGCTTCGGGCGCCCAGGCGACGGGCTTGGTACAGGCGGCCAGCAAGGCCAGCGCCACAAGGGCCACAAGGCGCGTCAGCAGGGGCATGAGATGTCCTTCACCGAAGGGCTGGCGCGCCCGCAGGACGCGCGCCGCCGCACAGAGGTGTCCGCGTCGGCCGGTTGCCCGGCCCGGCGCGTCAGGCGTTGACCAGCGCCATGAAAATCAGGCAGCCGATTGAAAATGCTGCAACGATGATCGACGCACGAATGAAACCGTTGAAGGTTTTTTCCTGCGAGGTGGTGTCCATCGAGCCGTGTTCATGCGCCATTGTCGGAACTCCCGTAAGCGTGGATTTCCCCTTCCTTAGCGGATTGAGAAACCCCTGTCACCTGCAATGGACTGTGTCGCCATGGCACAGAAGCGCGGGCACGGCAGGGATGCCACACCCGCGCCGCGGCCCGTTCTTATCGCGCAATTTCAGCGCGTTGGGATCGCAGTTCAGGCCACGGCCAGCATCATGGTGCTGATCTCCCACAGCCGTTCGGCCGACTCGTCATTGGCCGCGTGGGCGTTGACACCGGCAAAGCGCGCGGTCGGGCTGTCGGGATCGGTCGGCAGCGCAATATCGCAATCCTCGCAATAGACGCCGGGCTTGCCCACCAGCAATGGCGAGGTCGCCGCCCAGAGTGTCGTCGAGCCCCCTGCTTGGGCGTCTTGAACCCGGCTTTGGCCAAGTCGGACGGCTGCCCGTCTTCACCCAGCCTGCCCAGCGCTATTTGCGCCTGAAGTCCACGGCTTAGCCTACGGCCTGCCACAACCACGCGCCCTGCGGATCGTCGCGCCAGCGGCGGACACGCCCGTGGTGCAAGAGGTGGTTCAGGTGCGCGACCGCCTCGACCAGCGCCATGCCCGCCGACGCGCCGGTGATCTCGCGCTTGAAAAGCGGGAGGAAACACTGCGCGGCGGTTTTGGGCTCGGTCAGGAAGGCTTCCAGCCGGTTGAGCGCCCCGACATGGTTCTCGACCATCTGGCGCAAGCGCAGCGGCAGGCCGGTGAAGGGCAGCTTGTGGCCGGGCAGCACAAAATGGCGATCCTCGGCGAACTGCGCCAGACGGGTGCAGCTTTCCATCCATTCGCCGACCGGATCGGCGTCGGGCTCGGTCGCGTAGACGCCCAGATTGGCGCTGATGCCGGGCAGCAACTGATCGCCGCCGATCACCAGATCGTCGTCCAGGCTCCAGAAGGTCGCATGTTCCGGGGCGTGGCCGTTGTCGCAGCGCACACGCCAGCGGCGGCCGCCCATGGTGATCTCGTCGCCCTCAGCCACACGGGTGAAGCCCAACGGCAAGTAGGACACAACATCCTTGAAATTGAAGGGATTCTCTTCCATCCGGCGCGCGATCTCGGCCTCATCCACGCCCGCACTGCGCCAATAAGCCACGGTCTCGGGCACCGGGCGCTCGTGCACGTCCAAAAGCAGCATGCGCGCGAACAGCCATGAGGTGCGCGTGGTCACCAGTTCGGCCCCGTGGTCGGTCTGCAACCAGCCTGCCAGCCCGATGTGGTCGGGGTGGTGATGCGTCACCACAATGCGGCGGATCGGACGCCCGGCCAGTGGCCCGGCCATCAGTCCCAGCCACGCTTCTTTCGATTTTCCGCCCCCAAAACCGGTGTCGATGACCGTCCAGCCGTCG
The DNA here is from genome assembly GCF_025949695.1 of Pararhodobacter zhoushanensis. Taxonomy (NCBI): domain Bacteria; kingdom Pseudomonadati; phylum Pseudomonadota; class Alphaproteobacteria; order Rhodobacterales; family Paracoccaceae; genus Pararhodobacter; species Pararhodobacter zhoushanensis. The sequence continues at coordinate 1,281,663 of NZ_JAPDFL010000001.1, read as the reverse complement.
CCATCATCCAGCGCATAGACATTGACGTGGTCCAGTTGCATCGGCAGCGGCATCCGCATCCACAGCACGCCCGGTGCCACCGTGATCGCCTCACCCGGCGCGGGCGGCTCTTCATGCGGAAAGCGGATACCGGGGTCTTGCGGACGCGGGGCAGTGGTTTGGGTCATGCGCTTTCCAGATCTTCGGCGCTCAGAGCATAGAGTTGCCCGGCCCCGGCGCGGGCCTGCACCAGGAGCGATTCGTGCTCGGGCAGGATACGGTCGATGAAGACGGTGGCAAGCCGGGCACGCGGCCCGTCGGGATCGGCCAGCGCGGCCTTGAGGTGGTAATGCGCACCCAGAATGCGGGCAAAGGCGCGCAGGAAGGCGGTCGCCCCGGCGTTGCGGTCGCCCGCTTCCTGCGCCACCAGCCATTCGGTCGCCTCGCGCAGCGTTTCAGCCGCATCCCAGACCTTGTGGGCCAGCTCGGGCGCTTTCGAGCGCGCGGCTTCGGCGGTATCCTCGACCTCTTGCAGCAGACGGAAGGCCGCTTCGCCGCCGTCCATCATCTTGCGGCCCACCAGATCCATCGCCTGAATGCCGTTGGTGCCTTCATAGATCGGCGTGATCCGGGCGTCGCGCAGGTACTGCGCGGCACCCGTTTCCTCGATAAAGCCCATGCCGCCGTGGATCTGCACACCCAGTGACGCAATCTCGCAGCCGATATCGGTGCCTTGCGCCTTGGCAATCGGGGTCAGCAGCGCGGCGCGGGCGTTCCAGCTGTCCTTGCCGGTGGCCTTGGCCATGTCGATGGCCATGCCGCAATCCAAGGCAATCGCGCGGGCGGCGAAGATCTCGGCCTTCATCACCGCCAGCATGCGGCGCACGTCGGCGTGGTCGATGATCGCGCCGTCGCCCAGCGGGGTGCGGCCCTGCTTGCGGTCCTTGGCATAGGCCAGCGCGTGCTGATAGGCGGCCTCGGCCACGCCGATACCCTGCGCGCCGACGCCCAGACGGGCATTGTTCATCATGGTGAACATCGCCGCCATGCCGCCATTCGGCTTGCCGACCATCCAGCCTTGCGCGCCCTCAAAGCTCATCACGCAGGTGGGCGAGCCGTGGATGCCCAGCTTGTGCTCCAAAGAGACCACGCGCAGGTTGTTACGCTCGCCGGGATTACCGGCAGCGTCGGGGATCAGTTTGGGCACCATGAACAGGCTGATGCCCCGCGTGCCGGGCGCGCCATCGGGCAGACGGGCCAGCACCAGATGGCAGACGTTCTCGGCCACGTCGTGATCACCCCAGGTGATGAAGATTTTCTGACCGGTGATCGCATAGCTGCCATCGCCGTTATCTTCGGCCTTGGTGCGCAGCGCGCCGACGTCGGAACCGGCCTGCGGTTCGGTCAGGTTCATCGTGCCGGTCCATTCGCCCGAGATCAGCTTGGGCAGATACAGTGCCTTGAGCGTGTCGCTGGCGTGGTGATCCAGTGCCTCGATCTGGCCTTGGCTCAGCAGCGGGCAGAGTTGCAGCGACAGACAGGCCCCGGCCATCATCTCGAACACGGCCGTGTTCAGGGTCAGCGGCAGACCCATCCCGCCATGCTCAGGCGCGGCAGAGAGACCGACCCAGCCACCCTCGGCAATCGCCTTGTAGCCGTCCTTGAAACCTGGCGAGCTGCGCACGACACCGTTTTCCAGCTTGGCAGGCGTCAGATCGCCGCCCCGGTTCAGGGGTGCCAGCACTTCGTCACACAGGCGGCCCACCTCGGTCAGAATGGCTTCGGTCACATCGGCACCGGCCTCGGCGAAGAGGTCGGTCTGGGCAAGACGGTCGTAGCCCAGAACCTTGTCGAGCAGGAAACGGGTTTCGGCGACGGGTGAGGTGTAGGGCATTGGCTATCTCCGTGGCTGACGCGCGGGACCAGTGAAAGAAGGGCTGCTTGGCAAGCCCGGTCGAGGGTTGTATTGCCCCAGTTCAGCGCCTTTCGCTACCCGCAGAAATCAAAACGCAGCGTCACCCGAGCCCGCCCCGCCATGCCCGAGACCCGCCTTCTGACCGCCGATGCGCCGGGCCTGACCCGGGCCGCCGCGCTGCTGCGCGCGGGCGGGCTGGTCGCCTTTCCGACCGAGACGGTCTACGGGCTGGGCGGCGACGCAACGCAGGACCACGCGGTGGCGGGGATCTTTGCCGCCAAGGGGCGGCCGCGGTTCAATCCGCTGATCGTGCATGTGCCGGATGTGAGGCTGGTTTCGCGCTATGCGGTGCTGACGCCTCTGGCCGAACAGTTGGCAGCGGCGTTCTGGCCCGGCCCTTTGACGCTGGTGCTGCCGTTGCGCTTGGACGGCGGGTTGTCGCCGCTGGTGACGGCAGGGCTGGAGACCGTGGCGGTGCGGGTGCCCGCGCATCCGGTGGCGCGCGCGTTGCTGGAGGCCTTCGGCGGGCCGCTCGCCGCGCCCTCGGCCAACCCGTCGGGGCGGATCAGCCCGGTGACAGCGCAGCATGTGCTGGAGGGATTGAGCGGGCGGATCGACGGGGTGGTCGATGGCGGAGCCTGTGCGGTGGGGCTGGAGTCGACGATTCTGGATGCCACCGGCGATGCCCCGGTTCTGCTGCGCGCAGGCGGGCTGGCGGTGGAGGCGGTCGAGGCGTTGGGGCTGCGCGTGGGGGTGGCGACGAGTGGCGCGATCACCGCGCCGGGGCAGCTGGCCTCGCATTACGCGCCGCGCGGGCGGGTGCGACTGGGGGTCGTGTCGCCCGAGGCGGGGGAGGTCTGGGTCGGCTTTGGCCCCTGCCCCGGCGCGGCGCTGAGTCTGAGCGAGTCCGGCGACACGACGCAAGCCGCCGCGCGTCTGTTCCATGCGTTGCACGAGGCGGATGCGCTGGCCGGACCCGGTGGGCGGATCGGCTTCGCGCCGGTGCCCGAGGTGGGATTGGGGCGCGCGGTGAACGACCGGCTGCGGCGCGCGGCGGCACCGCGGTAAGCGAGGGGGCTGCGCGCCCCCTCGCGCTCCCCGCGCCAAAGGGGGCGCACGCGCCCCCTTTGGAAACCCCCGTGCGTATTTGGGGCAAGATGAAAGGGCTGGCGCGGGAAGCGTCCGCCCCGGCGGCGCTTCAGACCCGGAGCGCCTCGCGCGGGTCCATGACCGGCAATTCCAGCGCCTTGCCGACAGCGGCGTAGGTCAGGTGGCCCGCGTGGGTGTTGAGACCGGCCATCAGATGCGCATCCTCGGCGCAGGCCAGTCGCCAGCCTTTGTTCGCCAGCGCCATCATGAACGGCAGCGTCGCGTTGCCCAGCGCCTGTGTCGAGGTGCGCGCGACCGCGCCCGGCATGTTGGCGACGCAATAGTGCAGCACGCCGTCCACCTCATAGATCGGGTCGGCGTGGGTGGTGGCATGCGATGTCTCAAAGCAGCCGCCCTGGTCAATCGCCACATCGACCAGCACCGCGCCGGGCTTCATCATCGACAGCTGTGCGCGGCTTACCAGTTTGGGTGCTGCGGCACCGGGGATCAGCACCGCGCCGATGATCATATCCGCGACAGGCAGCAGATCGGCCAGACCGGCGGCGCTGGAGTATTGCGTGGTCAGGCGGCCCTGAAAGATGTCGTCAAGATAGGACATGCGCGGGATCGAGCGGTCGAGCACGGTCACATTCGCCCCCATCCCCACCGCGACCCGCGCCGCCGCGGTCCCGACGACACCGCCGCCGACAATCACCACATTGGCCGGACGCACACCCGGCACACCGCCCAGCAGCACGCCGCGCCCACCGTTGGCCTTTTGCAGCGACCACGCGCCGACCTGCGGGGCCAGACGGCCCGCGACCTCGGACATCGGCGCCAGCAGCGGCAGCCCGCCGTTGCGGTCGGTCACGGTCTCATAGGCGATGGCGGTGACGCCGCTGTCGAGCAGGTCGCGGGTCTGCGCGGCATCGGGCGCGAGGTGCAGGTAGGTGAACAAAAGCTGGCCTTCGCGCAGCTGCTTGCGCTCGACAGGTTGCGGTTCCTTGACCTTGACCACCATTTCCGCCGTGGCGAAGATCTCGGCAGCCGTGTCGACGATCCCGGCCCCGGCGGCACGGTAATCGTCGTCGCTATAGCCAGACCCCAGCCCCGCGCCGGCCTCGATGATCACACGGTGACCCGCTGCGACGGCCTCATGCGCGGCGGCGGGGGTGATCCCGACGCGAAATTCCTGTGGCTTGATTTCCCGGGGGCATCCGATCAGCATCGTGCTCTCCTGTTGTTTGTGCGCTCAGGGTCGCGCATCGGGACTGACAGGTGCTTGATTTTTTCGGCGAGACAAGGAAAGATCGCGCAAGAAGCTTCGACATTTACACCAACCCTTCGATGAAAGTTGCGCTGCAATGCAGCTAGACGCTACAGACCGCCGCATCCTGAGAACGCTTCAGCGTGAAGGGCGCATGTCCAACGCCGAGCTGGCCGAGCAGATCGTGCTGTCGCCCTCGGCCTGCCACAGGCGTGTGCAGCGGCTGGAAACCGACGGCTTCATTGCGGGCTATGTCGCGCTGGTCGATCCGCGCAAGATCGGCAAGCCGGCGACGGTGTTCGTGGAGATCACGCTGAACGGCCAGTCGGATGAACTGCTAGACGGGTTCGAAAAGGCCGTGGCCAAGATCCCCGATGTGCTGGAATGTCACCTGATGGCGGGCAGCGCCGATTATCTGCTCAAGCTGGTGGTCGAGGATACCGAGGATTTCGCGCGCATTCACCGACAGTATCTGGCCCGCCTGCCCGGCGTGGCGCAGATGCAGTCGTCTTTTGCGCTGCGCACGGTGGTCAAGACGACGGCGTTGGACCTGTAACGCCGGATTGTCATGAAACCGTCACGCAGCGGGCCTAAGCGCGAGCGACACAGCAGGAGCTTGCGATGACCCATGTTCTGATCCTTTGCACCGGCAATTCGGCCCGCTCGATCATGGCCGAGGGCGCGTTGAACGCTCTGGGCGGCGGGCGCTTCACTGCCTATTCTGCGGGGTCAAAGCCGACGGGCGCGCCCAACCCGTTTGCCCTGGCGCAACTGGAGGCCGAGGGCATCGACCCCGGCTTTGCGCGCTCGAAAAGCTGGGACGAGTTCGCCGCTGAGGGTGCGCCCGCGCTGGATCTGGTGATTACCGTGTGCGATTCCGCTGCGGCTGAGGAATGCCCCTACTGGCCCGGCGCGCCCAAACGGGCGCATTGGGGGCTGCCGGACCCGGCCGCTGTCACCGGATCGGACGCCGACAAGGCGGCTGCCTTCGCGGACGCTTATGGCGTGATCGCCCGGCGGATGGCGGCGCTGGTGGCGCTGGACCCCGCAGCAGCCGACTATGACGCGCAACTCAAAGCCATCGGCGCGCTGCAATGAACGCGCGGATGCTGACCGCCGAGGCGCTCGGCACCCTGCTTCTGGTCGCTGCCGTTGTCGGCTCGGGCATCATGGCCGAAACGCTGACCGGCGACGTCGCGCTGGCGCTGTTGGCCAATACCATCGCCACGGCAGCGGCGCTGGTGATGTTGATCACCGTGCTGGGGCCGATCTCGGGCGCGCATTTCAACCCTGCCGTCACGCTGGTTTTCACCCTGCGTGGCGAGGTGGCCGTGACCACCGCCGTCGCCATGGTCGCCGCGCAGTGTGCGGGCGGGGTGGCGGGCAGCTGGCTGGCGCATCTGATGTTCGAACAGCCGGTGCTGCAAGCCTCTACCCATATCCGCACCGGCGGCGCGCAATGGCTGGCCGAAGGCGTGGCGACCTTTGGTCTGATCCTGTCGATCCTGGGCGCGATCCGGGCGCAGGCGAATGTGGCGATTGTCGTCGCGCTGTGGATCACGGCGGCCTATTGGTTCACCGCCTCGACCAGCTTTGCCAACCCGGCGGTCGCCTTGGCGCGCGGGTTCAGCGATACCTTTGCAGGCATCCGTCCGGTTGATCTGCCGGGGTTCTGGGCGGCGCAGGTGATCGGCGCCTTGGCCGGGATGGTGCTGGGCGGCTGGCTGTTTCGCAACGACGATCAGGACAGCGCGCGGGTGTAAAGCGCCTCGATCGTGTCGATCTTTTTCTGCCAGTCATAATCGCTGCGCACCTTGGCCGCGCCCGCCTGCCCCATGGCACGGGCCTGCGCGGGGTCAGCGGCCAGAATGTCGATGGCCATGGTGAGCCGCTGCGCAAACCCCTCACGCGGCGCGGGCGGCACAAGGATGCCGCAGGTCGGGTCCAGATAATCCGCCGGCCCGCCCCAGTCGCTGGCGATCACCGCGCGGCCCATTGCCATCGCTTCCAGCACCACCGCCCCGCCGCATTCGCGCAGGCTGGGCAGGATCAGCGCGTCTGCTCCAGCCAGATGCGCGGCGCAGGCGGTTTGCGGCAGGAAGCCGTGGAAGGTAACGCGCCCGGTCAGGCCAAGCGCGCGGGTCTGCGCCTCGAGCGCGGCGCGCTCGGGTCCGTCACCCAGAACAGCCAGCGTCACCGGCCTGGCCGTCTGGACCAGCGCAGTCAGGACACTGTCCAACGCCTTCAACCGGATCAGCCGCCCCATGAACACCAGCCTCAGCGGGCCCTCATCGCGCGGGGCATCCACGGGCTGCGGCCACAGGCTGAAATCCACCGCGTTCTCGACCAGTTCGACCACCGGCGGTCCCGACACCGGCAATGCCTTGGCCGTCCGCTGGTTCGCCACCAACAACAGCGCCGCGCGGCGTTTGCCGGGGATCAGCCGGTTCACCAGCCCGGCCAGAGGTCGCCCCACCCCCACGAACAGGCGCGAGGCGCGGCCTTCGAAATCCTCATACCCCGGCGGATAGCTCATCCCGCCGTTCATCGGCCCGATCACCACCGGCACCCCCAGCCCGTGCAACAGCGACGGCGCAGCCGGCGACACCGGGATCGGCTGATGCACCAGATCCACCTGCCCCGCCGTGATCAGCCCGCGCGCCAGCCGCCGCTGCTGCACCCCCGTCGCCAGCCCCATCAGATTGCCGAACAGATGGTCGCGGATCGCGCCGGGAAACCGTGCCCCGATCCGCCAGAGCCAGCGGTGCAGGGCGGTGTCGGGGGAATAGGTGATGCGGTCGGCCAGATCGGGGGCCAATTCCTCAAGCCCGGCGCGGTTGCGCTCATGCGTGATCAGCCGCACGTCGCGCCCGCGCCGGGCCAGCAGGGTGAAATACTTCAGCGGCAAGATGGCTTCGCCCCCGAACCGGGCCGAGGCATTGTCGGCAACGATCAGGACGCGCGGTTGTGAAGGGTAGGTCATGGGACTTCCGGCTGGTTTGCGCCTTTGTCGGCCAGCCCAGTGCCCGGGTCAAAGAAAAACCCCCGGACCGCAAGGGTCTGGGGGTTCTCTATGTCCATCACCCCGAAGGGCGAAGCAGTTCAGAGCATGCCTTCGCGCTGTGCCTTCTTGCGCGCGAGTTTGCGCGCACGACGGATAGCTTCAGCTTGCTCACGGGCTTTCTTGACGGAGGGTTTCTCGAAATGCTGCTTGAGCTTCATTTCCCGAAACACACCTTCACGCTGAAGTTTTTTCTTCAGGGCGCGGAGAGCCTGTTCGACGTTGTTGTCGCGAACCGATACCTGCATGTGGTTTTCACCACCTTTCTAGGTTTGAGTTTCGTAAAGTGCAGGACGCGCTGCCTTAACAAGGGCCGCAGCGTTTGTCCACGCTGATTCTATGCGCGGCGGGGGATCGCCGGGTCTGGCCAGCCTGACTTGACAGCCTTTGGGCCGGGGGCAAAGATTTGCGACTGGCTGACGCCGGGGGAGTGTGCGGATTGCTGCGCGTCTTCGCCCCCCACCATGCGCAACGCCTGATCGCAGGGAGCCCTATTTATGGCGCGGGAACTGGTGGTGTACGGGGCGTATGGCTACACCGGCAAGCTGGTGGCCGAGGCGCTGGTAGCCCGCGGACTGCATCCGATCCTTGCCGGGCGCAACGGCGCACGGCTGCAATCGGTGGCGGAATCGATGAATTGTCACCGGGTCGCGGTGGCCCTGGGCGATGCCGCCGGGCTGCGCGGGCTGACCAAGCGCGCGGCGGCGGTGCTGCATTGCGCCGGTCCGTTCCGCGACACCGCAGCGCCGATGCGCGCGGCCTGTCTGGCGACGGGGACGCATTACATCGACATCACCGGCGAGGTTGAGGTGCTGCAAGCCTGCGCCGAGGCGGATGCGGCGGCGCGCGCAGCGGGGATCATGCTGATGTCGGGCGGCGGGTTCGATGTGGTGCCGACCGATTGCATCGCCGCCATGCTCAAGGCCCGGCTGCCGGATGCAATAAAGCTGACGCTGGCGTTCAGTACCACCGGCGGCGCATCGCGCGGGACGATGCGGACCTCGGCGGCGTATCTTGCCGATGCGCCCCTGGTGCGTCGCAGGGGCGAACTGACGCCCCGGCGCGGCAGGCGCGAGGCGCGGATCGATTTCGGCAGCGGCCCGGTCAAGGCCCGCGCGGTCAGCTGGGGCGATATCGTGACGGCGTGGCATTCGACCGGCATTGCCGACATCGAGGCCTTTATGGTCCTGCCGCCTGAGTCCCGCAAACTGGTCACCGCCCCATGGCTGCTGCGCAGGTTCCTGACCTCGTCCTGGGGCAAGAGCCGGGTCGAGAAAGCGCTGGCCAACCTGCCCGACGGCCCCGACGCCCACGCGCGGGCCGAGGGGCACGCGCTGGTTTACGGCCGTGTGGTGAATGCCGAGGGGATGGTGGTCGAGCTGCGCCTGCGTACCGCCGAGGCCTATCAGTTGACCGCGCTCAGCATGGCCGAGATCGGCGCACGGGTGATGCAGGGCGATGCGCCGATCGGCTATCAGACGCCCTCGACGGCCTATAGTGCCGAGTTTGTGCTCACCCTGCCCGGATCGGCCATGATCCGCTGACCGCGCAGCCCTTCGGGCTTGGACGCCCTGGGGTTTCGGCCTACATTCCAGACAACCCCAGAAAGCGAGGCCCCGATGACCCAGTCCGCAGCCGACCGCCTGCTTGATGCAGCCCTCGTGCACGTCGCCTTTGACGGCTGGTCCGAAGCCACGCTCAAAGCCGCCGCGCGCGACACCGGCATCGACCCGGCCTTGGCAAAGGCGCTGTTTCCCCGCGCCGGGGTCGATCTGGCGCTGGCCTATCACCGCCGAGGCGATGCGCAGATGCTGGCGGCTCTGGCCGAGCGGGATCTGACCGCCCTGCGTTTTCGCGAAAAGATTGCGCTGGCGATCCGGCTACGGTTGGAGAACGCCGACCGTGAGGCGGTACGCCGCGCCGCCACGCTGCTGTCGCTGCCGCAAAATGCCCCGCAGGCCGCCCGTGCGGTCTGGGCCACCGCTGATGCAATCTGGACGGTGCTGGGTGACACCAGCGAAGACGGCAACTGGTATTCCAAACGCGCGATCCTGTCGGCGGTGCATTCCTCGACCGTGCTGTTCTGGCTGGGCGATGACAGCGAGGGGCAACACGAGACGTGGCACTTCCTTGACCGGCGGATCGAGAATGTCATGCAGTTCGAGCAGACGAAGGCAAAGATCAAAGCCTCGCCGGTGCTGAATGCGACGGTGGGCCTGCCCTTCCGGCTGCTGGAAAGCCTGAAGAAGCCACAAGCAACGGGGCCGATGCCTGGCGGCACGCAGTAATAATATTGCGCAACAGCGCAACTTTGTTACGCGATCAGTTGACGACTGCCCTGCCGTAAAGGTAAGCCCCTTGCACACTCTGGGAGGGCCTCACGATGGCAGTCGGCACCGAACTCGCAACCTGGTTTGACGGCAAATGGCACGCCGGCAACGTACCGGTGATCCGCGCGGGCGATCACGCGGCGTGGCTGGGGTCAGGCGTGTTCGACGGCGCGCGGCAGTTCGAGGGTGTGCGCCCCGATCTGGACCTGCACGCGGCCCGTATCATCCGCTCGGCGCAAGCCATGGGGATGATCGCCCCGGTCACCGGCGAAACGGTGCAGGGGCTCTTGGAAGAGGGCTGCAAGATGTTTGCCCCCGATGCCGCGCTTTACTTGCGCCCGATGATGTGGGCCTGCGAAAGCACGCCTGGCGTCATAGACCTTGTGCCCGAGTCCACCGGCTTTGCGCTGTGCATCGAAGCGATGCCGATGCCCCAGCCGGGCGCGTTTACCCTGACCGTCTCGCCCTACACCCGCCCCCGCCCCGACATGGCGCTGACCGAGGCCAAGGCCGCCTCGCTCTATGCCAATAACGGGCGGATCATGGCCGAAGCCCGCAAGCGCGGCTTTTCGAATGCGCTGTCGAAGGACGTTGAGGGGAATGTGGCCGAGACGGCCTCGACCAATGTATTTCTGGTGCGCGACGGGGTGGTGTTTACCCCGGTGCCGAACGGCATGTTCCTGAACGGACTGACCCGGCAGCGGGTGATCGGACTGATGCGCGACGCTGGCATCGAGGTGGTGGAATGCGCGCTGCGGGTTGAGGATTTCCAGAGTGCCGACGAGATCTTTGTCACCGGCAATATCGCCAAGGTGATGCCGGTCGCGGCGCTGGACGACCGGGTGTTCGCACAGACGCCGTTGGGGTCGCGCGTGCGGCAGATGTATTGGGACTGGGCGCTGTCGCGCTGAGCCCAGCCGACGGATGGTGCGCGCAAGCGCACACCCTACCCCGGCTATTTCCGCCACCGCCTGCCTTGGCTATGCTGCGCCCGAATCAGCCGGAGAGAGCCATGCCCCAATCCCACACCATGCGCGTGATCGAGATTTCCAAGCCCGGCGGGCCCGAAGTTCTGGTCACCGCCGAGCGCGCCGTGCCGGTGCCGGGCGAAGGCGAAATCGTCATCCGCGTCGCCTATGCGGGCGTGAACCGCCCCGACACGCTGCAACGCGCGGGGAATTATGCCCCGCCGCCGGGCGCGTCGGATCTGCCGGGGCTGGAATGCTCGGGCGTGGTGGCCGAGATCGGGCCGGGCGTCAGCCGCTGGCACATCGGTGACAAGGTCTGCGCCCTGCTGCCGGGCGGTGGATACGCCGAATACGTCACCACCCCCGCCGCCCATGCGCTGCCGGTGCCCGAGGGCATGGACCTGCGCGCCGCCGCCTGCCTGCCCGAGACCTATTTCACTGTCTGGACCAACGTCTTCGACCGGGGCCGCTTGCAGGCGGGCGAGCGGTTTCTGGTGCATGGCGGCTCATCGGGCATTGGCACGACGGCGATTCAGCTGGCCTCGGCCCGTGGGGCGCGGGTGTTCGCGACGGCGGGCAATGCCGAGAAATGCGCCGCCTGCGAAGCGCTGGGCGCCGAAGTCGCGATCAACTACCGCGAGGCGGATTTCGTCGACGTGCTGAAGGCCGAGGGCGGCGCGAACCTGATCCTCGACATGGTCGGTGGCAGCTATCTTCCGCGCAACGTCAACGCGCTGGCCGGCGACGGGCGTCTGGTGCAGATCGCCTTTCTGACCGGCCCCAAGGTCGAGCTGAACTTCGCGCAGCTGATGATGCGGCGGCTGACCATCACCGGCTCAACCCTGCGGCCCCAGTCCGTCGCCGCCAAGGCCCGGATCGCGGAATCGCTGGAGCGCGAGGTCTGGCCGCTGCTGGCCACGGGACGCATCGCCCCGATCATCGACAGCGAGTTCGCCATGGAAGACGCGGCACTTGCCCATGCGCGGATGGAAACGTCCGAGCATATCGGCAAGATCGTGATGAAGGTGAGCGGGTAAGGGGGCTTTCCGCCCCCTCTTCGGCTGTCGCCGAATTCACCCCCCGAGGATATTTAGAGAGCAAAGAGGGGGCGGGGCTGGACCTCGCCCTTTGTGCTGCCTAGTCTGCCGTCGAAAGGATGCCGATGACCCAGACCTATCAGGTTCTTGCCCGCAAATACCGCCCCGAGACCTTTGCCGATCTGATCGGGCAAGAGGCGATGGTGCGCACGCTCAAGAATGCTTTCGCGGCGGATCGCATTCACCATGCCTTCGTGATGACGGGCATCCGGGGCACCGGCAAGACGGCGACGGCGCGGATCATTGCCAAGGGGCTGAACTGCACCGGGCCGGATGGCAACGGTGGGCCGACGACCGAGCCCTGCGGGGTGTGCGATTCGTGCAAGGCGATTGCCGAGGGGCGGCATGTCGATGTGATGGAGATGGACGCCGCCAGCCGCACAGGCGTGGGCGACATCCGCGAGCTGATCGACTCGGTCGCGTACCGCGCCGCCTCGGCGCGCTACAAGATCTACATCATCGACGAAGTGCACATGCTGTCCAACAGCGCGTTCAACGCGCTGTTGAAAACGCTGGAAGAGCCGCCGCCCCATGTGAAATTCATCTTCGCCACGACCGAGATCCGTAAGGTGCCGGTAACCGTTCTGAGCCGTTGCCAGCGGTTTGATCTGCGGCGGATCGAGCCCGAGGTGATGATCGCCCATCTGCAGAAGATCGCGGGCAAAGAGGGCGCATCGGTCGCCGAGGACGCGCTGGCGCTGATCGCGCGGGCGGCCGAAGGATCGGTACGCGATGCGATGTCGCTGCTGGATCAGGCGATCAGCCATGGCGCGGGCGAGACCGGCGCGGATCAGGTGCGCGCGATGCTGGGGCTGGCCGACCGGGGCCGGGTGATGGATCTGTTCGAGGCGATCCTGCGCGGCGATGCCGCCAGCGCGCTGGAAGAACTCGCCGCGCAATATGCCGACGGGGCCGACCCGGTTGCCGTGCTGCGCGATCTGGCCGAGATCACGCATTGGGTATCTGTCATCAAGGTGACCCCCGCCGCTGCCGAAGACCCCACCGTCAGCCCGGATGAGCGCACGCGCGGCGTCGATCTGGCCGCGCGGATGGATCTGCGGGTGCTGGCGCGGATGTGGCAAATGCTGCTCAAGGCGCTGGAAGAGGTGGGGCAGGCGCCAAACAGCATGATGGCCGCCGAGATGGCGGTGATCCGCATGACCCATGTGGCCGAACTGCCGACGCCGGATGAGCTGATCAAGCGGCTGCAAGACAGCCCGCCTCCGCCCGCGCCAAATGGCGGCGGCGCGCCGATGGGGCGCGGTGAGGGTGGCGGCGCGCAGGCGATGGGCCGCAGCGCGATGCCCTCGGGCGGCGGCGGTGGCGGCGCGCAGGCGGCGCTGGCGGGGGATGTGGCCCCGCTGGCGCGCTATGCGACGTTTGAGAGCGTCGTCGCGCTGATCGAGGAACGCCGCGACATCCACCTGCTGCATGAGGTGGAAACCAATCTGCGGCTGGTGCGCTATTCGCCGGGCCGGATCGAGTTCGAGCCGACAGGCAATGCCGCGCGCGATTTCGCTTCACGGCTGGCCGGGCGGTTGCAGGGCTGGACCGGCGCGCGCTGGGGGGTGAGCATCGCGCAGGGCGGCGGCAAGACCATCGCCGAGGTGCAGGACGCCGAGAAGGCCGAGCGCGAGGCGCAGGCCCGCCACGACCCGCTGGTGCAGGCGATCTTCGCCGCCTTCCCCAAGGCCCAGATCGCCGCCTTCCTGCCCCCGGTCGAGACCGCGCTTGAAGTGGCCGAGGCCGCGCTGCCCGAAGTCGAGGACGAATGGGATCCGTTCGAGGACTGACCGCGCCTTGCGGCTCTGCCCGCGCGTCCCTATCTTTCGGGCAACTTCAGAATGCAGGAGAAGAACGATGCTGAAAGGGTTGGGCGGGCTCGGCGGTCTTGGCGATATGGGCAAGATGATGAAAGCCGCGCAGGAAATGCAGGAGAAGATGGCCGATCTCCAGACGAAGCTGGACACCATCGAGGTCACGGGCGAATCCGGGGCCGGGCTGGTCAAGGCGAAGGCGAACGGCAAGGGCGTTCTGAGCGGCCTCACCATTGATCCGTCGATCTTCAATGCCGAGGACAAGGAAGTGGTCGAGGATCTGATCCTTGCCGCGATCAAGGATGCGCAGAGCCGTGCGCAGGAGCGCACCAAATACGAAATGGGCAATCTGGCGGAATCGATGGGCCTGCCCCGCGACATGAACCTGCCGGGTCTGTAAATGGCGCAGGCGCCCGGCGAGATCGAGGCGCTGATCGCGCTCATGGCGCGGTTGCCCGGGCTTGGGCCGCGCTCGGCCCGCCGGGCGGTGCTGCATATGCTCAAGAAGCGTGCCGTCGTGATGGACCCGCTGGCGCAGGCCTTGGCCCGGGTCGCCGCGACGGCACGCGATTGCCGGAGCTGCGGCAATATCTCGGACTATGACATCTGCCCGATCTGCGCCGACAACCGGCGGGCGACGGGCGTGGTTTGCGTGGTCGAGGATGTCAGCGATCTGTGGGCGCTGGAGCGCGCGGGCGGCTTCAAGGGCCGCTATCATGTGCTGGGCGGGACACTTTCGGCGCTGGAATCGGTGGGGCCGGACGTTCTGCGCATCCCGCAGCTGGTCGCCCGGATCGAGAGCGAGAACCTGCGCGAGGTGATTCTGGCGCTCAACGCCACGGTCGAGGGCCAGACCACGGCGCATTATATCGCCGAGGCGCTGGCCCCCAGCGGCGTGACCGTCAGCGCCTTGGCGCGGGGTCTGCCGATGGGGGGCGAGTTGGATTACCTTGATGACGGAACGATTTCCGCGGCGCTGGCGGCGCGGCGGCAGGTCTGACAGCGCTCAGGCGAAAACAGGTTTCGCGACCTTGCGGCGTTGACGGCGCAGTGCCCAGGGCATCTGAATGCGCGGATTGGCGCTCTCGGAAATGACCCATCGAGTCCAGCGGGAGGGGGTCTTGGCCATCAGTCACATCCTTGCCTGTCGACACTCTGAACGGGCGTCGTTCCAGCGCTGACTCTGGCGGCGGAATGGGGCACGATCGCGGCCCGCGCGCGGCCAGAGGCGGGAAATTCCGAGACTAGAGCCGGATGGCCGAGATCAGGCGGCCATAGTCGGCCTCGCCGGCATGTACCGAGCGGCGATAGGAATAGAACAGGCGCGGGTCGGAATAGGTGCAGTGCCGGGTCCATTCGGCATGACCGACGCCCGCGTCGCGCAGGCGTTTCAGGCCGAAACCGGGCAGATCAAAGAGATAGCGATCGCCCTCGCCGCTGGCGAAAAACCATTCGTTATCAGGGTCTTCATCAAGGAAAGCCTGCAGGAATTCTGGCCCCACCTCATAGGCGCGCTGGCTGATGCAGGGGCCGATGATGGCCGAGGTCTCGCCCCGGTCCGCGCCCAGCGCCTCCATCGCGTCGAGCGTTGCTTCCAGCACGCCTTCAAGCGCACCACGCCACCCGGCATGGACCGCGCCGATCACCTGCGCGGTGGTGTCCAGCAGCAGAACCGGCATGCAATCGGCGGTCAGGATCGACAGCGCCAAGCCCGGCACATCGGTGACCATCGCGTCGGCCTTGCCCTGCGGGCCGCCCGTGGTGACGGTCACCACCTTGGCGGAATGCACCTGATGCACGCCCAGCAGCGCCGACGGCATCACCGCCATGGCACTGGCCACACGGTTGCGGTTGATGGCGACGATCTCGGACTGGTCCGACGATCCGGTCCCACAATTGAGGCCCGAGAAAATCCCCGACGACGCGCCGCCGCGCCGGGTGAAAAACCCGTGGCGCGCGTCGCTCAGCGCGTCTGAGGTGAGGATCTCCATGGTCATGTTACGGCCTCGGTATCCTGTGCCGGGGAAAATCCCGGCGGCATCGGCGCGCCCGGTGCAACCAGCGCAAGCGCTTTGAACAACGTTCCCATTTCTGAGGCATCGGTCAAGCGGCGAAGCGCGGCAAGGTGCTGGCGCAACCCCTCGCCCGTCAGACCTTGGGCCAGTCGGGCGGCGCGTGCCTCAATTCCCAGCGCCGAGAGCAAGGCCCCCTGCGCGGTCAGCGCGCTGACCTTGAGTGGCGCAGCAGCCAAGGCCAGCGCCTCGAAATCCACATGGGCGGTGAGGTCGGCAAGGCCGGGCTGGGCGAACGGGTCGGTATAGGCATGCCCACGCAGCGCCTGAAACGTGTCGCCGGTGCTGCGCCAGTCGCCGTAGTCGATGATCAGCGCCGCCCCACCGCGCGCGGCGATACCCTGCGCCACGACCTCAACCGACGCGCGGGCCGAGGGGCGCGTTTCCACCACGTCGCCGTCCTGCGTATCGGCCAGCCGGTGTGCCAGATCGGCCAGCGGCGCGGCAGGGGTCAGGCCCGCCGTCAGCGTGCCGTCCTGCACCCCCACGACCACCTCTCGCCAGCCCTCGCCCGAGCGCTGGAACTGGCGGATCGGCAGGGCGTCGAAGAACTCGTTGGCCACAAACCACAGCGGCGCGTCGGGCAGCGTGGCAAGCGTGTCGTGCCACGTGACCGGCACACCGGCCAGCGCCTGCGCCTGCACCGCGCGCAGCACGGGCGAGGCCTCGACCAGATGCACCGCCATGCGCTGATGAAAGCCGGGCACGCCGCGCGTGGCACGCCAGATGTCGGCCATCAGCGTGCCGCGTCCCGGCCCGGCCTCGACCAGCACGCCCTCGGGCGCGCCCTGATCCAGCCACGACTGCGCCAGACACAGCCCGATCAGCTCGCCGAACATCTGGCTGACCTCGGGCGCGGTGGTGAAATCACCCGCGATGCCCAGCGGGTCGCTGGTGGCGTAATAGCCGTGCTGGGGGTTGAGCAGGCACTCGGCCATATACTCGGCCAGCGTGATCGGCCCGGTTGCCGCGATCCGGCGCGTCAGGATGTCCGCGAGTGCGGTCATGGCACCCGCCGACGTTGCGCGAAAACGATCAGCGCAAGCCCCGCCAGCACCATCGGCAGGCTCAGCGTCTGGCCCATGGTCAGGCCGAAATCACCCAGCCGCACCACGTAACCCGCCGGGTCCGCCGCAAGGAACTGGTCATCCGGCATGCGCCAGAATTCGACGATGATCCGCGCCAGACCATAGCCCGCCAGAAACACACCCGTAACAAGCCACGGCTTTTTCAGCGCGTGCAGTCGGGTGACGAGGACCCACAGGACCAGCCCCAGCAGCACCCCTTCCATCCCCGCCTCATACAGCTGCGTGGGATGGCGGGCGCATTCATGCATCCAGTCGGTCGGGCAGACACCGCCCGAGCCGGGGAACATAACGCCCCATGGCAGGGTGGTGGGATGGCCCCACAGTTCAGCATTGGCAAAGTTCGACAAGCGCCCCAGCCCCAGCCCGACCGGGATCACCATCGCCATGGAATCCCCCACCGCCGAGGCAGGAACGCCGTTGCGGCGCGCAAAGAGGAAGCCCGCTACCGTGGCGCCGATCAGACCGCCGTGGAAGGACATGCCGCCTTCCCAGACCTTCAGGATCTCAAGCGGATGCGAGAGGTAATATTCGGGCTGATAGAACAGCACAAAACCCAGCCGCCCGCCCAGGATCACGCCCAGAATGATCCAGGTCAGCAGCGACTCGACCAGTTCAGCGGTCATCGGCGCGCGGTCGCCCGGCCACAGCGCCGGGCGGCGCATGGCGGCGACGATCAGCCGCCAGCCGATGACGAAACCGGCGATATAGGCCAGCGCGTACCAGCGCAGCGCCAGATGGAACCCGCCCAGATCCAGCGAAAAGATCTCGGGGCGCAGAAAGGACGGGAATTCGATGACGAACGGCATGGCAACCCTTGGCTGTGATCCCTTGGGTTTCCCGTGAGGGCCGGGGGAAGTCAACCTTGCGCATCGGGCACGCCCATCCCATATAGGTCACAACCCAGTTGAGGAGCCCGCGATGCAGCCCGGCAACCGTATTTTCGATGACCTGTCCAAGCTGATGACCAACGCCATGGGCGTCGCCCAAGGTGCCCGGACCGAGGCCGAAACCGCCGTCAAAAGCCTGATGGACCGCTGGCTTGCGGACCGCGACTTTGTCACGCGCGAAGAATTCGACGCGGTGCGCGCCATGGCGCAGAAGGCCCGCGAAGAGAATGAGGCGCTCAAAGCCCGGCTCGACGCGCTGGAAGCCCGCCAGAACGGCTGAGGCCGCTTCACAGTATTGTCAACTGCGCCTAGGCTGCTTGCGTCAGGAAGCGGGGGGCGATGATGTTGGCGTGGCTGGCAGCCGAAGGGCTGCGTATTGGGCGGACCTGCCTGTGGTCATGGCGCGGCTGGACCGCGGCCTGGGCCAGCGAAAAATCGCTTCGACAATGGAGCCTTGCCAACATCGCCTCGGCGGCGCTGGCGCTCTGGCTGCCGCTCACCCCGGCTGAGCGTGCGCTGATCCTGTCGCTGGGGATCTTGCTGCTGGCGGTCGAACTGATGAACACCGCTGTCGAGACCGTGGTGAACATGGTGTCACCCGAACACCACCCGCTCGCCGCCAAGGCCAAGGATTGCGGCAGCGCCGCCGTGGCGCTGACCGCGCTTGCTGCGGGCGTGGCATGGGTCGTGCTGCTCTGGGGGCAATGGGGGCGTTAGCCCCCGAAAAGCCCGCGCATCATGGTGGCAACCGCGATGCGGGCGCTGTCGATCGCACCGACATAGCTTGCCAGGGGGTCGCGCAATGCAGGCACGGTTGTGGTGATGAGCGGCGCCAGCAGATACACGACCACCAACGCAATCGCGAGCAGCGAAATCAGCGACACGCCCTGCCGAAAGCTGCGTTTCTCACTGGAAACGCCTGCATCAGAGGCCGTATCGGCACCGCGTCGGTCGCTGCCCGGCTCAAGTGTCGAGGTCAGCTCTTCGATATCGGGCAGCAGGTTGCGGCGGCTGATGTGCTCTTCTTCGACCGGCCCCTCTGCGCTGACGGGTGCCACCGTTGCGGGGGCTGGATCATCCTCGCCAAACACCCGTGACGGCGCGGCCTTCGAGCGGGTCGGCCGTGTCAGCCCCAGATCGCCCTGCGTTTCGATGGCGCCTTGAGCGCGCTTGCGCTCGCCCATCTCGCGATCGGCCTCTTCGCGCAGCACATCGAGCACCGTCTTGTCGATGCGCGGCGCGGCGCGCTCGCCCATGGTCGAACCGACCGGGCGCGCGTTGTCTTCGTCGTCGGGACCATCCTCGTCGTCATCATCCTCCATTTCCGCCGCGCGCATCTGCAGCGCGACCTCCATGGGGTATTGAAACCAGGTATTTCCACAGGCAGAGCACTGAACGTCGCGCCCAGCTTTGGGAATGACGCTCTCATCTACCTCGTACTGCGCATTGCAGTTCGGACAGGTCAGTCGCATCGGCTCTCCTACAGGACGAAATCCGCCCGTTGCCCGCCTCGGCCATTGGCTACGGTGTCTCAACGTTGTAGCAATCCCAAAACCAACTTCCAAGGGCAGAGCCCAGTTTCGACCAGAGGTAAAGGGGTTACTGTTGATCCGACTGGCAAACGTATCGCACGATTATGGCGGACGCGCCCTGCTGAACGGAATCGACCTGCATATCGCGCCGGGTGCGTTCCATTTCCTGACCGGACCTTCGGGTGCCGGTAAAAGCACGTTGCTCAAGCTGTGTTATGGTGAACTGCGCCCCAGTGCGGGTGAGATCGAACTGTTCGGCCAACCGCTGCGCGGCCTCAGCCGCGATGCACTGGCTGACATGCGCCGCCGGGTCGGGGTGATTCACCAGGATTGCCAGTTTCTGGACCACCTGACGCTGGCCGAAAACGTGGCGCTGCCCTTCGTGGCCACCGGACGCCCGGTGCCCGAGGCGGATCTGCGCGAACTGCTCAGCTGGGTCGGTCTGGCCGGTCAGGCCGAGTCGCTGCCGCCCACCCTGTCGGGCGGTGAACGTCAGCGCGCCGCCCTCGCCCGCGCGGTAATTCTGTCGCCCGAGGTGGTGCTGGCCGACGAACCCACCGGCAACGTCGACCCCGAAATGTCGCAGCGCCTGCTGTCCCTGCTGGTCGAGCTGAACCGCATGGGCACCGCCGTGATGATCGCCACGCATGACCTGCCGATGATCCGCAGTGCCAAGTCGATGGTGTCGGCCCGCGTGCTGCGCATCGCCGACCGCACGCTGCAAACCGCCGGGGCCGAGCTATGAACGCGGTGCGCGCCCTTGGCGGCGCCCGCCCCACGCCCGGTTTCGGCGATCCCGCACGGATCGTGCCCTCGTCCGGCATTGCCACGCTGTTGACCGCGATCACAGCGGGGGCGATGGCGTTTCTGGCTGTCTTCGCGCTGGCGCTGTCGATGTCGGCGGGGCAACTGGCGCAGCGCTGGTCCTCGACCCTGTCGCAAAGCGCCACGCTGAGGATCTCGGCCCCGCCTTCGGAAATCGCCGCGCAGACCGCTGCCGTGCTGGAGGTGCTGCGCACCACGCCCGGCATCGCCTCGACCCGCGTGCTGGATATCGACGAACAGCGCGCGCTGCTGGAACCCTGGTTCGGGCCCGATCTGCCGATCGAGAGCCTCGCCCTGCCCCGTCTGATCGAGATCATCGAAGCCCCCGAGGGGTTCGACTCGGTCGGGCTGCGCCTGCGGCTGGCGTCGGAAGCGCCGGGCGCGATGCTGGATGACCACACCCGCTGGCGTCGCCCGCTGGTGCAGGCGGCGGCAAGTCTGCGCGCGTTGGCGTGGCTGTCGGTGGCGCTGATCGGGGTGATGATGGCCGCGATGATCACGCTGGCCGCAGGCTTTTCGCTGGCCGCCAATGCACAGGTTATCCGGGTGTTGCGGCTGGTCGGTGCGCGCGACGCCTTCATCGCCCGCGCCTTTACCAACCGCTTCACCGTGCTGGCGGTGATCGGCGCGGTGGCCGGCATGGTGCTCGGCGTTGCCGCCTTTGCGCTCTTGCCGGTGGCGGGGGATTCGGGTTTCCTGACGGGTCTGGGCTTTTCGGGCGCAGGCTGGTTCATGCCGCTGGCGATCCCGCCGCTGGCCGGGGTCATCGCCTGGGCCGCGACCCGCACGGCGGCGATGCGGGTACTGAGGCAGGAGGGATAATGCGCTACGCGATCCAATGGCTGCGCTCGCTGATCTTTTCAGCGCAGGCCTATTTCGCGATGATCCCCATCGCGCTGATCTTCCTGCCCTGGGCGCTGATCGACCGGCGCGGGGCTTTTGGCGCGGTGCACGCCTGGACCGGCTGGATTCGCTGGACGGCCAGCTGGATGGTTGGCCTGAAGTCCGAAATCCGCGGGCCGATCCCCGAAGGCGAGGTGATGATCGCCGCCAAGCATCAGAGCTTTTTCGACATCATCCTGATCTGCAGCGCCCTGCCGCGCCCCAAGTTCATCATGAAAAAGCAGTTGCTCTGGGCCCCCATCGTCGGCTGGTACGCGCTGCGCATCGGCTGCGTGCCGGTGGACCGTGGTCGGCGCGGTGCCGCGATCAAGGGCATGGTGGAAAAGGTCCGCGCCAATGCGGTGGAGCCGGGGCAGCTGATCATCTTCCCGCAAGGCACCCGCGTCGCTGCGGGCGTCTCGATGCCCTACAAGGTCGGCGTCGGCGTGCTGTATAACGAGCTGAAAGCCCCCGTGGTCCCCGTCGCCTGCAATGTCGGTGTGTTCTGGCCGCGCCACGCGGTATACCGCAAACCCGGCACGGCGGTGATCGAGTTCCTGCCCGCCATTGAGCCGGGCCTGCCGATCCGCGCGTTTCTGGCGACGGTGGAAGAGGTCGTCGAGACCCGCTCGGACGCGTTGATGGCCGAGGCAGGTTTTCCCGCACTGGAGCGCTGAGATGTCCTCGACCCGCGAAACCGTCGAGTTTATCCGCGAACAGATGGACCCCGCAGGAGTGGTCAGCACCCGCGCGATGTTCGGGGAATACGCGCTGTATCTGGATGGCAAGGCGATTGCCCTGATCTGCGACGACACGCTCTATCTCAAGGATACGCCGGGTGCCCGCGCGCTGATGGACACGCCCGAGACCGCGCCGCCCTATCCCGGCGCCAAGCCGTATCTGATCGGCGATGGGCTGCTGGACGAACCCGAGGCCCTGATCGCCGTGGCGCTTGCCATCTGGGCCGACCTGCCCGTGCCCAAGCCCAAAAAACCGCGCAAGCCCAAGGCCTGAGCCGGAAAAACCGCCTTGACCTTCCCGTCGCTGGAACCCCTAGGAACCCGGCGCAGGAGGCCCTTATGCTCAAACCCCTTGCTGCTCTCGCCATCCTCGCCCTCGCTGGCGGGCTGTGGTGGACCACCCGCCCGGAACCAGCCGCTCCCCCGCTGCCGCCTTCTCGGGCCGGTACGGATGCGCTGGTTCAGATCACGCTGCCGGGGACGCTGGATGCGCACGCGCAACTGGGTGAAAGCATCTTTGCGCAGACCTGCGCCGCCTGTCATGGCGAGGCGGCGGTGGGGCGCGACGGGATCGGCCCGCCGCTGGTGCACAGGATCTATGAACCCTCGCATCACGCGGATGAGGCGTTCCAGATCGCCGTCGCCCAAGGCGTGCGGGCGCATCACTGGACGTTCGGCAACATGCCCCGGATCGAAGGCCTGACGCGCGGCGATGTTGCGGCGGTGATCGCGTATGTTCGTGCCTTGCAGCGGGCGAATGGCATCAACTAGGGTGACGGCAACCCCAGCCGGAAGGATCGCCTCATGACATGGATCACCAGTCTCGACCAACTCGAACCGATGTTCGGCGCCCCACCCGAGGCTGCCATCGTCAAGGTTACCCGCCGCCTGACGCCCGCTTATGCCCGCTGGATCGAGGCCTCGCGCTTTTGCATGCTGGCCACGGTCGGCCCCGAGGGCACCGACTGCACCCCGCGCGGCGACAACGGCCCGGTCGTGCAGCAGATGGACCCCGGCACGCTGCTGATGCCCGACTGGCGCGGCAACAACCGCGTGGATTCGCTGCGCAATATCGTCCGCGACGGGCGCGTGTCGCTGAGCTTTCTGGTGCCGGGGTCGAACACCGTGCTGCGCGTGAATGGTTCCGCCCGGCTCAGCACCGACCCGGCGCTGTGCGCGCGGTTCGAGCAGGCAGGCAAGCACCCGCATCTGGTGATCGTCATCGCCGTGGGCGAGGTTTACGCCCAATGTGCGCGCGCCCTGCTGCGCTCCGGGATCTGGGCGCGCGATGACAGCGCGGGCCTGCCCACCGTGGGCGAGATCCTGACCGAGATCACCCAAGGCGCGTTTGACGGCGCGGAATATGACCAAGTCTGGCCCGCCCGCGCCGCGCAGACGATGTGGTGACGCGCACCAACGTCATCCTCGCGGCTTCGGTCTGGCTGCTGGGGCTGTCTGCCGTTCCACCATTTGTATCCCCCGCGGGTGTAGCGCAGACCCTTCTCACCCCATCGTTTCCGTTCGCCGTTTTTGGCGTTGCCGCTTTGTTCGTGCAATATCTCGCCATTCCGGTTGCCTTCGGAATCGCCATGCGAGGCACGGGCGGCATGCCTTCGGTAGTGACTGCATACGTGCTCGGCTTCGTCAGTTGCATTTCTTCCTTGGTACTTGGGCTGTTTTCCAGTCCGGACCGCTTTGCGCTGATCGCGCTGTTTCTCCTCGCCTCGGGCGGGATCGCCGCCGCCTTGCTTCGCCGTGCGCGTCGGGAGCTTTGGCTCTGGGCGGTTCCAGCACTGGCTGTGGCGCTCTGGTCGCTGGCATCGGTTCCCGCCATGCTTTACGGAGCCACGTCATTGGCGTTCGGGGCGCCCTGGCGCATCCTCATCACCGACAAGCAGGGAGACTACCGGTCTGATTTCAGTTTGTGGGACCTGCGTGGGCTCGTCCTTTTTGCCCCCTATAACAACAGTTCTACAATTTACTGGCCCCACCATGCCGTGTTGGTGATCGGCAGTGACCCGGTAGCCTATTATTGGAGCAAGACTCAAATGTCCTGGCAGACACTCTACGGCGGCCATGTTCGGGATGAGGCAGAGCTCGTCGATTGGCGTGCCGCACTCGACGCGCAAGCTGAAGCCGCTGCGCGATCCGTGCCCGACCCGTGAGGCGACGCGCCGCGCCGGCCATCTTCCGGACTGAGCCTGCGTGCTTTCGCGGCACAAACCTTGCGTTCAGAGCGTGAATTTGCGCTGAATGCGGTCAACCAGCGTGCCATCCGACAACGGCACCGCGCGGATCACGTTGTAATCGACAAAGCCCATCTTGCCGTAATACCCCAGCCCCGGCACGTTATCGGCACGGATCGTGGCGTCGATCGCGACCAGCCCCAACGCCCTTGCGCGGGCCTTGGTCGCCTCGAACAGGGCCGTGCCCGCCCCGCGCACCGGCGGATCGCGGCGGGTGAAGCTGGCGATTGACCCCCAGCCTGCGGGCAGATCGGGATGCTTGGCCAGCGTCTGAAAGCCAACCGGCGTGGTGCCCTCAAGCACGGTATGGCAGCACAGAACCTTGGCACCGCCCAGACTGGACTGCCACAGCCCCTGCGGCGTGAAGGGCGTCTCATAGGCCGTAGTGCCGCCCGCCGCGATGATGTCGTTGAGCACCTCGGCCAAAGCCGGGGCGTCTGCTTCAACCGTGGGGCGGATGGTCAGGCTCATGCCAGTTTCAGCGCCACGATCCCGGCGACGATCAGCACGATACCGCCGATGCGCAGCGGGGTTGCGGCGTCCCCGAACCAGATCATGCCCAGAATCGCCACGCCCAGCGCGCCGATCCCCGTCCAGACCGCATAGGCGGTGCCAGCAGGCAGATCGCGCATCGCGCGGGCCAGCAGATAGAACGAGGCCGCAGCCGCCACGACGGTCAGCGCCGTCGGGCCCTTGCGGGTGAACCCGTCCGAGGCTTTCAGCGCCACGGCCCAGACGATTTCGAGCAGGCCGGCGGCAAAGAGCAGCGCCCAGGGACCACCGGGCAGCATCACGCGGCCAGGCCTTTGCGCCCCATGTCGAGGAACTTGCGGCGACGCGCGGCGATCAAATCGGCGGGCGATTTGCCGTCGAAGGTGGCCAGGACCGACTCCAGCGCCTTGCCGACAGACGCAATCGCCGCGTCGCGGTCGCGCTGCGCGCCGCCACGGGGTTCGGCGATGATCTGGTCGATGACGCCCAGTTTCAGCAGATCCTGCGCGGTCAGGCGCATCGCCTCGGCGGCTTCGCGCATCTTGTCACTGTCTTTCCACAGGATCGACGCGCAGCCTTCGGGCGTGATGACCGAATAGACTGAATGCTCCAGCATCAGGATCTTGTCCGCCGTCGCCAGCGCCACAGCCCCGCCAGAGCCCCCTCACCGATGATCGCCGAGATGACCGGCACGCCCACGGCAAGGCATTTCTCGGTCGAGCGGGCGATGGCCTCGGCCTGACCGCGTTCTTCCGCGCCCTTGCCGGGATAGGCACCGGGGGTGTCGACCAGCGTGATCACCGGCAGGCCAAAGCGCGCCGCCAGATCCATCAGGCGGATCGCCTTGCGGTAGCCCTCAGGCCGGGCCATGCCGAAATTGCGCTCGATGCGCGATTTGGTGTCCGAGCCCTTTTCCTGACCGATCACCATCACCGGACGGTCGTTAAGCCGCGCCAGCCCCCCCATGATGGCGTGGTCATCGGCGAAATTCCGATCCCCGGCCAAGGGCGTGTACTGGGTGAACAGCGCGTCGATGTAATCTTTGCAATGCGGCCGGTCGGGGTGACGGGCCACCTGACATTTGCGCCAGGGCGCGAGGTTCTTGTAGAGATCGCCCAGCAGCTGCTCGGCCTTCTTGTCGAGCGCTTCGGCCTCTTTGTCGACGTCCATCTCGGGGGTATTGCGGGCCATCGCGCGCAGCTCGGCGGCTTTGCCTTCGATCTCGGCCAGCGGTTTTTCGAATTCCAGATAGTTCATTGGCAACACCCCATAGGACGTGCCCTATATGCCCATCCTGCGCCGGTGTTGCAACCGCGCGGGACGGTGCACACAGAGGCGTCAGATTTCGATGACGATGACTTGTTGGCCCTTGGTCGCCAGCGCCAGCTCGCCCTTGCACAGACGGATCGCATCATTGCCGAACAGCTCGCCGCGCCAACCCTTCAGACAGGCCACGTCGCGCTTGCCAGCGGCAATCGCGTCCAGATCGCTGGTCGGCGCGATCAGTTTCTGCGCGACGCCAGCCGTGTCGGCCTTGGCCTTGAGCAGCACGCGCAGCAGATCCGCCAGCGCCGGGTTCACCTGCAACGGCGCGCCCTCATCGGCGACGCGCGGCCAGTTCTTGGGGTCCATCGTCAGCGCAACCTGCACCGATTCCAGAATCCCGTCAGCAATCTCGCCGCGCCGCGCTTCGCGCAGCAGCAGGCGTGAACGGCCCAGCGCCTCGATGCTCTCGGGCTTGGTCGAGGCCAGCTCCAGCAGGGCGTCGTCCTTGTAGACACGCGAGCGGGGCACGTTGCGGGTCTGGGCGTAATCCTCGCGGAAACGCGCCAGTTCGCGCACCATCGCCATGAACTTGCCCGACTGCCCGCGCGTGCGGATTTTCTGCCAGGCGTCCTCAGGATGCGTCACATAGGTGTCGGGCGAGGTCAGGATGCCCATTTCCTCGGCCACCCAGGCGGCGCGGCCGCTTTTCTCGATATCGGCTTTCAGATACTCATAGATCTGGCGCAGATGGGTCACGTCATCCAGCGCATAGCGCATCTGCGCATCGGTCAGCGGGCGTTGCGACCAGTCGGTAAAGCGCGAGGTCTTGTCCAGCGGCGCCTTGGCGATCTTTTTGACCAGCGTCTCATAACCAACCTGCTCGCCAAAACCGCAGACCATCGCGGCGATCTGGGTGTCAAACAGCGGCTCGGGGATCACCCCGCCGTCGATGAAGAAGATCTCCAGATCCTGCCGCGCGGCGTGGAATACCTTGACCACATCGGTGTTGCGCATCAGCTCGAGCAGCGGATCGAGCGAGATCCCCTCGGCCAGCGGGTCGATCAGATAGGCGCGATCCGGGCCTTTGCCGGGCAGCGCCATCTGCACCAGACACAGCTTGGCGTAATAGGTGCGCTCTCTGAGAAATTCGGTGTCGAGGGTGACAAACGGCTCGTGCGCCGCTTCGGCGCAGAGCGCAGCCAAAGCCTCGGTCGTGGTGATGATGTTCATACAGCCTCGCAAGGCGCGGGGTCGTCCCGCGGATCGTCTTTTTGCCTATAAGCGCCGAGACGGCGAATGGAAAGGCCACAAGCCCTGCGTTTACGGCGCGAAACCGGTGTTTCCACCATCATTCGCGGCGTTCCAGCACCGCGTCACCGCGCGCCGGACCGCGCAGATCATGCCCGGCGATGGTGAACTGCAGCGTCTCCCCTTCGCGCCGCAGCTCCAGCAGCGCGTCCTGTGAGCCTTCAAGACGCAAGACGCCGGGCGCAGCGGTGCCCAGCAGGTCGGACGGGAGGCCGTCCTCGACCGTCTCGGTATTTTGCGCGTGAAGCGTGCCATCCGCGTCTTCGGTCAACAGATAGGCAAAGCTCTGATGCACCTGCGCCGTCGCACAGCGCCCGACCAGAAAGGTCTCGCCTGTGCGCAAGGGTTCCAGCCGCAGCTGGCAGCGAAAGCGCTGCAAGGGTTCGGTGCCCAGCGCCAGATCCCCCTCCCCGCGCCAGCGCCCTTCAAAGGCGGGCAAGCTCTGCGCCATGGCGGGGCTGGCCATGGCCAGAAACAGCAGCACTCGGATCATTTCACGCTCCTTCGGATCAGGCCGGGCAGCAAGAACAGGTCCGCCGCCAGCGCTAGTGCCACGGCGAGCGCGATCAGCCCGCCGTAGATCGACAGACCCGGCAGCGCGGAAAACAGCGTGACCACCAGCCCGGCCAGCAAGATCGCCGTTGTCGCCGCCATCGGCGGCCCGGCTTGCGCCACCGCCTGCCGCACGCGGGCCTCGGTATTGCCCTGCGCCAGCTTGTAGCGGTTGAGGAAATGCAGCGTGTCGTCCACCGCGATGCCAAAGGCCACGGTCAGCGCGATCATGTTCATGATCGTCACCTCACGCCCCAGCAACACCAGCCACGCCTCGACCCCCAGAATAGGGATCAGGTTGACCACCAGCGCCACCAGCGCCAGCCGCATAGACCGATGCACCAAGGCAACCAGCAGGGTGATCGCCAGAATGGTGGTGTAAAGCCCCATCCGCAGGCTTTGCACGATCTTCGGCCCCTCGGTCAGCAGCGCATAGCCCGGCCCGATCACCTGCGTCTCGGGTCCGACGCCTGCCGCCTCCAGCCGGTCCGCCAGCAGCGCCAGCGCCTCATCCGCCCGCACATCCCGCGCGGCGATGGGCAGCTGCACCGGCAACGCATGCGCCGTGCCATCGCGTGAGGCCATGCGCGCCAGCATCCCCTGCCCTGCATCCGAGGCAACCCACGCCGCGCCCTCAGGCCCCCAGAGCGCGCCCGCCGCCGCCTCGACCCGGGCCAGAGGGTCGGCAGGGTCGTCCTGCACGATCACCAGCATGCGGTCCGAACCCAGCCCCGCCGCCTCCATCTCGCCCAGCGCCTGCGTCACGGCGGCACCGCGCGGCAGGTAATCGGCATAGCGAAAGCCCAGCGTCGACTGGCTTTGCAGCGCCCAGACCCCTGCCAGGATCAACGCCGCCGCCACCGGCACCAAGCGGGTATGCCGCGACACGGCCTGCGCCGGCGGCACCACGGCGTCGAACAAGCGGGGCACCCGCCCGCCTGCGCGTGGCACGCCCAGCGCCCACATCAACACCGGTGTCATCAGCAGCACCGAGACCAGACACAGCGCCATCCCCACGCCCCCGGTCCACGCCATCGCGTTCAGCGACGGCGAATCCGGCAGCGCCAGCGAGGCGAAGGCGATCACCGTGGTCAGCGAGGTCAGCGCCGCCGCCGGTGCGGTCTGACCCAGCGCCAGTGCCAGCGCGGCGCGGCGGTCGCCGGGCGTGTCCAGCGCATGGATCGCGGCATGGTAGACGTGGATCGCGTCCGAGAACGCCAGCACGATCAGCACCACCGGCAGCGAGCCCATCACCGGGTCAATCGGCGTGCCGCTCCAGCCCAGAAATCCCATGAACCAGACCAGCCCGGCAATTGGCGGCAGCGCAATCACCGCCACGGCGCGCACACTGCGAAACAGGATCATCGAGACAATCAGACACAGCACCACTGCCGCCGGAACCAGCAGCACAAGGTCATGGATCAGCTCTTCGGCAATCGAACGCTGCACCTCCAGCAGCCCGACCAGCTCGACCGACAGCCCGTCGATCCCCTGCACCGCCGCCAGCACCCGCTGCGAAAACCCGTCGCCGGCCCGCCCGCGCTCGGCCCCGACGGCGATCACGGTTGCGGTCAGATCCGCCGACATCAGCTGCGCCGCCAGCGGGTTCTGCGTGCGCATCAGGGTCAAACGGTCGGCGGGGGGCAGCGCGGCCAGTTCGGGCCCGTTCAGCCATGACCCGGTACGGCCCGGCGCGGGCAAGGCGGCCAGCGAGATGACCTGCGCCACCCCGTCAACAAATTGCAGTTCAAGCACCAGATCGTCTAGCGCCGCCAGCGCGTCGTCATCGGCAAAACTAGGCGCGCGGACCAGAAGCACCTCTTCCGCCCGAAACGGCGCGAAGGTTTCCTCATAGCGCACCAGCGCCTGCGCACCGTCGGTCTGGGGGCCGATCAGGCCCGACAGATCCACCGCCACCCGCAGGGTGGTGATCTGCCAGACCGACAGCAGGGTGACCAGCGCCAGGGCCAGCCCCGGCCAGAGCGGACGCGCCAGCAGCAGCCCGAAAAAGCGCACGAGGGCGGGGGATTGGGGCGCGGCGGCTTGTGTCATGGGCGGACAGTAGCACGCGCGCCGGGCGCGGCAAGGCGCAGGGGCGTCAGGCGCTGACGACCTGCAAGTGCGGCGTCTGCGGCACCGCCACCGCGTCCTTGGCAAAGCGCACAAAGATGATCGCCGGATTGGCCAACCCGGCCAGCGCGCGGTCCATATCGCCCAAGATGCAGCGACACTGCACTTCTTGCGCGCTCGAGGCACTGGCGACGGCCTCCACCTCGGTCGTCTCGGGCCAGCCAGCGGCCAGCAGGTCGGCGCGGATGCGCGGCAGCTGCCGCACCGCCATGTACAGCGCCAGCGTCGCGCCGGGCCGGGCCATCGCGGCGATGTCGGGCGCGGCGACACCGTCGCGCGCCGTCGCCGTGGCAAGGATCAGGTGATCCGTCGCGCCCCGCTCGGTCATCGCGCGGCCAAGGCTGGCCGCCGCCGCGCTGGCAGCGGTAACGCCGGGGATGATCTCGACCGGGATGCCTGCTGCGTGGGCGGCGCGCAGCTCCTCTTCGGCGCGGCCAAAGAGCGAGGGGTCACCGGATTTCAGCCGCACCACGCGCTGACCCTGCCGGGCGGCGGCGATGATCACCGCGTCAATCCGCTCTTGCGGCCATTCATGCGCGCCCAGCGTCTTGCCCACGTAAATCCGCTGCGCATCGCGGCGGGCGAGTTCCATCACCGCAGGGTCCACCAGCCGGTCGTAGAAGATCACATCCGCCTGCTGCAACCGCTGCACCGCGCGCAGGGTGAGCAGGTCGCGCGCGCCCGGCCCCGCGCCGACCAGCGCGATATGGCCCTGCCCCGTTTCACCGGGCGCCTGCCCCCGTGCAATGGCATCCTTGAGCATCCGCGCCGCTTCGCGCTCGCCGCCGCGCGCATGGGCGGCGCGCACTGGCCCCGCGAACACCCAGTCCCACAACGCCCGCCGCTGCGCCTGCGGCACTGCCCCGGCCACCGTGCTGCGCATCCGACCAGCCAGCGCGGCCAGCCCGCCCAGATTGGGCTCCAGCAACTGCTCGATCTGCGTCTTGATCTGGCGGCCCAGCACCGGGGCGTTGCCCTCGGTGCCGATGGCCACCACGACCGGATCTCGGTCCACGATCGAGGGCGTCACCGCGTCGCACAGATCGGGCCGGTCCACCACGTTGACCAGACAGCCCGCCGCCTTGGCCATTGCGTGCAGCGCCGTGTCGCGCGCGGCGTCCCCCGTGGCGATGAACACCAGCGCCGCCCCGGCGAAGGCCTCAACCGTCGCCTCGCGCACCTGCTCGGCGCGGCCCGAGGCGACCAGCCCCGCCAGCTCGGGCTCCAGATCATATGCCACCAGCCGCAACCGTGCCTCGGTCTTCAGCATCAGCCGCGCCTTTTGCGCCGCCTGTTCACCGCCCCCGGCGATCACCACACAGCGTCCAGCCATTTGCAGGAACATGGGGAAGGTCTTCATGGCGCTCTCCGATTTCAGCCCAGCGGGCGGGTGGTCCACAAATGCTGCGCGGCGTCCTGCGCCTGCGCGATGGTGTCCGCCGCGCCCAGCGTCAGCAGGGCGACGGCGGCAGTGCCGGTGACGATAGCCTCGGCGTAGGCATCGCGCGCGCGGCCCTGCCAGAGCGCCGCCAGTGCGTCCGGTTCGGTCAGTTCCGGCCCGTCGGCCAGCCGCCCGGTCGCGTCGATCAGCGCGGGCGCGGTGTCTTCAAACGGCACGCCGCGGCGCAGGCCCATCAGCGCGATGGCCTTGGACGGCGCGCGCTCGAACTCGCCGCCCGCGCCCTTGAGCACCATCTGGTTCGGCTGCGCCAACAGCGCCGAAGCATCGCTCTGCAACCCGCGATAGGGCGGATGAAACACCCCCTGCACGCTGGCCGCTGCCCTCCCCGGATTGAACAGCCGCAGCGCGGTGTTCATCGGCGAGCGCAACCCCAGCACATCGCGCAATCGCAACACGCGCAGCGCCTCGGGCGAGGCCGCTTCCAGCGGCAGATAGGCGATGCCGTCGCGCGCCAGCAGGCTCCCGGCCCCCGCCGTGGATTGCGCCGCGGCGATCCCCATTCCGGCCAGCGCCCCGCGCACGCGGTCCGCGCCATCCGCCGTGTTCCAGCCGTGCAGCAGTACCGGATACCCCGCCTGCGCCACCAGCTTTGCCGCCAGCAGGAACCACGGCAACCCGCGCGACCGCCCGGCGGCATAGCTGGGCCAGTCGAGCGCAGGCGCAGGCCCTTGCCACGGCGAGGCCTGCGCCCGGATCGCCTGCACGAATCCGGCGATCTCTTCGGCATTCTCGCCGCGAAAGCGCATCAGCATCAGCACCGCGCCGACCGCCTCGGGCGCGGCCTCGCCCGACAGGATCAGCGCCATCGCCGCGCGCGCCTCGTCCTGCGTCATGTTGCGCGAGCGTCCGGGGCCACGGCCCAAAATCTGAACAAAGGGAGCAAGGCTCATTCGGCAGCCATCCTTGGGGTTGCTGCCTGCAACAGCGCACGCAGCTCTGGCTTGCACGATCCACAGTTGGTGCCCGCCCGCAAGGCCTGGCCGATCGCCTCGACGCTGGTCAGGTGCTGGTCGCTGATCGCCGCGCGAAGGGTGTTCACGCCGATGTCGAAACAGGCACAGAGCGTCGCACCGGGGTCAGGCCGGTCGGCGCCGGGTTGTCCGGCCAGCACGGCGATGCCCTGCGCCTGACCCAGCAACCCCAACAGATGCTGACGCGAGACCGCGACCGGCTGGGGTGCGATGAACAGCGCCGCGATCAGGCGGCCCTGTTCCAGAAACGCCTGCCGATGCACCCCGCGCGCCGGGTCCGAGACGACGACCGGCTCGGCGCTGTCCGGCAGCGCAAAGAGCACGCGGGCCTGTGCCACCCAATCAGTCACCGGCGCATCATAGCCCAGCTCAACCCGCCAGCCGTCCTTCGCGCGGGCCTTGGCCCAATAGGCGGCGTCCGGCTGTGGCTCAGCCACCGACAGCCCGAACCCGTAAGACAGTGCCTTGAACGGTTCCGCCTGGCAGATCGCTGCCTTGCTTTCGGGCTGGCCCGAGACCGGATCAGTCACCCCCGCCACCAGCGCATCAATGCGCCCGGCGCTGGCCGTCTCGCCGGTCCAGTGCATCGGCGCGAACACCTGCCCCGGCTGCACCTTGTCGCTGACCAGCACGCGCAGGATCGCCTGACCGACGGGGCTTCGCACCCGTGCCAGCGTCGCCGGCTCCAGCCCCAGAGCCTGCGCATCCTGCGGATGAATTTCCAGATACGGCTCGGCCATATGCGCATTCAGGCGCGACGCTTTGGCGGTCCGGGTCATCGTGTGCCACTGATCGCGCACCCGGCCAGTGTTCAGGACCAGCGGGAAGTCCGCAGAAGGCACGGCGGCCGGCGCGCGGCTGGTCAGCGGCAGCATCCGGCCCTTGCCCGAGGGGGTAAAGAACCGCCCGTCGCCAAAGAACCGCCCGCCCGACCGCGTGCCGTTCAACGGCCAACGGAAAGGCTCCAGCGCGTCATAATCGGCGTCCGAGCAGTCCGCGAGGCCCGAGATGTCAAAGTCGAGCCCGAGCCCGCCCGCGACCCCGCTCAGCGCGGCGTATTCGCGGAAGATCTCGGCGGGCGCGGCATAGTCAAACGCCTGCGCATGGCCCATGCGCTGCCCGACCTCGGCCAGCATCGCCCAGTCAGCGCGGGCCTGACCCGGCGCGGGCAGGAACGCGCGCTGGCGGCTGATGCAGCGCTCGGAATTGGTGACGGTGCCGTCCTTTTCGCCCCAGCCCGTCGCCGGCAGCAGCACATGCGCCAGCCGCGCAGTGTCGGTGCGGCCAGTCACGTCGCTGACCACGACAAAATCGCAACCCGCCAGTGCCGCGCGCACCGCGTCGGCGTCGGGCAGGGTGACAACGGGGTTGGTGTGGAGGATCCAGATCGCCTTGATCCGCCCGTCACCCACCGCCTTGAACATCTCGACCGCCTTCAGACCCGGCTGACCGGCGATGACCGGCGCGTTCCAGAAGGTTTGCACGGCGGCGCGGTGCTGGGCGTTTTCGATGTCGAGATGGCAGGCCAGCATGTTGGCCAGCCCGCCCACCTCGCGCCCGCCCATCGCATTGGGCTGGCCGGTGATGCTGAATGGACCCATGCCGGGATGACCGATGCGCCCCGTCGCCAGATGGCAGTTGAGGATCGCGTTAACCTTGTCAGTGCCGCTGCTGGATTGGTTAACGCCCTGCGAATACAGCGTCACCACCGTGTCGCTGCGTATCCAGAGGGCGCAGAATTGCGCGATCTCGGCAGCCGTCAGCCCACTGGCCGTGACGTCATCGGCGCGCGCGGCGCGCAGGGCCTCGGGGAAGCCGTCAACATGCTCGGCGATGAAATCGGCATCCATCGCGCCCTGATCAGCAATCGCCACCAGCAGTGCATTGAACAGCGCCACATCGCCGCCGGGGCGGATCGACAGGTGGAGGTCGGCCAGATCCGAGGTCGCAGTGCGGCGCGGATCGACGGTGATGACCGTCATGTCCGGCCGCGCGGCCTTGGCGGCGGCGAGGCGCTGATACAGCACCGGATGGCACCACGCGAGGTTCGAGCCGACCAGCACGACGGTATCGGCCAGCTCGAAATCGTCATAGAGACCGGGCACGGTATCGGTGCCAAAGGCGCGCCGGTGACCGGCCACCGACGAGGCCATGCAGAGCCGCGAGTTCGTGTCGATATTGCCCGAGCCGATGAAGCCCTTCATCAGCTTGTTGGCGACATAGTAATCCTCGGTGAGCAACTGGCCCGAGACATAGAACGCCACCGCATCCGGCCCGTGTGTGTCGATCACTGCGCGAAAACGGTCCGCCACCGTTTGCAACGCCGTGTCCCAGTCCGTGTCCTGACCTCCGATGCGAGGGGCCAGCAGCCGGTCGTCCAGCGCCAGGGTTTCGCCCAGCGCCGACCCCTTTGAGCACAGCCGCCCCGCGTTGGCCGGATGGTCCTTGTCACCGGTGATGCGGACAGCCCCCTGCCCGTCGGGCCGGGCGATCACCCCACAACCGACCCCGCAATAGGGGCAGGTGGTGCGGATTGCGGCGGGGCTGTCCGGGCGGGCCATGGGTCAGGCGGCCTCGGACCGGGCCTGCAGGCGCGCGGCGTCCAGCAGCACGCGACCGCCCTCGACGCGCGCCGGATAAGTGGCGACGCGGCCCGTGTCGGCGCCCTGCGCCTCGCCGGTGGTAAAGTCGAAGACCCAGTTGTGCAGCGGGCAGGTCACCGCATGCCCGTGCACGATACCATCCGCCAGCGGCCCGCCCTTGTGCGGGCAGCGGTTGTCCAGCGCGTAGACCTCATCCGCGCCCGTGCGGAACACGGCAACGCAGCCCAGCGGCGTCGTGACCTTGCGCGCGCCGCGCGGCGGGATGGCGTCGAGGGGGCCGATGTCGATCCAGTCGGTCATGGGTTTCTCCTGCGGCAAAGGGGTCATTCGGCGGCAAGGCCGGACAGGTCGACGGGTTTGTACAGCTCGGCGCGCTCGCGGACGTGCTCGGCCCAGGGGTCTTTCTGGTAAACCGATTGCGAAACCGCGAAGGCGTCGATGAGGCGCTGGCGTTCCGCCAGATCGTCCACGACCCGTTCTTTCACCCAGTCCAGCCCCACCTTGGCGACCCATTTATAGGGCCGGTCCAGATATTTCGCGTTTTCCCGATAAAGCTGGACAAAGGCGATGGTCAGCGCGATGGCCTCGTCCTCGGTGTCGACCTGCGCCAGACGTTCGGTCTCTTTCAGATCCATCCCTGCGGCCCCTGCGACACCGATCTGAAAGCCGCTGTCGACGCAGATGATGCCGACATCCTTGCAGGTCGCCTCGGCGCAGTTGCGCGGACAGCCCGAGACCGCCAGCTTGACCTTATGCGGCGTCCACGACCCCCAGAGCGCCTTTTCCAGCTTGATGCCCAGCCCGGTCGAATCCTGCGTGCCGAACCGGCAATGATCCGTCCCCACACAGGTTTTCACCGTCCTGAGGCCCTTGGAATAGGCATGCCCCGAGACCATTCCGGCGGCGTTCAGATCGGCCCAGATCGCGGGCAGATCCTCGGATTTCACGCCCAGCAGGTCGATGCGCTGGCCGCCCGTCACCTTGACCGTCGGCACGGCGAATTTGTCGGCGGCATCGGCAATCGCGCGCAGCTCAGCGGCCGTGGTGATCCCGCCCCACATGCGCGGCATCACGCTGAACGTACCATCCTTCTGGATATTGGCGTGCTTGCGCTCGTTGATGAAACGGCTTTGCAGATCGTCGCGATACTCCAGCGGCCAGTCGGCCAGCAGGTAGAAGTTCAGCGCCGGGCGGCAGACGTGGCAGCCATCCGGCGTCTTCCACGCCCCGGCCTGCCAGACGGCGGGCATGGATTTGAGCGCCTCCGACTTGATCAGACGGCGCAGGTCCTCATGCGTCAGCTCGGTGCAGCCACAGACCGGCTGCACGGCCTTGCGCGTGAACCCGGCACCCAGCGTCGAGGCCAGAACCTGCTCGACCAGCCCGGTGCAGGTGCCGCAGGATGCGCTGGCCTTGGTCTGCGCCTTGACGGCAGCCAGATCGCTGGCCCCGCCGTTGATCGCGGCGACGATGGTGCCCTTGCAGACGCCGTTGCAACCACAGATCTCCGCCTCAGGCAGTAAGGCTGCAACGGCCGCCATAGGGTCCACCGGGGCACCCCCTGAAACGCCGGGCCAAAGATCAGCGTGTCGCGCAGGGTGCTGATGTCTGTGCCGTCGCGGATCTGGCCGAAGAACCAGTTGGCGTCGGCGGTATCGCCATACATCACCGCGCCGATGATCGCGTCGTCCTCGATCACCAGCCGCTTGTAGACCCCGCGCCCGGGGTCGCGGAACACGATGTCTTCGCGGTTGGGGCCTTCGGCGAAATCCCCGGCGCTGAACAGATCGCAGCCGGTGACCTTGAGCTTGGTGGACAGCTCCTTGGGCACAAACACCGCCTCGGCCCCCAGCAGCGTCTGCGCCAAGACTTTGGCCTGATCATAGAGCGGCGCGACGAGACCAAACAATTGCCCATTGAAGTCAACGCATTCGCCAACCGCAAAGATATCCGGATCCGAGGTCCGCATCTGCGCATCGATGGCGATACCGCGTGCCACCTCAAGCCCGGCATCCGTGGCAAGCCGGGTTTCGGGGCGGATGCCCACGGCCATCACCACCAGATCGGCGGGCAAGGTCGTGCCATCCTCGAGCAGAACGGCCGCGACCCGGTCGTCGCCCAGAATCGCGGTGGTCGAGGCCTTGGTCATCACCGTGATGCCCCGGTGCTCCAGATCGCGGCGCAACAGGAAGCCTGCGGCCTCGTCCAGCTGGCGCTCCATCAGATGCCCGCTGAGGTGCAGCACGGTCACCTCCATCCCGCGCAGGCGCAGGCCCGCGGCGGCCTCAAGCCCCAAAAGACCGCCGCCGATCACCACCGCGCTGCCGCCCTTGCCCGAGGCCTCGATCATCGCGTTGGTATCGTCGAGATCGCGGTAGGTGATCACGCCGGGCAACGCATGCCCCGGCACCGGGATGATGAACGGGGCCGAGCCGGTGGCGATCACCAGTTGATCATAAGGCACCTCGCCCTGCGCGCCGACCACCACCTTGCGCGCGCGGTCGATGCGGGTGACCGCCTCGCCAAAGCGACAGGTCACCGCGTTGGCCGCGTACCACGCCGCGTCATGGGTGACGATCTCGGCATAGCTTTTCTCGCCCGACAACACCGGCGACAGCATGATGCGGTTGTAGTTGCCGCGCGGCTCGGCGTTGAACAGCGTCACCGCATAGGCACCGGGCGCGGTGTCGAACAGCTCTTCCAGCATCCGGCCCGAGGCCATGCCAGCACCGATAACGACCAGTTTTTTCATGTTCAGCCCTCAGCAATACCAGGCGATGACGAACGCCAGTTCGCCAGCCTGATGGATGGGAAGCGCAACCATCGAGTCGTAACCCGCGGTCTGCGCCGGATTGCCCGCCAGAACCAACGGCAGACCGTTGCCCAGGACGGTGCCGATGGGGCCCTCCCACGCGGCAGCACGGCGGGGGTTGTCGGCGTCCCACAGCCTGCCGTCGCGCGCGCAAGTGCCGTCGACCAGCAGCGCCGCACCGGTCTTGCCGACCCTTGCGCTGCGCGCGTCCCAGATTTCGAACCGGCGGGCCAGCGGGGTGCCGCGCGCCGAGAGCAGCGTCAGCACATAGGTCTTGCTGCCGGGCACCGGGACCGGCAGGCCCAGCCCGGTGGTCAGCCCCGCCTTGCCGGCGCTTTCGGCGCGCACAAAGCGGTAACCCGAGCCCAGATCGCGCATCAGCATCGGCGTGCGCGCGGCCCAGACGCCGCCGGGCAGGCCCTGCCCGATGGGGAACTGCGTGTGCTGGCTGACCCCTTCGAACTGTTTGGCGGCACCGAAATAGCCGTCTTCCAGCATCAGAAAGCCGTCAGTCTCGGCCCAGACCTCGATCGCGCCGATCCGCTCGGCATCACCGGCGCAGAGCACCACCAGCACCGCTTTCAGCGCGGCCCCGGCAAAGACCGGG
Organism: Pararhodobacter zhoushanensis; assembly: GCF_025949695.1. Classification (NCBI taxonomy): domain Bacteria; kingdom Pseudomonadati; phylum Pseudomonadota; class Alphaproteobacteria; order Rhodobacterales; family Paracoccaceae; genus Pararhodobacter; species Pararhodobacter zhoushanensis. The sequence goes on along the minus strand of NZ_JAPDFL010000001.1, from coordinate 1,243,665 downwards.
ATGGCGACGGCGGCGGTCAGGCCGGCCTCTTTCGCCGCCTCGGCCCGCTTGAAATACGAGCCGTCGAAGGCTTTCAGCACCACCGGCCGCGCTTCGGCCCAGGCTTTGCCGGGCAGTCCTTCGCCCTTGGCAAAACTCTCGCCGGCTGAGGTTTCGGCAAAGCCGTCGAGCGCGCCATAACTGCCCTGCGCATGGACCAGACGGTCCTCTTGCGGCACCCAGACTTCGGCGACCTCGATAAAGGTCCGCGCCTGCGGGTCGAGCGTCACATCCATCATGCGGCCTCTTGCGGCTTGGCGGCCGCGTGCGCCGCCGGTTTTTCATGCGGACGCGCGCCGCCTTCGTAGTCTTCAAGGAAGCTCAGCACCTGCTCGCGGTAGAGGTAGTAATCCGCGTGTTCCAGCAGCGCCTTGCGGGTGCGCGGGCGGGGCAGATCGACGCTCATCACCTTGCCGATGGTCGCCTGCGGACCGTTGGTCATCATCACCACGCGGTCGGCCAGCATGATCGCTTCATCGATATCATGCGTGACGCAGATGGCGGTGACCTTGGTGCGCGACCAGACCTCCATCAGCACCTCTTGCAGTTCCCACCGCGTCAGGCTGTCGAGCATGCCAAAGGGTTCATCCAGCAACAGCAGCTTGGGGCTGAGCGCGAAGGCGCGGGCGATGCCGACGCGTTGGCGCATGCCGTTCGACATCTCGCTGGCGGCGCGGTCCATGCTGTCGCCCAGACCCACGCGCTCAAGATAGTATTCCACCACCTCCTGCCGCTCGGCGGTGCTGGCGCGGCGATAGACCCGGTCGACACCGACCGCGACGTTTTCCTTGGCGGTCAGCCACGGGAACAGGCTGGGCGACTGAAACACCACGGCGCGCTCGGGGTCGGCCCCTTCAACCGTGCGGTTGTCCAGCGTGATCACGCCCTTCGAGATCGCGTTCAGCCCCGCCGCCATGGTCAGCACGGTGGATTTCCCGCAGCCGGAATGGCCGATCAGGCTGATGAACTCGCCCTTGTTGACCTTGAGGTTGAAATCTTCGACCACGGTCAGCGGGCCTTTGGCGGTCGGGTAGACCTTGTGCAGGTTCCAGAACTCCAGATAGCGGTCGGTGAGCGGCGAGGCGGCAGCATCGGCCACCAACTGCGGCACGTCCCCGGCGATGCCGTGGATCGGCGTCACGTTCGGCAGGATGCGCGAACCCTCGATCTTGCTCTCGATGCCGACGTCCATCAGATAGGTGGTGATCTGCGCGCGCAGGCGTTTGAAACCGGCGTCGTGGTTCATCGCGCCCCGGTCACGCGGGCGCGGCAGGGTGACGGCAAATTCGGTGCCCAGTGTGCCATCGGGGTTCAGCGGGATGATGCGGTCGGCCAGCAGAATGGCCTCGTCCACATCGTTGGTGATCAGCACGCAGGTTTTCTTGTCTTGGTCCCAGATCCGCTCGATCTCATCCGCCAGCTTGGCGCGGGTCAGCGCGTCCAGCGCCGAGAGCGGCTCGTCCAGCAGCAGGATTTCGGGATTCAGCGCCAAAGCGCGGGCCACGGCGACGCGCTGGCGCATGCCGCCCGACAGCTCGGCCGGACGGCGTTCCATCGCGTGACCAAGGCCCACCATCTCGACGTAATGCGCGACCTTTTCGGCCCGCTCGGCCTTGCGCAGCTTTGGGTTCACCGCATCCACCGCCAGCGCCACGTTGCCGCGCACGGTCAGCCAGGGCATCAGCGAATAGCTTTGAAACACCAGCCCGCGTTCCGGCCCCGGCCCTTCGACCGGCTTGCCCTTGAACAGCACCTCGCCGCGATCAGGCAGGATCAGCCCGGCCATCAGGTTCATCAACGTCGATTTGCCGGTACCCGAAAAGCCCAGGATCGCCACGAATTCACCATCCGCGATGGCCAGATCAATGCCAGGCAGAACTTCCGAGCGGTGGATACCCTCACCGAAACCCTTGGATACATTGCGCAATTCAAGAATGTTCATGGCCATCACCGGTTGTTCGAGAACGTGAACATCGACTGGATCGCGAACATCAGCCGGTCGAGCAGAAAGCCGATGATGCCGATGGTAAAGACCGCGACCATGATCTTGGCCAGCGACACCGACGAGCCGTTCTGAAACTCGTCCCAAACGAATTTGCCCAGACCCGGGTTCTGCGCCAGCATCTCGGCGGCGATCAGCACCATCCAGCCCACGCCCAGCGACAGACGCAGTCCGGTAAAGATCAGCGGCAGGGACGACGGCAGGACCAGCTTGGTGATCTTGGTCCAGGTGCTCATCTTGAGCACCTTGGAGACATTCACCAGATCCTTGTCGATCGACGCCACGCCCAGCGCGGTGTTGATGATCGTCGGCCAGAGCGAGCACAGCGTCACGGTGATCGCGGAAATCAGGAAGCTTTTGGAAAACCAGCCGTCATCGGCGGTGTAGAGCGCCGACACAAGGATCGACACAATGGGCAACCACGCCAGCGGCGAGACGGGTTTGAAGATCTGGATCAGCGGGTTCATCGCCGCATTGGCGGTCGGCGACAGCCCGGCGGCGATGCCCATCGGCACGGCGATCACGGTGCCCAGCACGAAGCCGAAGAACACGGTTTTGATCGAGGTCCAGATCTGCTGATAATAGGTCGGCGCGCCGGTAAACGTCCGGTAGCGCGGCGCGTCGCCATTGGCGATGCGGGTGGCGTTGCGCTCGTCCTGCCGGGCATAGAACTCGGCGCTGTCTTCCATCGTGCGCATATGGTCGGCGTGCAGGTTCTCGACCTGCTCCCAGACCTGCATCGGTCCGGGAATCGCGCCCAGCGAGGTTTGCACGCGCGGCGCCAGCGCGGACCAGAGCATCAGGAAGATCGCGATGGCCAGCAGGGGAACACCCAGCAGGCGCCAGACCTCTTTCATCTGACCGCGCGGGTTGTCCCCGGCGGCGGCGCGCAGGATCGGCGTGATCCAGGCCAGACCAAAGACTTTCAACCCGCTGTCGATCTTGTTGATGCGGGTAAAGAGCCGGGCGCGACGGGCGTCGCGGGCAGCGTCGGCGGCGAATTGCGGATCTATCGTCGTCATCGGAGGGCCTTTCGATCAGGGCCGGGGGCAGGCACGGGATTTTCGAGGGGTGTCGAAGGGCGCAGGTCGGGCGCGCCCTTCAAGGCCGGGGGTTCAGCCCTGAACCGCACCGTCAACGAGCTGCTGTTCGCCGGTCAGACCGATGGAAAAGCTGTCGATATAGGCGTTGGGGGTCCGGCCGTCATAGGGCACTGCGTCGATCAGCGTGTTGACCGGTTCGCGGAACCCGTCGGTATCCCAGGGGAAGTCGGCGGCATTGGCCAGACCCTCATCCACGAGGCTGCGCGCAGCGTCCAGATAGATGTCGGGGCGGTACACGCTGGCGGCGACGTCGGTGTACCACTGATCCGGGTGCGCTTCGGCGATCTGGCCCCAACGGCGCATCTGGGTCAGATACCAGATGGCGTCGGAATAATAGGGATAGGTCGCGTTATAGCGGAAGAACACATTGAAATCAGGCACATCGCGGACATCGCCCGGGGCGTATTCAAATGTGCCCGTCATCGACGCGGCGATCACCGCCGCGTCCGCACCGACATAGGTCGGACGGCTGAGGATCTCGACCGCCTCCATCCGGTTGGCGTTGTCGTCGGCATCCAGCCAGATCGCGGCGCGGATCAGGGCGCGGACGATGGCGCGCGTGGTGTTGGGGTAGTCCTCGACGAAATCGGCGCGCAGGCCAAAGACCTTCTCGGGGTTGTTCGGCCAGATCTCGTAATCGGTGATCACCGGCACGCCGATACCGCGCTGCACGGCGGCCTGATTCCACGGCTCACCGACGCAATAGCCGCTGATCGTGCCGGCCTCCAGCGTGGCGGGCATCTGCGGCGGCGGGGTCACCGACAGGAACACATCCGCACCGATCTGGCCCGAGCTATCCTCAGGGCTATAGAGCCCCGGGTTCAGACCGCCAGCGGCCAGCCAGTAGCGCAGCTCGTAATTGTGGGTCGAGACGGGATAGACCATGCCCATGTCAAACCGGCGTCCCTGATCGCGAAAGGCCTCGACCACCGGCACCAGCGCCGAGGCGCTGATCGGGTGCTGGGGCAGACCGTTTTCCATCAGCGGCAGGCTGGGCAGCATCATCTCCCAGACCTCGTTCGACACGGTGATGCCGTTGCCGTTCAGATCCATCGAGAAAGGCGTGACGATATGCGCCTCGGTGCCGTAGCCGATGGTCGCGGCCAGCGGCTGACCGGCCAGCATATGCGCGCCCTGCAGGGTGCCCGAGATCACGCCATCCAGCAAAACCCGCCAGTTGGCCTGCGCTTCCAGCGTGACATACAGGCCCTCATCCTCGAAATATCCGCGCTCATAGGCGATGGCGAGGGGGGCCATGTCGGTCAGCTTGATGAAGCCAAAGGTCAGCTCGTCGATCTCAAGATCCTGGGCACAGGCCGTGCCGGTCAGGGCCGTGGTGGCGATGAGGGCGGCAAAAAGACGGTTCATGGAGTCGTGTCCTTTCCTGGCATCCGGAAGCGGGGCTCGGATACGGAATGAGAGCGAGAAAAAGAAAAACAGCCGCTGACAGACCTTGCGGGAGGGGCAAGGGTGTCGAGCGGCTGTGCTCAGGGTCCCAATCAATGGGAAGAGGTTCTTTCGGAGACGTCTTTGCCTCCACTCTTAAACGTTTCCTCAGGCGGGCATGATTCGCAATCCGTGTTTTGCTGCGCTCACACCAATATCGCTGCGACGCAGAAAAGCCCGGTGCCGCTGCCCGAAATTTGGGCGTCAGGGCTGACCGGGATCAAAGATGCGGCCATCGAAGAACAGATCCTTCATCAGATGCACGCTGCCCTCGACCGCCGCCTGTGTCACCGGGGCGGCAATCGCGCCCTCCAGCTTTTCCGACGCGCCGGGCAGATCGGCCCCCAGCGGGCGCACCGCGCGGCGGTAAAGATCCGAGCGATAAACCCCGCGCCCGGCATGCATGGCCGATTGCGGGTTCAGACCCGCGCGCAGCGCCAGCTGCCGCGCGATCCACGCTGCCTGACTGCGCCACGGGAAGGTGGCGAGGCCGTCGTGGAACACCTGAAACTGCGGCACCATGCGCTGCTCTCCGCGCGGCGAGAGGACAAGGCGGCCCTCAAAGCTGCGGTCGATGACCTCGGCGGGGACATCCAGATAATGACGGCGCGACAGGATCTCGGATGCGGTGATGCGGCTGTCGGGTCGGCTCAACCATTGCCCCGCCCGCCAGACGGCGCGGATCAGCCGGTCGGTCAGATGCGGCTCGGTCTCGGCCCAGTCCTCGCGCACAGCCAGCACCTTCTCCGGCGAGAACGCCCAGATCGCCGAACCGGGCAGCAGCAGCGCCCCGAACCCCTGCTCGACCGCGATGGACCCCCAGGGCTCGCCGACACAAAACGCGTCGATCTCACCGGCGGCCAGAGCTTGCGCCATCAGCGGCGGCGGGATGGTGCGCACATCCAGCCGCGCGCGCGGCATGCCCAGCGCGGTCAGCCAGTACATCAGCAGCTCGACCTGCATCGAAAACGGGAAAGGCACACCGATGCGCAACGTGTCGGTGACGACGCGGCTGAGCGCCGCGCCCGCCGCCGTCGCATCGGCGAAGTCGAACGCAAAGCCGGTGGCGCGCAGCTTGTCGGCCAGCGCCGTGCTGACGCAGATGACATCGCCATTGACCGACAGCACCGACACCGCCGCCAACCGCGTCGTCACGCCACCGAGGCCCAGCGCCATGGCCACCGGCACCGGCGAGAGCAGATGCGCCGCGTCGACCCGCCCGAAGGCCAGCATATCGCGCACCGATGACCATGACGGCGCGCGGATCAGGTCCAGCGTCAGGCCTTCGGCCTCGGCAAAGCCCATCTCTTGCGCCACGATCAGCGGCGCCGCATCGACCAGCGGGATATAGGCGGCAGACAGCGTGACGGTCTTCATCCCAACAGCCTCGCCGCCGTGACCAGCGCCTCGGCCACCTCGACCACCTTCTTGCCCTGATCCATCGCCGCCTTGCGCAACAGCGCATAGGCCTGCTCTTCGCTCAGGTTGCGCGCCTTCATCAACATGCCTTTGGCGCGGTCGATGACCTTGCGTTCCTCCAGCGCCTTGCGGGTCTCGGCCAGCTCTGTGCGCATCCGGCGGAACACCTGAAACCGGGCGATGGCGGTATCGAGCACGGGTTTGATCCGGTCCGGCAGCAGCCCGTCCACCACATAGGCCGACACCCCCGCCTCGATCGCCGCCGCCGCCAGCCCCCCGGCCTGCCCGCCGACGAACATCGCCACCGGGCGTTCCAGCGGGCCTGAGGCCAGCGTCAGTTCTTCCAGCGTATCGCGCGACGGGTTGTCGATGTCGATCAGCACAATATCGGGCGCACGCGCGGCAATCTGGCGGGCCAGCCCGCGCTCATCGGCGATGACAAAGATGTCGTAATCATCGGTGACCTTGAGCGCGTCCACGATCTGAATCGCGCGGTCGCGGTCTTTTTCAACAACAACGATCGACAGACGGTCGGACATGATCATCCAGGCGCCGCGAGTTTGGGCGTTCTGCCTGTTGGCATATCGCTGCGGCGCGGCAATGACAAAAGGCGGTGGCAGATTGGGGGGGGCGTTTTGCCAGTTGCACAAAGATTGCCCTCAAGAACCGTCCTGCGGTCACTTTGCGCGCAATCCAACGTCCCGCTTGCCAGCGCCCCTGCCCTGCTGGCATCTAGAGGCATGCCCATGCCCTCCCCCTCTCCCCGTTTGCGCCTGCGTCTGGTCTTTGGCGCGGACGCCATGCTCGGGCCGGGCAAGGCCGAGCTGCTCGAGCAGATCCGCGATCTCGGGTCGATCTCGGCCGCCGGGCGGGCAATGGGGATGAGTTACAAGCGCGCGTGGTCGCTGGTCGAAGAGATGAACGCAGCCTTTCGCGCGCCTTTGGTGCTCAGCGCGCGCGGGGGTCCACAGGGCGGCGGCGCGCAGCTGACCGAGACGGGCGCGCAGGTGCTGGCGCATTACCGCAGCTTCGAGGACCGCGCGGCGCAGGCCGGGGCCGACGACATTGCCGCGATCGGCGCACTGCTGCGCGATATTCCCGATGAGAAATAACGCTTGCCAGACCGGCACGCCCTTGCGATATGTTTTGCGAAACATATCACTCGGAGCCTCCCCCATGCTGCGCGCCCTCGCTTTGCTCGCCCTGCTCGCCGCCCCGGCGCAGGCCGCCGACTTCACCGTCTTTGCCGCCGCCAGCCTGCGCGATGCCCTGACCGAGGCCGCCACCGTGCATGAGGCCAGCTCGGGCGACCATGCCACGCTGGTCTTCGCCGGGTCGTCAGCCTTGGCCCGTCAGATCGAGGCGGGCGCACCGGCGGATCTGTTCGTGTCGGCCAACACCGACTGGATGGACACGCTGGAGCAGGCAGGCCGCATCGACCCCGCCACCCGCGCCGATGTCTTGGGCAACGCGCTGGTGCTGATCGGCCACGGCAGCGCCGCGCCTGTAACGCCAGACACGCTGGATCTGCCCGCGCTGCTGGGCGACGGGCGGCTGGCGATGGCGCTGGTCAACGCCGTCCCTGCGGGCATCTATGGCCGCGCGGCGCTGGAAAGCCTTGGGCAATGGGACGCCGTCGCGCCGCTGGTGGCGCAAACCGACAACGTCCGCGCCGCGCTGGCGCTGGTCGCCACCGGCGAGGCCCCCTACGGCATCGTCTACGCCACCGACGCCGCCGCCGAGCCGCAGGTCAGCGTCGTGATGACCTTCCCTCAGGGCAGCCACCCACCGATCACCTACCCCGGTGCCGTCACCACCGACGCCGCCCAACCCCAAGCCGCCACCGCCTTTCTGACGTGGATGCAAACGCCGCAAGCGCAGGCGATCTTCGCCCGCCACGGCTTTACCGCCGGGGGCTGAATGGACTGGCTGGGCCCTGCGGAATGGCAAGCCGTCGCCCTGTCGCTCAAGGTGGCGCTCTGGGCGACGCTGTGCTCGCTGCCCTTCGGCATCCTTGCGGCCCATACGCTTGCCCGGCGGGAGTTCTGGGGGAAATCCCTGCTCAACGGGCTGATCCATCTGCCGCTGATCCTGCCCCCCGTCGTCACCGGCTACCTGCTGTTGCTTACCTTCGGCACACGCGGCCCGATTGGTGCCTTCCTGCAACCTTTGGGCATCGTCTTTGCCTTCCGCTGGACCGGGGCCGCGCTGGCTGCGGCGATCATGGGCTTTCCGCTGATGGTCCGCGCCATCCGCCTGTCGTTCGAGGCGGTCGATCCCAAACTGGAACAAGCCGCCGCCACGCTGGGCGCGTCAAAGCTGTGGGTGTTTCTCACCGTCACGCTGCCACTGATCCTGCCCGGTGTGCTGGCCGGGGCGGTGCTGGGCTTTGCCAAGGCGATGGGCGAATTCGGCGCGACGATCACCTTTGTCTCAAACATCCCCGGCCAGACGCAGACCCTGCCTTCGGCGATCTACGCCTTTCTGCAGGTGCCGGGCGGTGAAGCCTCGGCCCTGCGGCTGGTGCTGGTGTCAATCGTGCTGGCCATGGGCGCGCTGATCGCGTCCGAGGTGCTGGCGCGGCGGGTACAGAAACGGGTGAACGGGGCATGAGCGTTTCGGTGCAGATCACCCATACCCAGGGCGCCTTCACGCTGGATGTCGCGTTTGAGGCTCCGCCCGGGATCACCGTGCTCTTTGGCCGCTCCGGCTCGGGCAAGACCACGCTGATCAACGCCGTCGCCGGTCTGCTGCGCCCGCAGGCCGGGCGGATTGCCGTGGAGGATCATGTGCTGTTTGACAGTGCGCGCGGCCTTTTCCTGCCGCCGCACAAACGCCGTCTGGGCTATGTGTTTCAGGAAGCCCGCCTGTTCCCGCACCTGAGCGTCCGCCAGAACCTGGCTTATGGCCGCTGGTTCGCCCCCCGCTCGGCCCCTCGCGCCGACCTGTCCCGCGTCGTCGAAATGCTGGGCATCGGCCCCCTGCTCGACCGCCGCCCCGCCGCGCTGTCGGGGGGTGAAAAGCAGCGTGTCGCCATTGGCCGGGCGCTGCTGGCCGCGCCGGGTCTGATCCTTGCCGATGAACCGCTCGCCGCGCTGGACGAAGCCCGCAAGGCCGAGATCCTGCCCTATTTCGAGCGCCTGCGCGGCGAGGTGCCGATCCTCTACGTCAGCCATTCGGCGGCTGAAGTGGCGCGGTTGGCGACGACCGTCGTGGTGCTGGACCAAGGCCGCGTGATCCGCCAAGGCCCCGCTGCCGAGGTGTTGGGCGACCCCTCGGTGACCCCTTTGGGCGCGCGGGAGGCGGGGGCGCTGCTGCTGGCGACAGTGAAGCACCACCACGATGACGGGTTGAGCGAGCTGGACGCGGGCGGCCACGCCCTCTTCCTGCCCCATGTCGCGCAATCCCCCGGCAGCACCCTGCGCCTGCGGATTGCCGCGCATGACGTGATCCTGTCGCGCGCCCGGCCCGAAGGTCTCTCCGCGCTCAACATCCTGCCCGCTGTGGTGGTCGAGGTTCGCGCGGGCGACGGTCCCGGCGCGATGGTCTCGCTGGATACGCCCGCCGGTCGTCTGCTGGCGCGGATCACCGGGCGCTCGGCCACCGCGCTGGGGCTTGCCCCCGGTGTCCGCTGTCACGCGGTGATCAAGACCGTCGCCGTCGCGCCCGAAAACATCGGCGCGCCGCGCTCAGCCGAAGAACAGCCATAGCGTGCCCAAAAGCACCGGCTGGTGGATAAGGTAGATCGCGAGGCTATGCCGCCCGGCCCACGCCAGCCCGCGCAAAATCGGATTCACCAGCACCCCGCCCCGCAGCCAGCCCTGCGCCAGACCGGCGGCGGCCATGCCCAGCAGGAACGGTCCGAACCACGGGAAGACCGGCTCCAGATCCATGCTGAACGGCTGGACCTCGGCAAAGCCGATCCACGCCAGCCAGCGCGTATCGAATACCGGCGACTGCACCAGATACGGCAGCGCCCAGACCGCCACGCCGATGAGTGCCGTCAGCACGGGCGGCACCCGCAGGAACGCCAGCCCCAGCAGCCGCCCGACCACGATCATGTGCAGGATGCCAAAGAACACGAACGCCGGACGGATCGCGAACCACGTCGCCACACTTACCCCCAGCGCCGCCACCGCCACCACGGCGGTCGAGCGCCAGAAGGACGGCCAGCGCATCCCGCCCTGCGCGGCCAGCACCAGCGAGACCCCGGCCAGAAACACGAAGCTGCCGGCCACGGTGCGCGCGAACACGATCCACGGCAGGCTGGTGATCGTGCCCGGCTCGATCCGGTGGAAAAACTCCAGATCAAAGGTGAAATGGAACACCGCCATGCCGATCAGCGCGATGCCCCGCGCAAGATCAATAGCCGGCGCGCGGCTGGTCTGTCCTGAAGATGTCTGCTCGTTCATCGCCGCCCCGCAACGCTCGTTGTTGCTTTGATCTGTACCGCGCCACCGGCCAGAAAGGAAACACTGCGCGCGGGTCTGCCGGGGTTTGCGCAGAGCTTGCAACGCCGCAACCTCCGCCCAAAGGCTGGCTCAGCCTGCGATAGCGACACTTGGCGATGCGTGAACTGCATCGCGGTAAAAAAGATATAAAATATACCTATATTTCCCGACTAAAACCATGATCAACTGTGGCAATGGCCGGTCAGGAGCTTAGCTAGTTCCCGCATGTTTAAGCGGAGTGTTCAGTATTATGAGCGACACCAATAGTTTGGAACGCATGCTGTCTATCCTGTCCGTCTTCAGTGACGACAAATACGAATGGACGCCAGACGAGCTGATTGATTTTCTCGGCTACACCCGCCCGACGCTGTATCGCTACCTGAAAATTCTGACCGACGCAGGTCTTGTCACCTCGCTGCCCCCGGGGCGCTATTTGCTGGGCCCGCGCGTGGTTGAGCTGCACCACCTGGTGCGCATGTCTGACCCGCTTATTCTGGCGGGAACGACCGTGGCATCGGAACTGGCCGCCCAGTTCAAGGGAACGGCGATGTTGATACGCTGGTATCGCAACCGCATGGTCTGCATTCATCATGAAACCACGCCGCAAGCGCCCATTGTCCGCTATATGCGCGGCCAGCCGATGGGCATGAGCCACGGCGCGACCGCGCGGGCGATCATCGCGGCCCTGCCGCGCCGCAAGGCGCTGCCCTTGGTCGAGAGCCTGTTGAACGATTTTCGCGCCTCGGGCTTTGGTGAAACCACCGAGGCCGTGCTCACCAACCTGCGCAAGATCAAACGCCAGGGCTTCGCCCATTCGCGTGGCGAGGTGATGGCGGGGGTGAACGGCACCTCGGCGCCGATCATCGACGGCAGCCGCATGCCGATTGGCGCGCTGTGCCTGACGCAGCACGACACGGCCCACAACGCGAGCGGCGCCCAGACCGTCGCACAAGCGGTCGTGCAGGGGGCAGCCACGATCTCAGACAAGCTGGCGAACCCGGCCTGACGCCTTTTCGCGGGTCCGGACCAAGCGCCCGGCACCGCAGGCAACCTGAATTGTCGCCCATTATGGATGGTATAAATCGCACCGCGATCCGGCTTTTATAGGCTTGGATACCACCACGTTTTTGCCTCCCATTTTACCAGATGAGCACAACCCGTTCCGCTTGTGCCTCGCATGGAGTGCCCGTTCGGACCACGGCCCGCCTTGCGCGCTTTGCGCAGGGATGATCGCGCATGACCAGGCCGCACTTTGCTTGAAAAGGCCCGCTTTTGAAAATCTCCGTCATCACTGCCGTTTATAACGCCGAGGCGACCGTTGGCGCCGCGATTGCCAGCGTCGCGCGCCAAACCCATCGCGACATTGAGCATGTCATCGTCGAAGGCAATTCGAAGGATGGCTCTCTGGCCGCGATCCAGGCCGCAGCCCATGACCGCATGCGGCTGATAAGCGAGCCGGACGGCGGCATCTATGATGCGCTGAACAAGGGCATCCGCAACGCAACCGGCGATGTGGTCGGCTTCATTCACAGCGACGACTTTCTGGCGCATGACGGCGTTCTGGAACAGATCGCCGCTGCCTTCGAGGATCCCGGCGTCGAGGCCGTTTTCAGCGATCTGGACTATGTGTCACAGACTGACACTTCACGCGTCATCCGCCACTGGTCGACCGGCCCCTTCCACCGCGAGCGCCTGAAACGCGGCTGGATGCCAGCCCACCCGACCCTGTATCTGCGGCGCGACGTCTATGATCACTACGGCACCTACGATATTAAATTCGGCATCTCTGCGGATTACGATTTCATCCTGCGGTACTTTTCGCAAACGACGCAGAAATCGGTCTATATCCCTGAGGTGCTGTACAAAATGCGCCTTGGCGGCGTGAGCAACCGGAATCTGGCCAAGATCCGCCAGAAGATGGGCGAAGATTTCCATGCGATCCGCCGCAACCGGGTGGGTGGGATCTCGACGCTTGCGATGAAGAACTTGTCAAAGATCCGCCAGTTTCGCACCTGATCACCTTAAATTTGGGCATGCAGCGACGATCCTGACGCCCGCAACATCCCACCTCGGCTGCCCCGCTCATGACTGCGGTTCCGCCTAATCGTCCGACCCGGCGCACCCGCGCAGTATCGCTCTATTTTGCCGATTTTGCCTGAGTGTATTTATAGCCGCACACGCGCCGTTAATTCGCGAAGCGACGGAACGTTAATTGCAATGCGAAGCCTCGTACATTCAAATCTCGCAGACGCAGCAATGAGCGTGAAATGCGCCAAAGGAACAGAGCCCATGTCAGCGACAAGAGCATCCCTCATCGCGATCGCACTGGTGATCGCCCCCGGCTTCGCCCAAGCGCAAACCCGTGCGGCCATCACGTCGTTGCCCTCGGGCTTCGGCATGGCGAACGGCATCCTCGGCGTTTCGCTCTCGGGGCTCTATGGCCCTTATCACCCGCCCATCGACGTTGACGGCGATATCGGCATTGCCCTGGGCTTTGGTGATGCGGTCAACGCCATCGGCTTCGGGATCAGCGCCGACATCACCTCGCTGGACGATGATTTCGGCGATTCGGGGTATTTCAACCTCTCGGCGCATCGGCAGTTCCGCATGACCAACGGCTATGGCTCGGTCAACGCAACGGTGTCGGGTGTCGGGGCTTACGGTACCGCATCCGGGCGCGAGATCGGCGGTTCGCTGGTCGCCAGTTTTATCACCGGCAGCGAAACCCGGCCCTACATGATCAGCGTCGGCGTGGCGAATGATCTGAACATGGCGCAGGACGTGCAGGGAATTCTGGGGCTTGGCGTCGGGATCAATGAAGAATGGGCGGTCAGCGCCGGGGTCTATGGCGACAACAACTCGATCGGTGTCAGCTATTTCCCGGCCTTCATGCCCAACGCCGTGGTCCAGCTGTCGCTGCGCAACCTCGATGATTCCGACCGTCGCGGGATCGGCTTTGATTTTGGCTATGCCTTCAACCTGTTCGGGAACTGAGCTCATGAAAACCACCATCGCCCTTGTCCTCGCAACCCTGATTGCAGCACCGACCGCCAGTTTCGCGGGGGATGTCTCGTCGACCGGCAGCACGGCCGTCGCCTCGACGATCGTGTCGACGGTCGGAGGCGCCGCACCGGGCACCACGCCGATCGGTGCCTGCGTGTCGACCGCCGTCAGCAGCTGCTGAACGCAACGCGCACCCAAAGCCGCACGGCATTTGCCAGCCTGTCATCGCGCCCCGGCGCGGTGACGCTTTCGGTTCGACCCTGACCGGTCGGGAACCATGCCCCTTTTGCAAGTGAACCTGTCCTGAGTCATGAACGTCAATCTGAACCAAACCACCCTCTATCCGTCCCCCCTGCCGGACGCGACCGACGGCATGGTCCGTCAAACATTGGCTACTTCGCTGGGATATGTAGACGGCGCCTTTGGTATCCAGAGAATTCTGGCCGATACCGGCATTCCGATTGTCGACACTTATTATCGACAATCCCTGCCGGGATATGCGTCACTCTACAACCAGTGGCAGTGCATGCATGTCGCGCTGCACGACACGGTCAACACCGAAAAACAGGCGTTTTTCGCGCAGGCGAGCGCGGTCAGCAAGGTGCTGGGCGCCGGGGCGGGTCAACGGGTGCTGGAACTGGGCTGCGGCCTTGGCGCGAACACGCTGCATCTGGCCGAGAGCCACCCGGATGTGGACTTTGTCGCTATCGACCTCATGCCCGAGCACGTCAAACGCGCAACGCTCAAGGCACAAGACCTGCCCAATGCCCGCTTCCAATGCGCCAGTTTCGAAAACCTGCCGCGCGATCTGGGTACTTTTGACGTCATTCTGGCGGTGGAAACCCTGTGCTACGCGACCAATCTCAACCGTGTCGCCGCCCAGATCGCGCAGCATTTGCGGCCTGGCGGGCAGATCATCCTGTTTGATGCCCATCGCCGCGACAATTTCGACAGCCTTCCCGCCGACAGCGTGACCGCGACGCGCCTGTATGAGATCACCACCGCCGTCACCCGCGGTTTCCACACAGATGGTGCGTGGGAGCGGGCCTTTGTCAAAGCGGGGCTGGATCTGACGGCCAGCGACGACCTGACGGCAAAGACGCTGACCGGGCTGTCCTCGCTGCACCGCCGCTCGATGAAGGCGTTTACCGACCTGAAATGGCGTCTGGCGCTCAAGGTGATGCCGCGGCATCTGGCCCGCAACACCGTTGCCGGGCTGCTGGGCTACCACGTGTGCTTTGGCGGTGGCACGCAGCCTGATCCGGATCGCGGAGCGGTCCGGTATCAAAGGATCGTCGCCCGAAAGCCCCGGAACTAAAGCGCGCTCAGGCGCGCTTTAGCGTTTCCCGGTCAACCTGAACGCGGGTTTGCTGCCCCATCAGGTCCAGCAGGATCCACACCCGGCGGTCGGGCTCAATCGTCTCCACATCGGCCACCACATCGGCGAAGGGTCCGTGTGTGACCAGCACCCGGTCGCCCGGTGACAGGGCCTCGGACGGCAGAATCTGACCCTGCGCATCGCACCGCAAGGCAAGCTGCTCGACCAGCCCACGCGGGACAGGCCGGGGCTTGCCGCCAAACGCGACAAGCTTGGTCACGCCATAGGTGCTGTTTACCGCCCGCCAGTGCCCCTGACTGGTATCCAGCGACACGAAAACGTAGCCGGGGAAAAGCGGCCGCAGCTGCGTTCTGACCTGATGGCCAAAGCGGCGCGTCTCGGCTGTCTGTGGCGCGAACGACCGAAAGCCCTGCCTGTTCAGGTTCTTCGTCGCGATCGACAGGGAATTCGGCTTCAGCTGCGCCAGAAACCAGCGGAGGGTATCCCCCCGCCAACACGTTGTCCTGCAGCCTCAAACCAGCTGGCATCGTCAAACATGAGAGATCAACTTCCGTACCGGTCAGATCCGCCGTTCAAGCACGGCCCCAGGCGCGGCCACGCGGGGCCGTCAGGGACGACATCAGCGACGACCGGGCGCGACTGGTCGCAAGGCGCATGCCCAGACCGTAAATCCCGAAGAACGCCGCAAGGCAGGCGACCAGGGCCACGAAGGAGAGACGCGGCAGGTCGTGCATCAGGACACCCAGAACCACGGGCGTGGCGATCAGCGGCAGCAGAACCAGCGTTGCCATCGGGTTCGCCACCGACCGGCGACCGCGCCCCAGCACGCAGATCTCGAGCCCGCGCATGACGATCTGGTGGAAATGCAGCCGGTCCGGGTGGGACACAGGCAGGTTGCAGCGATAGCGGCGATAGATCGCAAGCGACAGATCCGCCAGCGGCCAGAACATGATCATCACCACAGAGATCGGTGCGACGTCAGGATTGCGCGAGATCAGCGCGATCCCCATCCAGGCCAGCAGGAAGCCCAGCGTGTAAGCGCCGGCGTCACCCAGAAAAATCTTGCCAGACGGGAAGTTGAGCACCAGAAAGCCCATCGTCGCGGCAGCCAGCAACACCCCCATCATGGCGATTTCGGTATCACCGACCAGAAACGCCGTCGCAGCGATACCACCACTGGCCAGAACCGCCGTCGACCCTGACAGACCGTTCAATCCGTCGATCAGGTTGAACGCGTGCGAGATGGTCGCGGCGGCGACCACGGTGATCACCACGGCGAACGGGCTCCAGGCGAACAGCGGGTCCAACGCGTAGAGGCCGGTGTGTCCGATCCAGGCGCCCGTCAGGATCACCGCCAGAGCCGACGAAAGCACGGCCGCCGCCAGCCGACCGGCGGGCGAGACCCGGAAACCCAGATCCTCTGCCCCGCCCGAAACAAACAGCGGCACCACCGCCACCATCAAAAGCAGCCACAAAGTGCCACCGCTGTAATATGCGATTGCGCAGCCAAGCAAGTAACCGAAGATAATTGCAGCCCCACCAACCCGGGGCGTCGGGGAGGAATGCGCAGCCTGCACCGCGCCGAGATCCCCTTGGCGCACCAATGAGCGCCACCGCGTCCGCGATAGGCCCACCAGCGCCATGCATAGCAATAGCGACAGCGCAAATGCTGCGATTGCCGAGATCGTCAAATGTGACGTTTCCATGTCGAACTACCTCACTCGCGGTATTGTTTTTGGGGTCGGCCCTTGCTCAACCTGGTGAGACGTGCATTATAGTTGCAATTCGCCTGAAGACTGGGCGGAATAAAAACTTACTACTTCGCCCGCAGACTAATCTCGATGCAAAATACAAGTGCGCCACAACAGCCCGGCCATTAAAAGCCTCACTGGATAAGGTTGTCGCGCTAGTTCGCTAAAAAGTATACTACCCTAGATTGCACACTTCTAATATCTGCATCTTTTGAGGGTGCTTTTTGTCGCCCTTTTTTGCCGGTAAGACCGGCTTTATCGGCTTATTTTGCTGATACTTTCTCCTCACGGTTGTGTTTATGTGCCGCCAGTAGGTGAACACTTGAATAATGCGAGGAACGCAGAGCGATCGAGGGCAACGAGACGCTTCGATCCGGATCATTTTGCAAGATGCACAAGATGCGTCTTTTAGATGACGGGTCGATAAACGTGAATAAGCCCGGTGTTCGATTGCAATTGCGAGAGAAGACTCGTGCTTGCGGTCTATTCAGCAAAGTGCAGGTTGCAATTCTAAATGGAACACCAAAAAATCGTCAACATCGAGCTCAACTTCGAGCGCGAAGTCGCCCGGTCGCGCGGGCTTTCTCTTTTCAGAAGAAACCCCACAACATGGGAATTATTACTTCTTCTCGCGCGATATAAAAATGGCAGCAACGAGGGCGTCTACAACACCATAGATTCGGTCGGGACGCGGTATTTGGGAAATTCAGCCCTGCTGAAATTCATCCGCGAACGTCGCGACGACGGGCTGGTGCAATTCCTTGAACATGAAAAGAAAAGCAAGTGGACGCTTCAGTTGAACGAAGAGCTTGTCGCGCAACTCATCGAGTTGCTGGACACGCGCAACCGTCAATTGCTGCGCGCCGCGGCCGAGGAAAACGTCCCGTTTCAATGGGCGCGATAGAACGGGCATCAGTCCCGCAACCACATGGGCAGCAATCGACAGTTTGAAGGACAGCCGCGAGTGACTTACCTTTTCCCGAATGACCCGCCCGTGCAGATCGCGTCTGCAATGACGGCACCCCGCCGGATCGAGGCAAAGCGCGCGCTTGCGGTGCTTTTATGTGCAACGCTTGGCCTTGCCGGCTGCTCGGACAGCTACCTGCGCTTTCCGGTTTCCGCCGATGCGCAGCGAGCGCTGACCGAGCAGGTCGACATCATCCACCTGAACGCCAGCAACATCGCGTCCTTCTCAGAGCCGACGCGCGGCTATGCGGGCACCGCCCTGCCCAGCGGGCGCGGCTGGAACTATCTGGTCGGGACCGGCGATATTCTGTCGGTGATCGTGTTCGATCACCCGGAACTGACCCTGCCCGAGGGCGAGAACCGGTCCTCGGCCGAAAGCGGCTTTCGCGTGCAAAGCGACGGGACCATCAACTATCCCTTCGTCGGTGCCGTCACCGCGCGCGGCCGCCCACCCGAGCAGATTCGCGACGATCTCACCCAGCGCCTGAGCCGCTTCATCCCTGACCCGCAGGTCGATGTCCGCGTCGCGGCGTTCAACTCGCAAGGCGTCGTCGTGTCCGGCGAAGTCAGCGCACCCAACCGTCAGGCGCTGACAACCGTTCCGCTCACCCTGATCGAAGCGATCAACGCCGCGGGTGGCGCGTCGGATACAGCCGACCTGCGGGCAGTGACCGTCCAACGCAGCGGTCAGGTCTATCCCGTTGATGTGCAAGGATTCCTGCGCGCAGGCATCGTGCAGAACAACCCGGTTCTGCGCAATGGCGACGTGGTCAGCGTCCCGCGCCGACTGGCGCAGGAAGCCTATCTTCTGGGTGAAGTCGCGCGCCCGGACGCGATCGACCTGTCGCTTGAGCCGGTCACACTGACACAAGCCGTAACGCGGCTGGGCGGTCTGGCCGCACCGCGTGCCGATATGCGCGGGATCTTCGTCTTTCGCATGACCGAGGCTCGCCCGCGGGTGTTCCAGCTCGACACCAGTTCGCCCACCGGACTGTTGCTGGGCACGCGCTTTGTGCTCGAACCCGGCGATGTGGTCTATGTCGTCCGCTCGCCGCTGCAACGCTGGAACGACACCATCACCCGTTTGCTGCCGTCGGTCCGCGCTATCGATGCCATCGACACGATCACGAACTGATCGGTCGGCCGGGATGAAGATCGAGTCGGTCCTTGTGGTCTGCGTTGGCAATATTTGCCGTTCGCCGTTGGGCGAACGGCTTTTGCGGGCTGAACTCGAACAGCGTGGCGCTCAGATCAGTGTCACCTCGGCCGGTCTGCACGCGGTCGTCGGCCACCCCGCCGACACTGAAACCTTTGGCGTCGCCGCCAAGCGTGGCGTCTCGCTGGACGGCCATCAGGCACGCCGGTTCACCCTCGAGATGGGTCGCGACCATGACCTGATCTTGGTCATGGAACCGGCCCACAGGATTGAAATTGCCCGTACCGCACCGGCTTTGTCCGGCAAGGTTTTCCTCTTTGACCAATGGAGCGGCGCCAAGGGAATCGCTGATCCGTATCGCCGCTCCAAAGACTTCCACGAAGCCGTTTTTCTCTTGATCCACGACGGTGCCCAAGACTGGGCCGCCAAACTGGCGCCGTCGGCCGCAAATCCTGGCCCAGCCGGTCAAACCTGCTGACACGCCGTCAGGCGACGGGTCGGACCGCTTACATGAATATCCCCTTAGAGCGCAGTGTTATTAGCGCACCCACAGCATAAATGAGACCCGACAATGGCCAAAGAACCCCAGGCGATTGACGAAGACGAGATTGACCTTCTGCAGATCGCCCTCACGGCGTGGAAGGGCAAGATCATCATCGCAACCTTTGCGGTGCTGGCGCTGATGGCCGGTGCTTTTCAATTTGCGCGCACGCCCCCCACCTATCAGGCCGACGCCCTGCTTCAGCTGGAAGAGCGCTCGGGGCAGCTCGCCCTGCCCTCGGCGATGCAGGATCTGGTGGACAATTCGCCCCAAAGCGCAACCGAAATGGAGGTGCTCCGCTCGCGTATGGTCCTTGGCCGCGTGGTGGCGGATCTGAACCTTGATTGGCGCGTGGCGTCGGTGAAAGCACCCCTGATCGGCGAAATCCTTGCGCGCCATTCGCTGCCGATTCCCGACATCGGCTTTCTGTCGAGCTATGCGCGCTCTGGCGATTCGCTAACCCTGGCCTTGCTGTCTGTCCCTCCGCGCTGGCTTAATCAGGAGATCGAGCTGGAAGTGACAGGCGACGGCTATGCGCTGACGCTGCCCGACGGGCAGGAAGTGTCCGGCACCGTGGGCACGCTTTTGTCGCTGGAAGCAGACAATTTCGCCATCCATGTCGACAGCCTCAACGCACGGTCGGGGCGGCAGTATGTGATCTCGCAGATAGACGAGCTGACCGCCATCAACAGTATCCGCGCCCAGATTGCCGTATCGGAACGCGGCCGCGGTTCAGGCATCCTTGAAGTGCGGTTCATGGGGGGCAACCGCGGCGAGAACGTTCGTATCCTGAACGCGGTGACGCAATCCTATGTGCAGCAGAACATCTCGCGCAGCGCCGCCGAAGCGCAAAGCAGCCTTGATTTCATCAACACCCAACTGCCCCAAGCCGAATCGACGCTGCGCGAGGCCGAGGCCGCGCTCAACAATTACCGCCAGCGTCAGGTCGCCATCGACCTGACCTTTGAAACGCAAAACATCCTGACGCAGATCAACACGGTCGAAAGCCAGCTGGCCGAGTTGCAGCGTCAGGAGGATGAAGTCAGCCAGCGCTACACCACCAGCCATCCGGTCTATCGCCAGTTGCTTGAAGACCGCCAGCGCCTGGAATTGCGTCTGGCGGATCTGCGGTCGCAGGCCGGCGATCTGCCGGAAACCCAGCGCGAGATCCTCAACCTCAGCCGCAACGTCGAGCTGGCGCAGCGGATCTACACCGAGCTGCTGACCCGGCAGCAGGAAGTCGAAGTCCTCCGCGCCAGCACGGTCGGCAACGTGCGCATTGTCGATTCGGCCGCCGCCGGGCGCTTCCCGATTGCCCCCAGCAAGGCGCGCGTGCTGATCGTGTCGCTGATTCTGGGTCTGGCACTCGGCGTTGGCGTCGTTCTGGTGCGCAACTGGATGCACAAGGGCGTTCAGGACGCCTCGGACATCGAGAAGCTCGGCCTGCCGGTCTTTGCGACCATCAGCTACTCGGCCAAGGGCGACACCCACGGCAACCGACGCGATTCGCTTGGCGTTCTTGCCATCACCGAACCCACCGATCTGGCCGTCGAGGCCTTCCGCTCGCTGCGCACCAGCCTGCATTTCGGCATGCTGGACGCGAAGAGCCGGTCTCTGGCCATCACCAGTACGCACCCTGAAGCTGGCAAAAGCTTTACCGCCGTCAACCTCGCGGTGATTGCCGCGCAGGCGGGGCAGCGCATCTGTCTGATCGACGCCGACCTGCGGCGCGGCAACCTGCGGCGCTATTTCGGTGTCGAGCGCAACCGGCCGGGTCTGGCGGATATTCTGGCCGGTGATGCCGATCTCGAAAGCTGCCTCGTGCGCGGCCCGGTAGAGAACCTCTATTTCCTGCCAACCGGGAAATACCCGCCCAACCCGTCAGAACTGCTGATGCGCAACAACCTTGCGACGCTGGTGACGACACTGGACAGCTACTTTGACCTGTCGGTCTTTGACTGCCCGCCCATCCTTGCCGTGACCGATCCGGTTATCGTCAGCCATTCGGTCGGCACCACGATTCTTGTCGCGCGTCACGTTGTCACGCTGCCCGGTGAAATCTCGGCGGCGCTGAAGGCCTTCGAAGCCGCTGGCTCGAAGATGAACGGCGCCATCCTGAACGGCTTTGACCCCAGAAAGGCCAAGGCAGGGTATGGCTACGGGTACGGCTATGGTTACGGGTACGGCTATCGTTACCAGTATAAACAGCGGCGCGACTGAGCGGGGCGCGCCGATGAACGTCACTTTTCGGTGGATTTTGGCCAGATCTGGTTGCATTCCTAAGCGAACGTGATCGCTGTGCCAGCGCGGTCATCGTTGTTCAGCCAGGCGCTTCGCACGCCCCAGCCACCAACACCGCAAATTACCGGGCGATTTTCGCGCTAAAAGAGCGCGCTGAATCATGGATGGCAAGGCGTGATGCGCAGAAGGGCTTGCAAGTGTTGAAGCTGAAAACCATTGCCGAAATCGTGCTGTGCTATGTCGCAGCCGCCATCGTGGTGTCCGAGGTGCTGATGCCGATACAGGCGATGCTCGTGCCCGAGGCCGCGCAGCAAGGCAGCCTGTGCTACCTGCCACATGGCGTCCGGGTGATTGCGATCTGGTTCTACCGGGAAAAGGCAGTGCCTGCCGTGTTCCTGGCGCAGCTTCTCACAACGCAGCTGGTCTACGGCAAGAGCCTGTCCTTTGACGCGATTCCGCAGATGCTGGTGTCAGCATTCGCAGCCTATGTGGCGTTTGCCATTCTGGCCCTGTGCGGACGGGGCGCGTTTTTCGTCGCACAGCGCAGGGATGGCAAGCTTTACCGAGATCTGCTCACCGCCGGGTTGCTGGCGTCACTGGTGAACGCGACCGGGTTGATTCTGTTGCCGGGCGACAACCTGTATTCGGATCTGCTGCTACCAACGACCGTCACCCATGTCATAGGCGACAACATCGGGCTGCTTACCCTGCTCTTGATGTTGATGGTATTCTTTCGGATGCAACGGTTGCGCCCCTAGGCACTGGACGCCGCACGATCCTGTAGACCCCGCTTCGCGGTCCACCGACCTTCTCGATGATCTGGTCATCGACCAGCGTCTTGAGGCCGCGAAAGATGGTCGGACGCGAATAGTTCCGCATCGATTCGTCCGCGAGCAAATTTCGGACATCGAAGCTCGCCTCTGACGGGAAATCCTGACCGAAGCACACAATGTCGCGCTCGCATTCAGAATATCGCGCCAAGCCCATATCGTGTTCCAGTTGGCGCACCGCTCGTCTCAGCTGTGCAAGCAATCCGTGTGTCATGCTTTGCCTCACGCAGTCAAACTCTTCACTACAAGGCTCTTATGCTACCCTCAGAAAAAGGCTTTGCGCAACCACTGCCTGCACCTTGATCGCCGATTAGCGTTTGGCGTGGCACAAGTTCGCCGACCCCTGCGACAACGAAAAAGGCCGGTGTCGCTTGCTGCGGCACCGGCCCTGTTGATCGCGCGTTCCACAGTCTAGTCACGGCGGCCAGCAGCCCGCAGCAGACGGCCTTCAGACTGGAACGGCACCGGCGCGTTGGCCGTTTCCAGCGTCGCCTTGCGCAACGCCTGATTGCGTTGCTCAAGCAGCGCCAGCGCCGCTTCGGCAAGGTCGTCATTCAGACTGATCCGATGCTTGCTTTTCTTTTTCGGATCGGCGCCGAAAACGAAAAGACCATCGTCCCGGCGATCGCGCACGAAGCGCAGCAAGGCTGAGCTGCCAAGACCCGTCGACGTCACCGATTCAACCAGATCATACACCCCGATCCGGTCGTCATCGCCGGCAGCAAGTGCGGCCAGAAGCATCTCCCACGTTGCCGCATTTCGGCGGAACAGGGCCAGATCCCGGTTCTTTGCTACGGCCCGCTCGAACTCCAGTTCAAGCTCGATGATGCGACGCGCTTCTTGGAAACCTACATAATCAGCCTCCGCAGAGGGCTCATGATATGTGGCGGTCCGCATTTCTAAGGTGCTCCAAGTTAAGTATCCTTTTGATACTAGTTGTAAGTGCAACCCTCTGCACCGGTCAAGTAAAACCGGGACTAGTTTGACAATAACAAGTCTCACTATGGCAATAAGATGGCGGCCTCAACCATGTCGCATATATTTGTAGCTATTTTACTTCAACGACGAAGATTCTGCGTTCATTCCGCAAAAGCCTGATGGCACCCTTTCCAACTCGCCCGAAAGCCGCGACTCAGAAAAGCCTCCCGCTTCAGGAGGTAATGCCCTTTGGGTTGGGCCTGACGACCTGATCGATTCGCCAGAGTTTACGTAACGTAAAGAAAAAACCCCTCAGCAAACGGACATGCTTTTCCAACGGCGCCAGCACCGGCTCCGCTTTTTGGATATTTTTTATCGGCTTTTTATACCGGCTTTTTGGGCGCGCTTTCAGGCGAAAGTCTAAATAGTCGCGGCGGCTCATTAGTATTCAAAGAACGGCAGGCATTGAAACAAGATGAAGACACACCTCGAAATCCGCCTGACCGATTGCACCCACCTTGCCCGCCAATTCGGCCAAAACCACAGCGCGCGATCACCCGCCAACGCCAGGACAACGGCCAAAGACGGCGTAAAGCCGTCTGTCTTACGATAAGAAAAGGAAAGTGGTGCACCCGGAGCGATTCGAACGCCCGACCCTCAGATTCGTAGTCTGATGCTCTATCCAGCTGAGCTACGGGTGCACTGTGTGGCGTGATTTAGCGTCCACCGCCGGGCAGCGCAAGGGGGTATCTGCGCTTTTCTTCACACCTTTTTTCAGCCGCCAAGAGGCAGCGAAAGCCGGAACTCGGTGCCGTCTTCGTCACTGCGTATCAGCTCCAGTTTGCCGCCATGACCGCGCACCAGCTCGGCCGCAATGACCAGTCCCAGACCGGTGCCGCCCTTGCGCGCGCCGCCCTGAAAGGCCGCGAACAGGTTCTCTTTGGCACGCTGCGGCAAGCCGGGGCCCGTGTCGATCACCCGAATCGCCGTGGTCGTGTCGGTCTCCCGCGCGGTCACCTCGATCGAGCCGGGCTTGCGTGTGGCTTCGATCGCCTGACGCGCGTTGCGCACCAGATTGGTCAGCACGCGGAACAACTGCTCGGGATCAGCGCGCAGCATCATCGTGGCAGGGACATCGACAAGAAACTCGACCGCATCGCTGGCCTCACCCGCCGCCATGCGCTCGCTTTCGATCAGTTCCTCAACCATTGGCCGCAGCGCGAACTGGCTGAGCCGGGGCGACGGCTCTTCGGCCTTACCGAAAGCCAGCGTGCTCTCGCACAGGCTGATCGCCCGCGACAGGGAGTTGAGCAGCTTGGGCGCAGCGCGGGCCACCGCAGGATCGCTTGAGCTTTCGATCCGGTCAGCCAGCAACGACGCCGTGGACAGGATGTTGCGCAGATCGTGGCTGATGCGCGCCACCGCACCGCCCAGCTGCGCCAGCCGTTCCTTTTGCCGCAGCGCCTGAGCCAGATCGGTCTGCAGATGCTGCAAAGCCTCTTCGGCCTCGCGCAACTCGGTCACGCGGCTGTTGGGATCAATGATCGACCGCGCATCCTCGGGCGCCTTGGCATAGGCCGCCATCGAGGCAATGACGCGCCGGATGGGCGTCACGATCAAGCGTTGTACCGAGAAGAACAGCAACGCCGCGGTGGCCAGGGTGATGATCAGCGACAAGAACAGGATACGCAGCGCATAGTCGCGCAGCGAACCGCGCAACGGCCCCGCGTTCATCGTGACTTCGATCAGCAGCCCCGCTTCCTGCACCGGGTCGCCGATCAGCCGGATTACCGTGTTGTCAGGGATGAACATCGCCGCCAGCCCGTCGCGCATCAGCGTCCAGATCGGCGGCGCGCGCAGATCATAGGTCGCCGACACCGGCCCCGGCACCTGCGAGGACAGCACCAGTTCGCGCACCGCATCGCGCCGCAGCACGACGTTATAGACCCCGGCGGTGTTGAGCAGCTCTTCGGCCAGTTTGTCGCTGATACTGCCATCCGAAGCCAGCAACGCCAGCGATGCGATCTGCGCCCGCTCAAGGCGGGTCAGCAGGTAATCTTCGCGAAACCGGGCAACGGAGGGCACGAAGATAAGCACCTCGGCCAACAGCACGAAGAGCAGTGTCAGCAGCAGGAAACGGCCTGAAAGCGTTCGAAAGAACATACCCGTCCCAGTTGGCAGAGAAAGTCAGGGCACCCAATACTGCACAGCCCGAACCACCCGCTTGATCAAAGGATTATCAAAGAGTTTGGGGGTAAAATAAGCCGATGATGCGCGTTTGGAAAGCTCTGCCATCGTCGGATAGGGCAGAACGGTTGCAGCCATGGCGCTCAGCTTGAGGCGATTGGCCAGCATCAGCGACCACAGCGCGATCTGCTCACCCGCGCCGGGACCCACAATCGTGGCCCCGATGGGCCGGCCTTTGAGCGCCATCACCTTGATCAGCCCGACCGTCTTGCCCTCGGCCTGCGCGCGGTCGCTGGCGTCGAAATCCAGCCGCAAGACCTGCACCGCTGGCCCGTGCTTCTCGCGCGCCTCGGCTTCGGTCAGGCCGACCTGCGCCAGTTCGGGGTCGGTGAAGGTCACGCGCGGGATATGGTCGCCGCGCGCCTTTCCGGGCAGACCGAACAGCATCGGGCGGATGATCAGCCCGGCGTGATAGCCCGCCAGATGGGTGAACTGCCCGCGCCCCGCCGCATCACCGATGGCATAAACCCGGCGGTTCGAACTGCGCAGCCGGTCGTCCACCTGCACCCCCGCGCGGTTGGTCAGCACGCCCGCCGCCTCAAGGTTCAGCCGCTCGAGCGACGGCGAGCGCCCCACCGCCACCAGCAGATGCGTGCCAACAAAGATCGTGCCCCCCGCAACCCGCACCTCCAGCGCGCCCGAGCGTCCGCCGACCCGCTCGACCTTGGCCTCTTCGACAATATCGACCCCCTCGGCGCGCAGCTTGGCCAGCACTATCGCTGCGGCTTCGGGATCATCGCGGCCCAAGGCGCGCGCCCCCTCGATCACCGTCACCTTGCTGCCCAGCCGCCGATGCGCCTGCGCCATTTCCAGCCCGATGGGCCCGCCACCGATGATCAGCAGATGGCCCGGCGGCTGGCGCAGATCGAAGATCGTCTCGTTGGTGAAATACGGCACCGCGTCCAGCCCCTTGATCGGCGGGATCAGCGGACGCGAGCCGGTGGCAATGACAAAACGCCGCGCGCGGATGCGCTTGCCGCCCGCCTCGATCTCGCGCGGGCCGGTGAAGCGGGCCCAATCACGGATGACCGTCACGCCCAGCCCCTCGAAGCGTTCCTGCGAGATCATGCGGCGCGATGGCGGCGATCACCCGCGACACGTGGTCCTTGGCGGCGGCAAAGCTCACCTCGGGCTCATCGGCCGCCACGCCCGGCCCGTTGGTGCGGTGCGCGGCAGCGGCCTTGCCTGCGGCCAGCAGCGCCTTTGACGGCACACAGCCATAGTTCAGGCAGTCGCCGCCCATCTTGTGGCCTTCGACCAGCACCACCCGCGCGCCCATCTGCACAGCACCCGAGGCCACCGACAACCCGCCCGAGCCCGCGCCGATCACACAGATGTCGGTTTCCAGAATGCTCATCTCAAGCTCTCCGCAGTTTTTTCAACACAACAGGCAGCAGCGACAGTGCCGCCAGCCCCAGCAATGGCCCCAGGATATAAGGCTCGAAGATGACACCCAGATCAGGCGTCTCGCCGCGCGCGAAAACTTCGCCCAGCCCGGCACCGACCCAGGTATAGACCAGCGCGCCCGGCAGAATGCCAAGCAGCGTGGTCCAGACAAACCGCCAGACCGCGACCCCCAGAAAAGCCGGGATCAGATTGGCGACGAAAAAGGGCACTGCCGGTATCAGCCGCATCGACAGCAGCACCGGCACCTCATTGGCGCGGATGCCATCGCTGAGCCGCCGCACCGCCCCGTCACCCGCATCGATGCGCGCCCGCAACCGTTCGCCAAAGCCGGCGCGGACAGCGAGGAACAATAGCAGTGCGCCCAGCGTCGCCCCGCTGACATTATAGAGCACGCCGGGAAACACCCCGAACAGGAACCCGCCGGTCAGCGTGACCCAGATCGCCCCGGGGATCGAGAAAGCGACAACCACCACATAGGCCGCGATGAACAGCGCCGGGGTCAGCAGCGGATTCGCAGCACCATAGGCCAGCAGCGCGTCATGGTTCTCGGCCAGCGACTCAAAGCTCAGCCGGTCGCGCAGCAGCACGAGACCCAGCACCGCGCCGGTTGCGATGATGATCAACGGAAGCCAGCGGCGCAGGGTCGGGGGCATCTTGGATCTCCGGTGCGGGCCATGGGCAGGACGACCCGGCACAGCGCTTCGTTACACCTAGGTGGCAGTCCCCACGTCGAACCGCAACCACCGCCCGCCATGGACAGCCGGGCAACGCCGAGGATTTCAACAACGCCAGACCCCGCATGCACCACGACAGGCAGGCGAAACGGGTGTTTTGCGGCCAGCAGGGTCATGGCGCCATCCAGCGAAAGGCGTTAAGAAAGGTCAAGCGCCGTGCGTCTTTTTCCGAATCCGCCCCGGCGTCGATTGACTTGCCCGCCCGGCTTGGCTATTGCCCGGCCTTCAGAATGATAAGCCCTCGACTCCCACGGGTTGGAGTCGGGCAACCAGATACCAAATAAGGACTTGCGCAATGAAACGCACCTTCCAGCCTTCGAACCTGGTTCGCAAAAAGCGCCACGGCTTCCGTTCGCGCATGGCCACCAAAGCCGGCCAGAAGATCCTGAACGCACGCCGTTCGGCTGGCCGCAAGCGCCTGTCGGCCTAAGGCCTGCACGCGCCTGTCGCAGGTATGACACCGCCGGACGCGCCCCTGACCAGCCCTGAGGCTGGAGACCGGGCAGCACCGGCGGCTTTGTCACGCCTGACGGTGCTGACCAAACGCAGCGATTTCCTCGCCGCCGCCCGAGCCCGCCGCGCTGCCGTGGCGGGTTTCCTGCTGCAAGCGCGCCAGCGCGAGGCGGGCGAGCCGGGCGAGGGTGTGCGCGTCGGGTTCACCTGCTCGAAGAAGATCGGCAACGCCGTCGCCCGCAACCGTGCCAAACGCCGCTTGCGGGCTTTGGCACGGGAAATCCTCACCGATCGCGGGCTGAGCGGCTGGGATTACGTCCTGGTCGGCAAACCTCAGGCCACGATTGCAAGCGACTACGCGGCGCTGCAACGCGATCTGCACAGCGCCCTCAGCCGCCTTCACGGCTGACCCGGTGCAGGGGGCCTTCTGCCCCCCTCTGGCGCGTCCCGCGCCATCCACCCCCCGAGGATATTTTCAGACAGAAAATGCGGCGTTAACGGTTCGTTAACCGCGCTTTCTTTGCTCTCTAAATATCCCGGGGGCGGGCCGGAACGGCCCGGCGGGGGCAGCGCCCCCGAGCGGCGCGCGACCCCTCGATGGGGTCGCGCGCCGCCCCGCCTTTACCGCGCCAGCATCGCCGCCTAAACTGCGCAGATGTCCCGCATCCTGATCAGCGCCTGCCTGATGGGCGCGCCCGTGCGCTATGACGGTCGCGCCAAGACCCTGACCGACGCCCTGCTCACCCGATGGCAGGCCGAGGGTCGGCTCGTCCCCCTCTGCCCCGAAGTCGCCGCCGGTCTGCCAACCCCGCGCCCGCCCGCAGAACTTGCCCCCGGCGTGACAGCCGCGCAGGTTCTTGATGGCACGGGCAGCATCCGCACCGATCAAGGCGCTGATGTAACCCGTGCCTTTGTCCGCGGTGCCGAGATCGCCCTGCGCACGGCCCTTGCACACGGCTGCACCTTCGCGCTTTTGACCGACGCCAGCCCCTCGTGCGGTTCGCTTCAGATCTAT
Source organism: Pararhodobacter zhoushanensis (assembly GCF_025949695.1). Lineage (NCBI taxonomy): Bacteria > Pseudomonadati > Pseudomonadota > Alphaproteobacteria > Rhodobacterales > Paracoccaceae > Pararhodobacter > Pararhodobacter zhoushanensis. The sequence continues at coordinate 1,214,604 of NZ_JAPDFL010000001.1, read as the reverse complement.
GCCGGCCGTCATGACGGCACCCGCATCGCAGGCCGCGGGGTGGTGGCCGAGCACCTCATCCGCCACGGCATCGCCGTCTTCGCCCCGTCGCAGATCACCGACCTCGCGGCGCGGCTGGGCTGACCACCCTTGCGCGGCGGCGCCAGGCGCCCCACATCCAGCGCAGCCCAAAGGATCGCCCGATGTGTGACACGCCCCGCATGACCCCCGCCGCCTGGATCGTTTCACTGCCGGTGCGCGCCTACCGGTTGCTGCTCAGTCCCTGGGTCGGGCACGGGTGCCGGTTTCAGCCCACGTGCTCCGCGTATGCGATGGAGGCCCTGAAGCATCACGGCGCGCTGCGCGGCACATGGTTAACCGCCAAGCGCCTTGCCCGCTGTCAGCCCTGGGGCGGGCAGGGCTATGACCCGGTGCCCGGTACCGACCCCGAGCACGACGCCCACCACCGCTGACCCCACAGCGCCTTGACGGCGCGCCGCGCATCCCCCTATGCCTCGGGGCAGGAGATCCGCCCATGCTCGACGATCAAGACGACATCCACCCGCTGTTCCACGGCGCGCCCAAATCGACCGAGTTCCGCAAGCTGCGCAAACGGCTGGTGCAGCAGGTGCGCGAGGCGATGGACACCTATGGCATGATCCGCCCCGGCGACCGCTGGCTGGTGTGTCTGTCGGGCGGCAAGGACAGCTACACCCTGCTCGCCATCCTGCACGAGCTGAAATGGCGCGGCTTGCTGCCGGTCGACCTGCTGGCCTGCAATCTGGATCAGGGCCAGCCCGGCTTTCCGGCGACCGTCCTGCCCGAATTCCTGACCAGGATGGGCGTACCGCACCGGATCGAATACAAAGACACCTATTCCGTTGTCGTCGACAAGATCCCGCAGGGCCGGACCTATTGCAGCCTGTGCTCGCGCCTGCGCCGTGGCAACCTGTACCGGGTGGCGCGCGAAGAGGGCTGCTCGGCTGTGGTGCTGGGCCATCACCGCGACGATATTCTGGAAACCTTTTTCATGAACCTGTTCCATGGCGGACGGCTGGCAACCATGCCGCCCAAGCTGGTGAATGAAGATGGCGATCTGACCCTGCTGCGCCCGCTGGCGCTGGTGGCCGAGTCCGATTGCGAGAAATTCGCCCGCGCGATGAACTATCCGGTGATCCCCTGCGACCTGTGCGGCTCGCAGGACGGGCTGCAAAGGGTGCAGGTCAAGGGTATTCTCGACGAGTGGGAGCGCCGCACGCCGGGCCGCCGCAACATCATGTTCCGCGCATTGATGAACGTGCGCCCGTCGCATCTGGCCGATCCGGCATTGTTTGACTTTGCCAACCTCTGGCCCGACGCCGCTGCGCCTGACCCGGACAATTTGAGCGAGATTCCGAGCCTGCGTTAAGCTTTGGCTCATCCTTTGCGCGAAAGCTGATGCTGCCAATCGCCCGGACTCGGGCAAAGGCCATCGGAAGGACGCAGGATGACCAGAGAATCGGCCCTACGCACGCAGCACTATGCCGCCCTGCGCCGCCTTTGGGCTCTGGCGCTGATCCCGACCGTCACGTTGATGCTCGTGGCCCGGGCCGCTGACATGCCCTGGTGGGGTGTCGCTCTGGTGGTTGGGGTGCAGGGCGTGTTTGTGTGGTCTGCCTTGCGGGCAACAGGCGATGCCGCTGTGGTGGCCGAAAGCCCCGGCCTTGCCCGGATCACCACACGCGAGGCCGTGCAGGCGCAACTGATGCCAAGGGCCGGGATCAACGGGGCGGCGCTGGCGCTTCGGCTGGATGGTGCAGAGCGGCTGCGCCAGCATCATGGCGACAGCGGGTTTCAGCAGTTGACCGAAACCCTTGCCGCGCGACTCGCCGATGCCCTGCGCGCACAGGATCTCATCTGCGCGCTGCACCCGGACGGGTTCGGCGTTGCGCTTTTTCCGCATCGCGGGCTGGACCTTGGCGCCGTCATGGCGGTGGCGCAGCGCGCACAATCGCAACTGGCAGCCCCGGTCACGCTGAACGGCGTGACGGTCTGGCCCAGCGTGTCGATCGGCTTTTCGCTGTCACCGCGCGCGGCGCAGCTTAACGGAATCGACATGCTGCAGGCGGCAGAATCGGCGGCGGACAAGGCGTTGCGCAGCGGCCCGGGCGCGTTGAGCAGCTATTCCGTGGTGGATTTCCCCGCATCGCTCAGCGGCGACCGCATCGCCACGCTGCGGCGCGCGCTCGACTCGGGCGAGATCCGGGCGCATTTCCAGCCGCAGATCCGCACCGACAACAGTGCCATCAGCGGGCTTGAGGCGCTCGCCCGCTGGCATCACCCGCAAAAAGGCGTGCTCTCACCGGCTGACTTTCTTCCCCAGATCGAAGCGGCCGGCCTGTCGCCCCGGCTGGCCGAGGTCATGCTGCGCGACGCGCTCAACACGCTGGCTGCGCTGGACAAGGCCGGATTGTCGGTGCCCTGCGTCTCGGTCAACCTGTCGGCGCAAGAGCTGCGCAATCCCCGACTGGCTGACGAAATCGCCTGGGAACTGGACCGCCATGACCTGAAACCCGAGCGGCTGGCGCTGGAAATTCTGGAAACCGTGGTCACACGGCACGATGATGACATCGCCGTGCGTACCATCGCCCGGCTTTCAGGCATGGGCTGCGGGATTGATCTGGACGACTTTGGCACCGGCAATGCCTCGATCACCGCGATCCGGCGGTTCGCCGTGGGTCGCATCAAGATCGACCGCAGTTTCGTGACCAACCTGCACCGCGATCCCGAACAGCAGCGCATGGTCGCGGCAATCCTGTCGATGGCGGCGCAACTGGGGCTGAGCACACTGGCCGAAGGCGTCGAGCATCCGGATGAGCACGTGACACTGGCGCAGCTGGGTTGCGACCATCTGCAGGGCTTCAGTATCGCGCGCCCGATGCCCGCCGAAGAACTGGTCGACTGGATCGTCGCCCATGATCAGGCACTTGCCAAGGGCGAACCCGGCGCAGCCCCTGCTGGCGCTGCGCTTGCGCCACCGGTAACGCCCCCCGCCAGCTGCGCCAGCGACATCACCACCGGCGCGCCCGCGCTTGGCGCCGCCGCCGACTAGCGCAGGCCGTTCGCGCCGCGCCCGCCATGGGCCAAAAGCGCGCCGACGAAGGCCCGCACCCTGCCCGGTGACCGCACCGCCTGGCCCTGCCCCGCCCAGCGGCGCAGGCTGTGGCGCAACCGGTCCATCGTAGGCCACTCTCACGCAAACGACAGCGACGAATGGCTGCATCCCGGCGCTTGGGCGGGGAATCCGCTTGACCTTTCCGGGCAAGGTCTGTTGAACCCTCGCAACATTGAAATCGTGCCCGGAAAGACCTGATGGACGATCAAACAAAGAACCTGATCCTTGCTTTCGCCCTCAGCCTCGCGGTGATCATGGGTTGGTTTGCCCTGTTCCCGCCGGCCGAACCGCAGCCCGGTGACACCGTTGCCCAGTCCGAATTGCTGCCGCCCCCGGCGGCAACCCCGGCACTGGGGGCTGATGGTGTGGCCGTGGCCGAACCGCTGGCCGAAACCGCGCGGATCGAGATCGACACCCCGCGGCTGGCCGGTTCGATTGCCGTCACCGGCGGTCGCTTTGACGATATCCGCCTGCGCGATTACACCGAAACCGTCGATCCCGAGAGCGATCTGGTTCACCTGCTGAACCCCAACGGCGGCAACCGCCACCCGTTCTATGCCTTCTTCGGCTGGAGCCCGCGCGGTGCGCTGGATTACGATCTGGTTCCCGGTCCGGCGACGCCGTGGCAGCAGGTCGGCAACAACGCCCTGACGCTGGAAACCCCCGTCACCCTGCAATGGGACAACGGCGCGGGCCTGAACTTTACCCGCGTGATCAGCGTCGATGCCGATTACATGTTCACCGTCGCGCAAGAGATCACGAACACCTCGGACACGGCTGTGTCGCTGGACCCGTATTCGCTGATCGCGCAGCATGGCGTCCCGTCGGACATTCAGGGCTACTATATCTCGCATGAAGGTCTCGTGCAGATGACCGACGGTGCGCTGCTGGAAGCCGATTACGGCGACATGGTGGACTATCCGGTCAGCCAGAGCGAACGCATCCCGACGCATGAAACCACCGCCACCACCAACGGCTGGATCGGCTTCACGTCGAAATACTTCATGGCGACGCTGGTCGGCGCGCCCGGTCAGCCAGTGACCAGCGTGGCCCAGTATGTGCCCGGCGCTGACATCTATCAGGCCAGCCTGCGCCAGCCCACCGTGACCGTGCAACCCGGTGAAACCGCCAGTGCCTCGTCCATGCTGTTCACCGGCGCCAAGGAATTTGCCGTTCTGAACCACTACCAGAACGACGACAACATCGAGCGTTTCACCGATGCGATCGACTGGGGCTGGTTCTTTTTCCTGACCCGCCCGATCTTCCGCGTGCTGAACTTCTATCATGGCCTGATCGGCAACATGGGCTGGGCCATTCTGGCACTGACCCTGACGCTGAAAGCGGTCCTGCTGCCGCTGGCGTGGAAATCCTACGTCTCGATGGCGCGCATGAAAGAGTTGCAGCCGGAAATGGCCGCCCTCAAAGATCGTGCAGGCGACGACCGCCAGAAGCTTCAGCAAGAGATGATGAAGCTCTACCGTGAGAAAAAGGTTAACCCTGCCGCCGGTTGTCTGCCGATCCTGTTGCAGATCCCGATCTTCTTCTCGCTCTACAAGGTGATCTTCGTCACCATCGAATTGCGACATGCGCCGTGGTTCTGGGTGTTCAACGACCTGTCCGCACCCGATCCGACGTCGCTGTTCAACCTGTTTGGTGCCCTGCCCTGGGCAGCCCCTGAGACGGGTAGCCTGATGGCCACGGTGTTCCTGGGCCTGCTGCCGCTGCTCTTTGGCGCCTCGATGTGGTTCCAGATGCGTCTGAACCCGGCCCCGGCCGATCCGATGCAGGCGACGATCTTCAACTGGATGCCGTGGATCTTCATGTTCGTCATGGGCGGCTTTGCCTCGGGCCTGCTGATGTACTGGATCGGCAACAACGTGATCACCTTCACGCAGCAGTATTTCATCATGCGCGCGCATGGGTCCAAGCCGGATATCTTCGGCAATATCCGCGCCTCGGTTCGGCTGCCAAAGGGCAGCAAACCCAAGTGAGCGGCGCGCGGCTTGCGCATATCGTCAGGCACCCGGTGAAATCCGCCGGGTTCCAGATGCTCAACCGGGCGGTCCTTTCGCAGGGCCGCCCGATGCCCTTTGACCGGGTCTGGGCCGTGGCCACGCAAAGCGCCAAGTTCGACGGCGCGCCAGAGGGCTGGATGGCCAAGATGAACTTCGTGCGCGGCGCGGCGGCGGGAACGCTGCAGGCGATCCGCGCCGAGTTCGACGAAGAAACCCGCGTGATCCACCTGTCGCACCCCGCGCAAGAGCTGTTCACGGGCACCCTGCCCGACGATGGCGCGGCGCTGGTCGACTGGCTGCGCCCGCTCTGGCCCGCGGCGCGCCCCGCCCCCGACCGGCTGGTCGCGCGGCAGGACGGCGGCGCGATGACCGATGTGCCCGACCCGTGGATCGCGGTGCTTAACCTTGCCTCGCTCAAGGCACTGGCCGAGAGCATGGGGCAGGATCTGTCGATCCACCGCTTCCGCGGTAACCTGTGGCTGGACGAGATGCCCGCCTGGCAGGAGTTCGACCTGATCGGCCGCGACTTCACCCTTGGCAGCGCGCGCCTTCGCGTCGAAGAGCGCATCACGCGCTGCGTTGCCACCACCTATGACCCTGAGACCGGCACCGCCGACGGCGACACGCTCGCCGCGCTGCGCGCGGGCTGGGGCCATCAGGATCTTGGCGTTTATGCCAGCGTCGTTGCCTCGGGCACCGTGACGCTTGGCGATCAGATGGAGCTTCACGCATGACCTCCCTCCCGTTTCCCCTGACCGAAACCCCCAGCGCGGAAACCGCCGAAATCGGCCGCAAGCTGTTTGCCGGGCCGGTGGATTTCGTCAAAGGCGTCGTCTCGATGGAGGGGCTGCCCCCCGCCGACCGGCTCGAGATCTGCTTTGCCGGGCGCTCGAACGTCGGCAAATCCAGCCTGATCAACGCCCTGACCGGGCGCAAGTCGCTGGCGCGGACCTCGAACACGCCGGGCCGCACGCAGGAGATCAACTTCTTCGACGTGGGCGAAAAGCTCTATCTGGTCGATCTGCCGGGCTATGGCTTTGCCGAAGCCCCGGTCGCCGTGGTGCGCCAATGGCAGGCGCTGCTCAAAAGCTATCTGGCGGGCCGCTCGACCCTGCGCCGGGCCTTTGTGCTGATCGACATGCGCCACGGGGTGAAGAAGGTGGATGAAGAAATCCTCGACCTTCTGAACAAATCCGCCGTGCCGTTTCAGGTGGTGCTGACCAAGGCCGACAAGATCGGTCTGGCGCAGCAGGAACAGACGCTGGCGCAGGTCCGCACAGCGCTGGCCAAACACCCGGCGGCGTTTCCCGAGCTGCTTGTCACCTCGTCGGAAAAAGGTGAGGGTGTCGAAACGCTTCGCGCGCTCATCGCCACAATGCAGTAATGTCCATGAGAAATCAGAACATGAATCGCGACTGGAAAGCCATCGCCCGGACCCTGTCCGAGGCCCTGCCCTATCTTCAGCGCTTTTCGGGTGCCGTCGTGGTCGTCAAATTTGGCGGCAACGCGATGGGCGACGAAGACGCCATGGCGGAATTCGCCCGTGACATCGTGCTCATGCGTCAGGTCGGTCTGAACCCGGTCGTCGTGCATGGCGGCGGGCCGATGATCAACGACCTGCTGGGCCGTCTGGGCATCAAATCGGAATTCGTGCGCGGCAAGCGCGTGACCGACAAGGCCACGGTTGAAGTGGTCGAGATGGTGCTGACCGGGCTGGTCAACAAACGCATCGTGCAGGCGATCATGGATGAGGGCGGCCGCGCGGTGGGTCTGTCGGGCAAGGATGACGACCTGATGGTCTGCGTTGCCGACGACCCCGAACTGGGCTTTGTCGGGCGCCCGGTCGAGATGAATGTGCAGGTGCTGCGCGATCTGTTCAACGCCGGGATCATCCCCGTCGCCGCCCCCGTCGCCACGGGGATGAGCGCGAACGAAACCTTCAACGTCAACGGCGACACCGCTGCCGGGGCGATTGCCGGCGCGCTCAAGGCCGATCGCCTGCTGCTGCTGACTGATGTGTCGGGCGTCAAGGACGCCGCTGGCAATGTGTTGACCGAGATCCACCCCGATCAGGTCCGCGCGATGATCGCCGATGGCAGCATCGCCGGGGGCATGATCCCCAAGACCGAAACCGCGCTGGACGCGCTGGAAGCGGGCGTCCGGGCGGTGGTCATTCTGGATGGCCGGGTGCCCAACGCCTGCCTGCTGGAACTGTTCACCGAGCATGGCGCCGGGTCGATCATCCGCTCGACCACGCCGCGCGTGACCCCCGTGGACACGAAGAGTGAGCTTCTAAGCGCGCTCGACGCCGAGGGTCTGGTCGCGCTCGCCGTGACCCGGCCCGACCCCGGCTTTTGCCCGCCCGACGCCTGCGCGCTGGTCCTGATCGGCCCGCAGGGCGGCGCGGTCTGGTGGGACCGGCTGCAAGCCTCGCCCGAATGGCAAGACCGCACGCCCGATCCCGTCGACCGCTGGTCACACCGCACCCTCTCCGCACTGGCCGGACGATTCGGCGGCACGGCGCTGTTCCCCTCGGACGGCCCGCCCTATCCGCCCTTCCTGCGTTGGGCGCGCGACTCAGGGTCTGTGTGGCAAAGCCCGGTCGGCATGCTGGTCCACGCCGACGCGGGCCTGTGGGTATCATTCCGCGGCGCGCTGGCCCTGCCCTTCCCGCTGTCCCTGCCCGACAGCCGGAACCCCTGCGACACCTGCGTGGCCCAACCCTGCCGGACCGCCTGCCCCGTCAACGCGCTGGGCAGGGACGGCTATGACACCGCTGCATGTCACGCCTATCTCGACACGCCCGCCGGAGACGCGTGTCTCAGCAATGGCTGCGGCGCAAGGCGCGCTTGCCCCGCGTCACAAAGCCATGCAAGAATGCAGTCCCAATCCCAGTATCACATGAGCCAGTTCCACGTATGACCAAGCGCCTGATTCTGACGCGCCACGCCAAGTCCAGCTGGGACGACCCCACCATGTCCGACCACGACCGCCCGCTCAATGAGCGCGGCAAGGCCGCGGCTGCGGATCTGGGGACCTGGCTGGCTTCGCGCGGGTATGTCCCCGATGAGGTGCTGTGCTCGGACGCGCTGCGCACCCGCAAGACCTGGTCCGGCATCGCGCCCGCGCTGCCCGGCTCGCCGACCCTCTCGCTCAAGCCGTCGCTCTATAACGCCGGGCCTGACGTGATGATGGCCGTGCTGCGCCACGCGCAAAGCGACACGGTGATGGTCATCGGCCATAACCCCGGTATCGCCGAATTCGCCGCCCGCATCGTCGCCCAGCCGCCGATGTCGCCCGAGTTCCGCCATTTCCCCACCGGCGCCACCCTCGTCGCCAGCTTCGAGATCGACGACTGGGCGCAACTGGCCTACGGCCTTGGCGCAACCCGTGACTTCATCGTCCCGCGCGAGATCGTTGCCTGAGGCACCCGGCCTGATGAACGACGTCACAGCCGCGCCGGTCGCCCTGACCCCCGCCCTGCGTGGGACGCTGATCAGCGTCCCACAGCCGCAGATGGCGGTGGTGATCAACGCGGCCACCGGCGTTCCTGCCAAGTTCTATTACCCTTTCGCGCAGTGGCTGGCGGTCGAGCGTGACGCGGCGGTCCTGTGCTGGGACTACCGCGACTTCGGCGCGTCGGGTCAACCCGGCGGCTCGCGCGCCACGATGACCGACTGGGCCATCCACGACGCCGCCGCCGCCCGCGACTGGCTGCGCGCGCATTTCCCCGAACTGCCGCTGTGGATGATCGGGCATTCGCTGGGCGGCATGTCAGCGGGCTTTCAGCCCGGCATGGACTGCGTTGACCGGGTGATCACCGTCGCGGCAGGCCACGGCCACTTGAGCGCCCATCCCTGGCCCTTCCGCGCCTATGCCGCCCTGCTGTGGTACGTGGCAGGGCCGCTGTCGTGCCTGCGGCGCGACCACTTCCCCGCTGCGCGCTTCGGACTGGGGCAGAGCCTGCCCAAGGGCGTCTTCAGGCAATGGCGGCGCTGGCTGCTGAGCCGGGGCAGTCTGCCCGCTGATCCGGCCTTGGGCGGGTTGGCGCAACCCGGCTACAGCGGGCCGCTGACCCTTGTCGCCATGGCCGATGACATCATGATGCCAGCGCCCTGCGTCGAAAAAATGGCCGCGTGGTTCCCCCGCGCGCAGGTGGAGCACCGCCTGCTCAGGCCCGCCGATGCCGGGCTTGAAAGCCTTGGCCATGTTCGGGTGTTTTCACCCCGCAACGCCGCCATCTGGCCCGCGCTGATCGCCTAGCGCCGCCAGCACCTTCGCGGTCGCCGACCCCGGCGCAACCGCGCGCAGCGGGTACAGCGCCAGCCCCAGACCGCTCTCGGCCTCGATCCCCCACACGTGCACCACCCGCCCGGCGCGCAAGGCGGCCTCGGCCAGAGGCCGCGCAATGACCAGCACCCCCGCACCATTCGCCGCCTCCTCCAGCGCCAATGCGGCCGAGCCATGCACCGGCCCGCGCGGCACAAACCCCGCGCGCCCCGCCGCAGTCGCCCAACGCGCCCAGTTACCCAGCGGCCCGGCAAGCACCAGCGCCATCCCCGGCTCCAGCCCGCCGGTAAACCCGGGCGCCGCGACGGCGATCAGGGGCGCGGGAATCGCGCCACCGACCTGCGGATAAAGCGCCAGTTCTGCCAGCCCCCGCGCCGCTTCGGGCGAGTCCATCGGCACCACCACCACCTGCACCCCTGCGGCCCTGAGCGCGGGCAGACGCGGCGACAGCCACAGCTGCGCCAGATCCGCCGTGGTCGCGATGCGCACCAGCCCGGGTGCGGCCTCGTCCTCAAGCCGGTGCACGGCGGCGTCCAGCGCGGCAAAGGCGCGGGTGAAATCGGGCAGAACCCGCGCGCCCACGGCGGTCAGCGAGACACCGCGATGCTGACGCTCGAACAGCGTCACCCCCAGCGTGGTTTCCAGATTTTTGAGATGAGCGGTCACAGCGCCCGGCGTCACGCCCAATTCCTGGGCGGCGGGCGCAAATCCGCCCAGCCGTCCCGCGGCCTCGAACGCGCGCAACGCAGTAAGCGGCGGCAATTTCGGTCGTGGGGGCTGGGCGGCCATGTGCTTGATATTTTCTTGCCTCAATTTTTCTTACCCTAATTTTGTTAACTCAAGCAAGCGAAATTTGCGCAGCCACAAAGAAAAATCCCGCGCTTGCGGGCGCGGGATCGAAAGACCGTCAGGCATGTGGGCGGCGCTACCAGCCGGCTGGCTGCCGCTTGCGGAAAAACCCGCCGGTCGGGCCATCTTCAGGCAAAAGCGCCAGCCACAGCGGCGTATCGGCGCCCTCCTCGGCACTCAAGGGCGCCCCGGCACCGCCCATCCGCGTGGCAACCCACCCCGGATCACACGCGTTAACCTTAACGCCCGGCGGCAGATCCCGGACCAAGGCCCGCGTCAGCGCATTCAGCGCCGCCTTCGCGACACCGTACGCACCCGGTCCCTGCAGCCCCTCGGCATGCGACCCCCAGTCCGACGACAGATTGACGATCCGCCCCCAGCCGCTGGCCCGCCAATGCGGCGTGTTCAGGCGGATCAGATCCAGCGGTGCCTGCACCATCACCTCCATCGCCACGTCGAAATCCGACCCGCGGTCGAGCAGCGACACATCCTTGAGAACCCCGGCGTTGTTCACCAGAATATCAAAGCCACCGGCGCGGGTGACGGCCTCGAAATAGCTGTCCGGCTCTTGCAAATCGATCCGCGCAAAACCGACCCCCAGCTCCGCCGCCACGACCCGCCCTGCGGCAGCATCCCGCGCGCCCAGCGTGACAAGGCAGCCCCGGGCCTTGAGCCCGGCGGCGATGGCTTTACCGATGCCGCGATTGGCGCCGGTGACGAGGGCGGTGGGGTGCAAGGGACGTGTCATAGGGCACGAGGTAAAGCGCAACGCAGGCCAAGGAAACCCCCAGCCGCCGCGCCCCGCACCAACACCCGGGTGACGCACGCGTCCCCCGGACCCCCTTGTGGATATTTGAAGAGCAAAGAGGGCGCGGTTAATAAAGCCTTAACGCCCCTCTTTGCTCTCTAAATATCCTCGGGGGTGAATTTGCGCAGCAAAGAGGGGGGCAGAAAGCCCCCCTTGCCAACACCTCAACCCGTGTCCCTCAGCGGTAAAGCGCCACCTCGCCACCCGGCTGCGCCACCGTGGCCAGCGCCTCCCAGACATAGCCCGCGACCGAGCGGAAGCAGATCAGCGACCAGTCGCTGTCCGATGTGCGCCACACCGCCGCCGCGACCTGGGCGGCGCGCGTGCGGCGCAGGCACCCCACGGGAAAATCGGCAAAGTCCACCGGGCACAGCTTGGCCAGCACGTCGCGCGCCTGTGCGCCGCTGAGTGTGATCACCGCGCGCGCGTCGGAAACCACGGCGACGGTGGCGAAGGCATCGCCCAGCGCTGCCGCCAGCCCCGCAGCCAGCCCCGGCGCCGCGTCATACCCGGTGACCACCAGCAGCTCGTCGGGCGACATCCAGAGCACCTGCGCCCCCTCGCCCGCCACCACGCGCCGCACCTCGGGCATCGCCAGCCCCAGCACCGCCTGCACCGCCGCGCCCAGCACCGCAGGGTCGCCGCGCAGCGTGATCATTCCGGTCGCCCCGGCATCCGCCAGCTCGACCATGCCCGAGGCCCGCGCCCCGGCCAATGCACTTACCACTTCAGACATCCTGCTTCTCCCCGGCCTTGTCATAGAAACACGGATCGACGATCCGCGCCGAGACCTCGCCACCGCTGGCCGACTGGAAAGCGATCACCTCGCCCATCCGCTCGGGCCCGCGATGCACCAGACCCATGGCGATCCCCTTGCCCAGCGTGGGCGAGTGATAGGTCGAGGTCACGCGCCCCTGCGTCGCCTGCTGGCCGTTCGGCGTCTTGCCCGGCAGCGGTGCCAGCGCGCCATCGGGCAGCACCGAGCCGTCAACCGTTTCCAGCCCGACCAGCTTCCAGCGATCGGGCGAGACCATCGCCGTCCGCTCCATCCCGCGTTTCCCCAGGAAGTCGGTCTTCTTCTTCGAGATCGCCCAGCTCAGCCCCAGATCCTGCGGGATCACCGTGCCATCGGTCTCGTCGCCGATCATGATGAAGCCCTTCTCGGCGCGCAGAACGTGCAGCGCTTCGGTGCCATACGGCATCACGCCGAACTCGGCCCCCGCCGCCAGCAACTGCTCCCAGAACGCCTGCCCCTGCGAAGCCGGCACCGCGATCTCATAGCTCAGTTCGCCCGAGAACGAGATGCGGAACACCCGCGCCTGCACCCCCCCAACGCCCCGTCACGCCATTCCATGAACGGCAGCGCCTCGCGGCTCACCTCCATGCCGCCCAGCTTTTCCAGCACCTTACGGGCGTTCGGCCCGACCACGGCGATCTGCGCGAATTGTTCGGTCAGGTTGACCACATGGACCTTCCAGTCCCACCATTCGCATTGCAGCCAGTCCTCCATCCACGCATGGATGCGGTCCGCCCCGCCCGAGGTGGTGTGGCACAGGAAGCTGTCCTCGCTCAGCCGCGCAACCACGCCATCGTCCGACAGAAAACCGTTCTCGTTGCACATCAGCCCATAGCGGCATTTGCCGACCGGCAGGGTGCTCATCAGGTTGGTGTAGAGCATGTCGACGAAGCGGCCCGCATCCGGCCCCGTGACCAGCAGCTTGCCCAGCGTCGAGGCATCCAGCAACCCGACCGAGCCGCGCACCTGATTGATCTCGCGCGCCACGGCATCCTTGTGGCTTTCCGCGCCCTGCGGATAGCAGTAGGGGCGGCGCCAGTGGCCGACCGGCTCCCAATGCGCGCCCTGCGCTTCGTGCCAGTCATGCATCGGCGTCTTGCGCAGCGGCTGGAAGATGCCGCCGCGCGCCTCACCGGCGATCACGCCCAGCGAGATCGGGGTATAGGGCGGTCGGAAGGTGGTGGTGCCGGTCTGCGGGATCGGCTGGCCCAGCGCGTCCGACAGGATCGCCAGACCGTTGATGTTGCTCAGCTTGCCCTGATCGGTCGCCATGCCCAGCGTGGTATAGCGCTTGGTATGCTCGACCGAGGCATAGCCTTCCTTCGCGGCCAGCTGCACGTCCGACACTTTCACATCGTTCTGCGGGTCCAGCCACATCTTCGCCCGCAAGCCGTAATCGGCCTGCGCGGGCATCATCCAGACGGGTTTCATCGGGGCTTCGACCTCGGGTTCCACCACAGCGCTGCTGCCAGCATCGGCCAGCACGCCCGCCGTATCCAGCACGCCATTGGCGGTGCCGACGGCGGTGACAAAGCCCTGCCCGTCATGGCCCAGCGGCGGGCGTTTGGGATCGGGGCGGAAGAAGGCGCCGCTTTCGTCCCAGGTCAGTTTGCCACCGCAATGCGACCACAGGTGCACGACCGGCGACCAGCCGCCCGACATCGCCACCGCGTCGCAGGCCAGCGTCTCGAACACCGCGCCACCGTCGCTGTCAAAGCGGCAGAGCGCCACGCCGGTGACGGCTTTGCCGCCCTCGACATGCCGGATCGCCGTGTCTTCCAGCACCCGGATGCCCGCCGCGCGGGCCTTGGCGGGCAACGCGCCCGTCACCTCGGCTCGTGCGTCGATCACCGCAGCGACCGTGACCCCGGCAGCGTGCAGCGCCAGCGCGGTGCGGTAGGCGTCATCATTGTTGGTGACCACGGCGACGCGCTTGCCCGGGCTGACCGCCCAGTTGACCACATAATCGCGCACCGCCGCCGCCAGCATCACGCCGGGCAGATCGTTGCCCGCAAAGCTCAAGGGCCGCTCGATCGCCCCTGTTGCCGTGACCACATGCCCCGCGCGGACCCGCCACAGCCGATGGCGCGGCTTGTCCGCGCCCGGCTCGTGATCCGCAACGCGCTGATAGGCCAGCACATAGCCATGATCGTAGACGCCCGAGGCCATCGTGCGGCTCAGCACCGTGACATTCGCCATCCCGTGCAGCGCCGCGAGTTGCGCCGCGACCCAGGCGTCGGCGCTTTGCCCGTCGATCACCGCGCCGTCGACCACGGCCCGGCCCCCGAACGCCACCGTCTGTTCGACCAGCACGACGCGCTGCCCCTTGTCCGCCGCCGCCTTTGCCGCCGCCAGACCGGCGATCCCGCCGCCAATCACCAGCACGTCGCAGAACGCGTAGATCTGCTCATAGCGATCCGCATCGCGGCTCTCGGCCGCCGGGGCTTTGCCCAGACCGGCGGACCGGCGGATGATCGGTTCGTAGACATGCTTCCAGAACGGGCGCGGGGCGATGAAGGTCTTGTAATAGAACCCCGCCGGGAAGAAGCGCCACAGTTTGGAATTGACCGCGCCCACGTCGAACTCAAGGCTGGGCCAGTGGTTCTGGCTGGTGGCCTTGAGCCCCGAAAACAGCTCGGTCGTGGTGGTGCGCTGGTTCGGCTCGAACCGCTGCCCCTCGCCCAGACCCACCAGCGCGTTGGGTTCTTCAGCGCCCGAGGCCACAACCCCGCGCGGGCGGTGGTACTTGAACGAGCGCCCGGCCAGCACCTGCCCCGCCCCCAGCATGGCCGAGGCCAGCGTGTCGCCGCCATAGCCGCGCATCGCCTTGCCGTTGAACGAAAATTCCATCGGACGGGTGCGGTCGATCAACCGGCCCCCGGTTCCCAGACGATGGCTCATCAGAAGCCCTCCCATTCAGGCCGGCGGGCCTTGATCTTGGCAACAATTTCGGCGGGCGGTTCGCTGGTCTGCGCGGGGTAGGTTCCGAACACCTCCAGCGTCATCGTGCAGCGCGCCATCAAGAACCACTTGCCGCAGCCGTAGATGTGGCGCCAGCGCTCGAAATGCACGCCGCGCGGGTTCTTGCGGGCGAACATATAGGCCTCGTAATCGGCATCATCCGAACCCGGACCAAACCGCTTGAGATGCGCTTCACCGCCATTGGCGAATTCGGTTTCCTCGGCGGTGACACCGCAGCAGGGACAGGTCAGCAAAAGCATGAAGCCTCCGTAGCACATGCGCGGCATGCAAAAGGGCTGGCCACGGCAATGCCGCGACCAGCCGGGTCGGTCAGGGGGACGGTGGATAGGAACGAAAGGGCTGCGGCTGCAGGGCGCAAAGCGACCCCGGATGCGTGACCGCACCCGAGGTCCGAGGGCACGAGGCCCGTCAGGTCATGACCCGTCAGGTCATTCGGCCGGGACCAGCGGTGCTGGCGCTGCATCACCCTCTTGCGGGACGGCTGCGGGCGCGGGAGCGACGTCAGCCGGCGCGGCCGTATTGGGTGCCGACAGGCTGCCCTCGTCACTGCCCCGTCCACCAAAGACGAAGGCTGCGATGAGCAGCAGCACAACCACTGCGCCGACAAGGATGCCGCCGACACCTGTGCCTGACTGTCTGGTTTCGTACCCCAGCGGAGTGCCGGGGACCCGGTCTTGGCGCGCGCTGCGCGCTTCGTCATGATACGCCATGGGAACCTCTCCTTTGCTGCGTATGCTGCGTAGGAAAGGGAAACCCGGACATTGCCCCCGGGGTTCCGCGACCGGCGCGCAGGCTGGCGCGCTTCCGCCGAGCCGGGATCCGCCGATGACGGGCCGATGGCGTGCTGCGCCGACACGCCGCAGGCTGGAAAAAGGCCAGTCGCGGCAGTGCCGCGACCGGCTTCGTTACTGGCTTGGTCGTAAGGGGGAGGGAGGGGGC
This sequence comes from Pararhodobacter zhoushanensis, assembly GCF_025949695.1. Lineage (NCBI taxonomy): Bacteria > Pseudomonadati > Pseudomonadota > Alphaproteobacteria > Rhodobacterales > Paracoccaceae > Pararhodobacter > Pararhodobacter zhoushanensis. The sequence goes on along the minus strand of NZ_JAPDFL010000001.1, from coordinate 1,198,792 downwards.
GTTAGTTGCCGTTGACGGCGTTTTCGACCGCGCCTGCAGCGTCTTCAAGCGCCGAGCCGCCCCCGTCGATGGTGATCGTGACGTCATCGCTGGGACGCGCAAGGACATACCAGCCCAACACAGCGACCAGCGCGACCAGCGCGCCGACAATGAGGGCAATAGCGGTGCTGTTGCCGTTAGACGGGGTGTTGGAATTCTGAGACATGATGAAGGCGTTCCTGTGCAAAGACGTGTTGCCAGAAGAACGCGCGCCGTGGCCTTTGGGTTCCCCGCGACGCGAAGCGCCGGGTTCGGCAAAGCCGACCCGACGCTCCGGCCCGCCCGGGAGAGGCGGGAGCAACCGGGCGCGCGCAAGCGCCCGGTCGGGGGACAGGTATCAGTTGGCCGGAGCCGGGGCCGGTGCCGGATCAATCGGGCCGAGGTTGGTGCCCGCCGGAGCAGGCTCAACCGGCGCAGGCTGGGCTTCAGGCGCAGCCGGAGCAGCCTCGACGGGCGCGGTGCGCTCGACCGTGTCAGCGGGCGGCGTGCGGGTCGCGGCAGGCTCGGGCACGATGTTGACCGTGGTATTGCCACCGGTCGCACCGGGGACAGCCGCGCCGGGGGCTGCGTCGTTCTCGGCCGCGCCCCAGACAACAGCGCCGACGATGAGCGCCAGCGCGGCAACAACCATGCCGATGCCGAACATGCCCACCCCGTCGCGTTTTTCGCGGTACTGCGGCGCCTGATAGGCAGGCTGGGACAGACGGGGATCGCCCGGCTGCGCGGCCTGACCGGTGTTGTGGGGGTAAGGCGCGGGTCCGTTGGTCGTGTAAGCCATGTGCTTTTCTCCAAGTGCTGTGTGCTTGGGGAAAAAACAGTCGGGAAGGCTGCGCGGTTCCACCGGCGCACCCTCAGGTGGCGGGAACCCGCCGGGCAATGCGCGCCTGACCGATCGGCGACAACAGCGCGCCCAGCACCGGTGCCCCGCCGATCAGCGCGGTTTCCAGCGCCCAGAGCAGGCGCATCGTGTCGGGCCCGTGCGTCGTGGTCGTGCCGCTCATCGTCACGCTGACCGAGGTGGTCGCCGCCAGATGCCGCAGCGTTGTGGTGATGGCCTTGGGGCCGTGCTGCACCATGTGCCACAGCGGGGTCCAGCCATGCTCGAACCCGAACCACACCGCCCACATCGCCACCACGGCCAGCGCGCCGCTCAGCAGCCCGACCAGCAGATTGGGCACCAGCCCGCGCATCAGGCCCATGTGCAGCGCAACCGGTGCCAGCACGGCGAGCATCAGCATCAGCGCATCCAGCTTGATCAGCGGCACCAGCGCCGAACACGCGCCATAGCCCGCTGCCAGCAGCAGCGTGACCGAAACGGCGCGCAGCGCTGAGGTCGGTTTGAGAGTTTCTTTCGCGGCCATAAGGGATCTCCGGGACTGACAGGCCCGGGACTGACGGGCACTGACCCGTCAGTCGCGCCAGACGCGCGTCCGGTTCACTCTGGCCCCGGGCGATCTGCATCAGTGCGCGACCCCCGCCGCGACGCTCTCGTCGATGAACTTGCCTTCGCGGAACCGGTACATCGAGAACTCGGCGGCCAGTGGCCCCGGTTCGCCCTTGGCGATCATCTCGGCCATGGCCCAGCCCGAGCCGGGGATCGCCTTGAACCCGCCGGTGCCCCAGCCGCAGTTGATGAAGGTATTGCCCAAGGGCGTCTTGGAAATGATCGGCGAGCGGTCGCCGGTCATGTCAACAATCCCGCCCCATTGCCGCAGCATCTTCAGGCGCGACAGCATCGGGAAGGTCTCGATCAGCGCGCGGGTGGTTTCCTCGATATGCTGCCACGAGCCGCGCTGGGTGTAGTTGTTGAAATGATCCGCGCCGCCGCCGATCACCATCTCACCCTTGTCCGACTGGCTCATGTAGCCATGCACCGTGTTGGCCATGACGACCACGTCCATGCAGGGCTTGATCGGCTCCGAAACCATCGCCTGCAGGGCCACCGATTCGATCGGCAACCGGAACCCGGCCATCGCGGCCAGATGACCCGAATGCCCGGCCACAACCAGCCCCAGCTTGCCGCAACCGATGGTGCCTTTGGTGGTCTGCACGGCGGACACCTTGCCGCCGACGCTTTCAATGCCCGTCACTTCGCAGTTCTGGATGACATGCATGCCCATGTCCGAACACGCCCGCGCATAGCCCCAGGCTACGGCGTCATGCCGCGCGGTGCCGCCCCGCGCCTGCCACAGCGCGCCCAGCACCGGATAGCGTGGGCCGTCGATGTTCATGATCGGCACCAGCCGCTTGACCTCGGCCGGACCGATCCAGCGGGTTTCCACGCCTTGCAGCTTGTTGGCCATCTCGGTGCGCTTGTAGCCGCGGATCTCGTGCTCGGTCTGCGCCAGCATCATCACGCCGCGCGGGCTGAACATGACGTTGTAGTTCAGGTCCTGACTGAGCCCCTCATAGAGGCTGCGCGCCTTTTCATAGATCGCGGCGGACGGATCCTGCAGATAGTTCGAGCGGATGATCGTGGTGTTGCGGCCCGTGTTGCCACCCCCCAGCCAGCCCTTCTCGATAATCGCGACATTGGTGATGCCGAAATTCTTGCCCAGATAATAGGCCGTGGCCAGCCCGTGCCCGCCCGCACCGACGATGATCACATCGTAATGCGGTTTGGGCTCGGGCGAGGCCCAGGCGCGGGTCCAGCCGCTGTGCTGGCGCATCGCTTCACGCGCGATGGCAAAGACCGAATACCGAGTCATGGGCGCACTCCCTGCGTTGGGCCGCGGTTTTGTGCGGTGATGGGGCCGCAGGCGATCAAACCCTTGGCTGCAAGCGGCACAATGCGGACAAAACCGACATGGCCCCAATCCTGCGCCGACTGGTCGCACCCCGCCAGCCCCCGACGCGCCCTTTGTCGCGGCAAGGTGAGGGCGGTTTGGCTTTTTTATTGAGCGCCAACCGGCTATGGGAGGGGGCGCGAAACAGGAGTTTGCATGGCGATCTGGTGGTTCTTTGGCCCGGCCCTGGCCCTTTGTGTGCTTGTGGCGGCTCTGGTCGTGCTCGGCCTGCGCCGGGGCGCGCAGGTGCAGGGGGCCGACTCGGGCCAGAAGCGCGAGATGCGCATCTATGCCGACCAGCTCAAAGAGATCGAACGCGACAGCGCGCGCGGCGTGATCCCCGATGACGAAGCCGCGCGCCTGCGCGCCGAAACCGCGCGTCGGTTGCTGGATGCCGACCGTCGCGGCAGCCGCGCACTGCGCGAATCGCCCAGCGCGGCCAAATGGGTAGCGCTGGTCCTTGTGCTAACCGTGCCGCTGGGGGCCTTCGCGCTCTACTTCAACCAGGGCACGCCGCTGTACGGCGACATGCCGATGAGCGCCCGCTACGCCGCCGCCAACGATCTGCGCGAAGCCCGGCTCAGTCAGGACGCCATGGAGGCCGCATGGCAGGCCGACCCCACGCGCCCGCCTGCGCCCGAGGTCGAACAGCAATACCTCGACCTGATGGCGCAATTGCGCGCCGCGCTTGAACAACGCCCCGACGATCCCCGCGGGCTGCGCCTGCTGGCGGTGAACGAGGGCAACATCGGCAACAACGCCGCCGCGGCCACTGCCTGGGCCCGCCTGATCGCGCTTGAGGGCGAGGAGGCGCCGGTCGAGGATCTGGTGGCACTGGGCGAAAGCATGGTGCTGGCCACCGGCGGGCTGGTCTCGGCCCAGGCCGAGGTCGTGCTCGACCGCATCCTGCAACGCGACCCGCGCAACGGCACGGCGCGCTATTACCTCGGGCTGATGTTCGCCCAGACCGGGCGGCCCGACCTGACCTTCCGCCTGTGGCGCGGGCTCTTGGAAGACAGCCAGCCGACCGATCCGTGGGTGCCCGCGATCCGCGGCACCATCGAGGAACTCTCGCAGATCGCCGGTGTGCGCTACACCCTGCCCCCGGTGGCAACGGGCGGGCGCGGCCCCACGGCCGAGGATATGCAGGCAGCAGCGGAAATGTCGGACGAGGATCGCCAGCAGATGATCGGCGGCATGGTCGACGGTCCGGCCTCGCGGCTGGCCAATCAGGGCGGCACGGCCGAGGAATGGGCGCGGCTGATCGGCGCTCTGGGCGTGCTGGGCCAGCAGGAACGCGCCCGCGCGATCTGGGCCGAAGCGCGGCTGGTGTTCGCCGACCAACCCGAGGGGCTGGCGCAGATCGACGCCGCCGCCCGCAGCGCGGGGTTCGGCGAATGAGCGTCTTTGCCGATCCCGACGCCTTCTTCGCCGCCCTGCCCGCGCAGGGCGCGCTGGCCGGGCTGGACCTTGGCGAGAAAACCATCGGAGTGGCCGTGTCAGACCTGCGCCGCTCGGTCGCCACGCCGCTGGAAACGGTGAAACGGTCGAAATTCACGCTGGACGCCGCCCGCCTGCTGGAGATCGCCAAATCCAAGGCGCTGGCCGGGTTCATACTGGGACTGCCGCTGAACATGGACGGCTCGGAAGGCCCGCGCTGCCAATCCACCCGCGCCTTTGCGCGCAATCTGGAACGGCTCACCGACCTGCCGATCGGCTTCTGGGACGAACGCCTCTCCACCGTCGCCGCCGAACGCGCGCTGCTGGCTTTTGACACCTCGCGCGCGAAACGCGCACAGGTGATCGACCACGTCGCCGCCGGGTTCATCCTGCAGGGCGTGCTGGACAGAATCGCCGTGATGCGTCGCTGACAGGCTGGAATCAGCCCGCCGCAGCGGTATCTTGGCCCGACGGTTCTGGAAGATCATGATGAACAAACTCTCCACCGATACGATCTGGATGCGCACCGAACTCGACAGTCCTTGTGTGAAGCTTTGCGTGATCCACCCAAGGGTCGGGATCTGCGCTGGCTGCTACCGCACGCTGGACGAGATCGCCGAGTGGTCCACCCTGAGCCCCGAAGCGCGCCAAAGCGTCACCGCCGCCCTGCCCGAGCGCGCCACCTTGCTGAAAAAACGCCGCGGCGGCCGCGACGCGCGGCTGAACGAGGCCTGAGCGGGTTTCGCCCTCGGCCCCTGTCGGCTGTCGCCGCCGCGCCCTCGGGCGACCGGGCAGGGGGGCGTTGCCCCCCTCTTGGCCTGACGGCCAATTCACCCCCCAGGATATTTAAGGACAGATGATAAGGTTTCGTTAAACCTGTTTCATTTTCTGTCTGAAAATATCCACGGGGGGATTTTCAAGGGGGCGCGTGCGCCTCCCTTGAAGAGGGTGTGGGTGGCAACCCACGCGGCGCGAGGGCCCTCGATGGGCCCGAGCGCCGCTCTCCCCGGCTTCCCTCTCCCCGCCCCTTGGCCTAGGGTGGCGCCATGACAGCCGCGCCCCTTCCCGTGACGTTTTCCGATGACCAGGCCGCCGCCTGGGACCGCATGGCCGAGGTGCTCGCCAAGGCCGGGATCGATATTCTCGACGAAGATATCTCGGCCCCCGATCTGGACAGTGACAACACCGTCATGGCCGTGCTGGGCAAGGCCGGGTCGGGCAAGACGATGCTGCTGTCCGAACTGACCAAGGCCCTGATCGCCGCCGGGGTGGAAACCGTCAGCGGTGACTACGAAGGACGGCGGCGGCGCGAGCGGCGGACGCTGGCGATCCTTGCGCCGACCAACAAGGCCGCGTCGGTGCTGCGCAACCGCGGTGTTCCCGCGACGACCATTCACCGCATTCTCTACACCCCGGTCTATGACCCCGAATACGAGAAGATCGCCGAGTGGCTGGCCGGCAACGGCCCGCGCCCCGACATGCCCGATCTGGGCGACACCGCGCTCGACCGGGCGCAGGCGTTCTACGAGACGGTCAAATCCATCCCCGGCGCGCTGGCGGCCGCAGGCCTGAGGGGCAGCGATTTCATCAAGGGCTGGAAACGGCGCGATGATCCCTTGGACATTGGCTTCATTGACGAAAGCTCGATGCTGGACGCGCGGCAGTTCACCGATCTGCACGAGCTGTTCCAGACCCTGATCCTGTTTGGCGACCCCGCCCAGCTGGCCCCGGTCGGCCAGTCCGGCGAGATGGTGTTCGACACCCTGCCCGCGCCGCAAAAACTGGAGCTGCACCGCATTCACCGGCAGAGTCAGGACAACCCGATCCTCGATCTGGCGCATGCGCTGGCCGATCCCGACCTGACGTTTGAAACCTTCGAGGCGCAGATCGAGGCCGCTGCGCGCAAGGATGACCGCGTGGTCTGGGCGCAGCGGGTCCAGAGCGATCTGATGGCGCGCTCGCCCGTGCTGGTCTGGCGCAACGCCACGCGCATCCGCCTGATCCACGCCTTTCGCGCCGCCCATGGCGCGCCGGAAACCGAACTGCTGCCCGGTGAGCCGCTGATTTGCGACGGGCTTGAACTGCCGCTCAAGCACCGCAAGAAGCGCGTCGATCTGGAGGCGCGCGGCCTGATCAAGGGCGCGCAATGCATCTATCTGGGACCGGGCAAGCGCCCCGGCTTCTCGCGCCTGCATGTCATGGGGGCCGAGGACCCGCAGACCTCGGTCGCGTCAATCGTCAAGATCGAGCGCGAAGGCGAGGAAGAGCCCTTCATCCCCTTCGCGCACCACATGGGGGCGGCGTTCCTGCACGGCGCCGCCGTCACCATCCACAAGGCGCAGGGCAGCCAGTGGCCCGAGGTGCAGGTCTTCGCCCCCGACCTCTACGCCGCCGCCCGCGCCGGGCGGACCGAGGCCGGGCTGCCGCTGTGGAAACGCCTCGCCTATGTCGCCATCACCCGGGCCGAACACCGCCTGCACTGGGTGGTGCGCAACCGGCTGGCGCGACCGACCGGACCTTTGAGAATCGACGATCTGGGCGGAGGCCCCGCGCCGCTCACGCTGGCGATTCAAGACGAGTAGACTCGCAGGCGCGTGGCTTAACCGGCAGGCAGAATGCATATTTTGACTGCAAAGATGTCGCTTTTAGCCTTCGATGTCGCTTTGTGACCTGTTACCCCTCCTTTCAGCCGGGCGCTCGACCCGGGATCAAGCCTGAACGGCGCAAAGGAGGGAACGTATGACGGACTCCACAGACGGCGAAGCCATCCGCGCACCGGAAGGCCCGGCCGATATCATCGACACCGATTTCGAGATCGGTCAGAACAATGTCCAGCTGTTCGGGCTGGACATCCACAACCCGGTCTTCGCCATTTCCGGGCTGAGCGTGGTGGCCTTTGTCATCGTCACCATGGCCTTTCAGAACACCATCGGTCCGGTCTTCACCGGGCTGCGTGACTTTCTGACCAGCAATTTTGACTGGTTCTTCCTGCTGGCCGGCAATGTCTTTGTGCTGGTCTGCCTTGGCCTGATCATCAGCCCGCTGGGCCGTGTTCGGATCGGCGGGCGCGATGCGACGCCGGATTACGGCTATGCCGGCTGGTTCTCGATGCTGTTTGCCGCCGGCATGGGTATCGGCCTGATGTTCTACGGCGTCAGCGAACCGATCACCCACTACTCGACCTCGTTCGGGGGCGTCACGCTTGAGAACGGGCTGCGCACCGACTGGGCACCGCTGGGCGGGGCCGAGGGCGACGCCGCCGCGGCGCATGCGCTGGGCATGGCCGCGACGATCTTCCACTGGGGTCTGCACCCTTGGGCGATCTATGCCATCGTCGGTCTGTCGCTGGCGCTTTTTGCCTATAACAAGGGCCTGCCGCTGACCGTCCGCTCAATGTTCTACCCGATCTTTGGCGAGCGCATCTGGGGCTGGCCGGGCCATGTCATCGACATTCTGGCGGTGTTTGCCACGCTGTTCGGCCTTGCCACCTCGCTGGGCATCGGCGCGCAGCAGGCGAATGCCGGGCTGAACTACCTGTTCGGGATCGAGATCGGCGTGACCGCGCAGATCATCCTGATCGCGCTGATAACCTGTGCCGCGCTGGTGTCGGTGCTGCGGGGGCTCGACGGCGGGGTCAAGATCCTGTCCGAGATCAACCTCGGGCTGGCCGCGCTGCTGGTGCTGTTCATCATCATCGCCGGACCGACCACGACGCTGTTTGCCGACCTGTTCCACAACGTCAGCGCCTACGCGACCGAGCTGATCCCGCTGTCCAACCCGTTTGGCCGCGAAGATGCCAACTTCTCGCAGGGCTGGACCGCATTCTACTGGGCGTGGTGGATCAGCTGGTCACCGTTCGTCGGCATGTTCATCGCCCGCGTCAGCCGGGGCCGCAGCGTGCGCGAGTTCCTCACCTGCGTGCTGCTGATCCCGACGGCTGTGTCGATCCTGTGGATGACCATTCTGGGCGGCACCGCGCTGGACCAGCTGGTGGTCAACGGTTTTACCGGCGCACAGGACGCGGCGCTTGAGCTGAAACTGTTCGAGATGCTGACGCAACTGCCGTTCACCTGGATCGCCTCGCTTCTGTCGATCATCCTTGTGATCGTGTTCTTCGTCACCTCGTCGGATAGCGGCTCCTTGGTGATCGACACGATCACGGCCGGTGGCAAGGTCGATGCGCCGGTGGCGCAGCGGGTCTTCTGGGCCTCGTTCGAAGGGTTGGTGGCCATCGCGCTGCTGATCGGCGGCGGGTTGGGGGCGTTGCAGGCCATGGCGGTCTCGACGGGCTTCCCGTTCGCCATCGTGCTGCTGCTGGCCTGTTACGCACTGGTCCGCGGGCTGATGGACGAGCCGCGCGACTGACGCGACCCTCAGGGAAACGAAAAAGGGCGGCGCAGTGCGTCGCCCTTTTTGCTGCGCTCAGCGCGCCGCCAGCGCGTTGAACATCGCCATGTTGGGGCAAAAGGCCACGGATTCGGCATCCATTCCCTCTTCGCGCGCCAGATACCGCTCGCAGGCGGGCACGTCATGACACTCGGCGCAGCGGTGCACCAGCTCGTGCCAGCTGTCGCGGTCCCGCGCCAGCACCGTCTCCGGCACGTGCTGGGAACGCGCCATCTCGGCCAGACGCACGGGCACCGAATCCTCGACCGCCGCCAGCGCCTGCGCCTGTGCGCGGCTGACGCCCATATCGGCCAGATCGGCCTCGCTCATCTCGGCGATGGCGTTCAGATCGCGGCTCCGCCGAAACATCTTCAGGAAGCGTTCTTTCATGGTCTGTCCTTCCGTCACCCGATACGTCCTTGGCTAACCTCAGACCTCAATAAAACCTGACAACCTTTCGTTTTCCTTGATCTGGCTCAACCTCAGGGATACCCCGTGCCCATGATCCGCACTTTTCTTGCCCTGCCGGTCCCTTTGCCCGTGGTCCACACGCTGACTGTCGCGCAGCACCGCCTGCCCCTGTCGCGCCCGGTGCCCGAGGAAAATTTCCACGTGACGCTGGTGTTTCTGGACAGCCAGCCCGAGCCGCTGCTGGAGGAACTGCACTACGCGCTCGACGGCTTGTCCCTGACGGCCCCCACCCTGCGCATCGACGGGCTGGGCACCTTCGGCGGCAATGACCCCGACGCGCTTTACGCCCGCATTGCCCCTGACCCGGTGCTCACTGCCCTGCAGGCCAAGCTGGCGCAAACCGCGCGGCGCATCGGGATCGCGGTCAAGGCGCGCAAATTCGTGCCCCACATCACCCTCGCCCGCTTTCGCAAGGGCGAGATGCTGCCCGGCACGCTGGCCAGCGCCATCGGCGCGCTGGGCCCGCTCACCAGCCCGCCCTGGACCCCGCCCGAGCTGATCCTCACCCGCTCGACCCTGCGCGCGGACGGGCCGGTCTATGACCCGCTGGCCAGCTATCCGTTCCGCTTCTGACCTTGCACCCGCTGCGCGCGCTGCCGTAACCTGAGCCAAATTCAGGAGGCTTCCCGCATGTATTGCGTCTTTGTCCAGTTCCGCTGCATCCCCGGCAAAACCTACGAGGTCGCCAGCGCCATCTACGACCGCGAGGTGGTGTCCGAGCTGTTCTCGACCTCGGGCGACTGGGATCTGATGGCCAAGGTCTATATCCCCGAAGGCGAGGACGTCGGCCATTACCTCAGCGAAAAACTGTTCGACGTGCCGGGCATCTCGCGAACGCTGACCACCATGACCTACAAGGCGTTCTGATGCCGGTCATCGTCATCACCGGGGCCAGCGCCGGGATCGGCCGCGCCACCGCCGAGCGGTTTCTCAAGCAAGGCTGGCAGGTCGCCCTCTTGGCCCGCAACGCCGACACACTGGCGCAGGTGGCGGGCGACGACCCCTACGCGCTGGCCCTGCCCTGCGACGTGACCGATGAGGCGCAGGTAGACGCAGCCTTTGCCGCCATCGCGGCCCGCTTTGGCCGCATCGACGCGCTGTTCAACAACGCCGGCAAGATGCTGCCCGGCCAGCTGATCGACGAGATGTCAGTCGCCGACTGGCGCGGCATGGTCGATGTGAACCTGACCGGCATGTTCCTATGCGCCCGCGCCGCGTTCCGGCAGATGCGCGCGCAAGATCCGCAGGGCGGGCGCATCATCAACAACGGCTCGATCTCGGCCCATGCGCCGCGCCCCGGCTCGGTCGCCTATACCGCCACCAAACACGCCGTCACCGGGCTGACCAAGACGCTGGCACTGGATGGCCGCCCCTTCGACATCGCCGCCGGGCAGATCGACATCGGCAACGCCCGCACCGATCTGGCGGCCAGCATCTCGAAGGGCGTGCCGCAGGCCGACGGATCGATCAAGGCCGAACCGATGATGGACGTGGGCGAGGTCGCGCAGGCGGTGCTCTATATGGCGACGCAACCGGCGGGCACGAATGTGCCGTTCCTGACGGTGATGGCAACAAATATGCCCTTTATCGGGCGCGGGTGACGGAACCAGTCACGGGGGGTCTGCGTTGTCATCGAAACGTCCACTACCCGGAGATGACCGCGATGAAACCCTTTGCCATTCTGAGCCTGATTGCTGCCGTTCTGACCCTGAGCGCCTGTGAAACCGTCGAAGGTGCGGGCCGTGACCTGCAAAGCGCCGGTCAAACCGTGAGCCAGGAAGCCCGCCAGACCCAAGCCCAGCTCTGAAGCGTCACTGCTGCCGGATAATCCGGAACAGCGCCGACGCCCCCCATCCTGCAATCAGCGCAATGACGAGAGCGAGCAGGCCGTACAGAAATGGCTGGTCATAGGCCAGTTCGTGCAGCCACCGCTCGATCCCGTCCTTGCGCACAAAGATCGCCGTGCGGAACTGGCTGACCACCTGCCCGTCCTGCACCAGATACATCCGCGTCGTATAAGCACCCTCGGTCAAATTCGACGGAAGCCGGACATTGGTCCGAAACAGGATGTCGCGGTCGATGTGAACGAACCGGTCCAGCGACAGATATTGTTCCGACTGCTCGCGGATGCGCATCAGTGCCTCGGCGAACAGCAAGGTCTCGGGCGAGCCGTCACCGACCTGTTCCGCCCGGATCGCCTGACGCGCCGAAATGCGAAACGCCTCGTCGGCCTCGGGCGACAGGATCTGGTTCAGCGGCTGCGTGCTGGCCACGGCGTAGAACGACGGCACCGACGCCATGCCGACCGAATCCACGTTCATCCAGATCCCCGCCCGGCGCTCTTTGCGCCAGACCTCGACCGCTTGACGCGGGCCCTCGATCACCACGATGACGTCGAAATCCTCGGACCCGGCAGCCTCGTCGGCCTCTTGAATCGTGACCTCTTCAGCCGTCCGGCGGATCGCGCCAAAGATCAGGATCTCGGACCCCGAAAAATTCGCCGTCAGCGACACGCGGTTCTGACTCAGCGCGCCGACGATCTCACTGGCGCGCGCGGGCAGCGACAGCAGGATCAGCGCGATCAACAGCAGCCCCCGCATCACGGCCCCCCGCGATGCGGATGGAATACAGCTCGTCGGGTTGGATCAGCAGATCCAGACCGACCTTGATACAGACCGCCATGACCAGCAGCGCCAGCAGAATGCGCAACTGCTCGGCCTTCAGCCGCAGACCGATCTGCGTGCCGAACTGCGCACCGATCACGCCGCCCAGAATGAGGAAGAAGGCCAGCATGATGTCGACCGAGTGCCCGGTGACCGCATGCATCACCGTGGTATAGGCCGTGGTGAAAATGATCTGGAACAACGAGGTGCCGACAACCACCTTGGTGGGCATGCCCAGCAGATAGATCATCGCGGGCACCATGATGAACCCGCCACCAACGCCCATCACCGCCGACAAAACGCCCACCGACGCGCCGACCAGCAAGGGCGGGATCACGCTGATATACAGACCCGACACGCGGAATTTCATCTTGAACGGCAGCGAATGCACCCAGGTGTGCTTGTGCGCCTTGCGCCGCCCGCTGCCGGTCTTCTTGGTGCGATACCACGCGCGCAGGCTTTCCTGCAGCATCAGCGTGCCGACCACGCCCAGAAACAGCACATACGACAGCTGAACGGCCAGATCGATCTGCCCCAGCGCGCTCAGCCAGCGGAACAGCACGATCCCGATGGACGAGCCGATGAGGCCGCCGATCAGCAGCACCGTGCCCATCTTCAGATCGACCGTCTTGCGCCGCAGATGCGCCAGCACGCCCGAGATGGACGAGGCCACCACCTGATCTCGCCCCGGTTGCCACGGCGACAGCGGGCGGAATGCCGATGAAGAACAGCAAGGGCGTGATCAGAAAGCCGCCACCGACCCCGAACATGCCCGACAACATGCCGACCCCTGCTCCAACCCCCAGCAGGGTGAACAGATCTCGTCGAGATCTCGGCAATGGGAAGATAGACCAACATGAGTCTGAATAGGACAAAGCCCCTGCGTTTTACAGGGGCTTTGAGACAATATTTCGCCCGGTGAAACGCCCCGGCCAAAAACGGCAGGCCGGGGCTGTTTTCACCGCTCTTTCACGTAAGGCTCGCCCCCGGCACGCGGCGGAATGGCCTTGCCGACGAACCCGGCCAGAATGACCACGGTCAGGATATAGGGCAGCGCCGCCATGAACTGGTTGGGCAGGGTGATCAGGCCCAGATCCAGATTGGGCCAGCGGTTCGCGATGGCTTCGAGCATGCCAAACAGCAGCACCGCGACCAGCGCCTGCCACGGGCGCCACTTGGCGAAGATCAGCGCGGCCAGCGCGATATAGCCCCGCCCCGCCGACATATCCTTGACGAAACCCGCCGCCAGCGAGGTCGACAGATACGCCCCGCCGATGCCGCACAGCACCCCCGCGATGATCACCGCGTAATAGCGCATCCGCACCACCGACACGCCCGCCGTGTCCACCGCCGCCGGGTTCTCACCCACGGCACGCAACCGCAGGCCAAAGCGCGTGCGATACAGCACCCACCACGTCAGCGGCACGGCCAGCAGGCCCAGATAGACCAGCACCGAATTGCCCGACAGCACGTTGCTGTACAGCGGCCCGATCACCGGCACATCGCGCAGCGCATCGGCGAAGGGCAGATCGATCCGTTCGAACCGGGCATTACCCGACAGCGGCGGCGTGCGCCCGCCCTGATGGAACAGGCTCTGCGCCACGACCACCGTCATGCCTGCCGCCAGAAAGTTGATCGCCACACCCGAGATCAGCTGATTGCCCCGGAAGGTGATCGAGGCAAAGCCATGGATCAGCGCAAACACGACCGAGGCCGCGATGCCCGCCAGCAGACCCAGCCATGCCGAACCGGTGTAGAACGCAAAGGCCGCCGAAAAGAATGCAGCGACCAGCAGCTTGCCCTCAAGCCCGATGTCGAAAATGCCCGCGCGCTCGGAAAACAGCCCGGCAAGACAGGTGAACAACAAGGGCGTGGCCAGCCGCAGGGTGGATTCCAGAATCTGGACAATGGTTGCAAGATCCATGTCAGCTCTTCCTCCGGCCCAGGGCAAACATCGCTTCAAGCGGCTGCCTGACCAGATTGTCCAAGGCGCCCGTGAACATGATCACCAAAGCCTGAATGATCACGATCATCTCGCGCGGGATCGTGGTTTCGATCGCCAGTTCCGAGCCGCCCTGAAACAGGAAGCCGAACAGCAGCGCCGGGGCGATGATGCCGATGGGATGCGAGCGCCCCATCAGCGCCACGGCGATGCCGATAAAGCCCGCCCCTTCGACCGCGTTCATCACCAGCCGCTGCGGCCCGCCCATGACCGAGTTCACCGCCATCACCCCCGACAGCGCGCCCGAGATGAGCATCGCGATCATGATGATCCTGAACGCGCTGATCCCGGCATAATGCGCGGCCGGTTCGGACTGACCAAAGGCGCGGATCTCGAAGCCCAGCTTGGTGCGCGACATCATCACATAGGCCAGCACACAAAACGCCAGCGCCACAAACAGCATCACGTTGGCCGGACCCGAGCGCGAAAATGCGATACCGAAGGGCTCAAGCACATCGGCCAGACGCGGCAGCCGCAGCTCGGACGCAAAGCGCGCGGTCGCCGGGTCCATCGACGCGGGCGGGCGCAGCACATGGCTGAGCATGTAGTTCAGCACCGAGGCGGCGATGAAGTTGAACATGATCGTGGTGATGACGATATGGCTGCCGCGTCTGGCCTGCAGATACGCCGGGATCGCCGCCCATAGCGCGCCAAATACAGCCGAGGCAAGGATGGCCCCGATCATCGCCGTCCACCAGTTCGGCCAGGGCACATACAGACAGACCAGTGCCACGCCCAGACCGCCGATCAGCGCCTGACCTTCGCCGCCGATGTTGAACAGCTTGGCCTGAAACGCGATCGACACGGCCAGACCGGTCAGCAGGAAGTTGGTGGTATAGTAAAGCGTATAGCCCCAGCCATAGGTCGACCCCAGCGAGCCGGTGACCATCAGCTCCATCGCCCTGATCGGGTCTTCGCCAATCGCCAGAATGACCAGCGCCGAGATCGCGAAGGCGATCACCAGCGAGAACAGCGGGACCAGCAGGACATCGGCCCATTTCGGCATGTTTCGGCTGCTCATGCGGCGTCCCCCGTGACCGAGTCTCCGACCACACCGGCCATCAGCAGACCCAGTTCTTGCGCGTTGGTCTGTTCAGGATCGCGCTCGCCCATGATCTTGCCATCGAACATCACGATGATGCGGTCCGACAGCGACAGGATCTCGTCCAGCTCGACCGAGACCAGCAGGATCGCCTTGCCCTGATCGCGCAGTTCGATCAGCCGCTTGTGGATGAACTCGATTGCGCCGATGTCCACGCCGCGCGTCGGCTGGCCGACCAGCAGCAGATCGGGGTTGCGCTCGATCTCGCGGGCCAGAACGATCTTCTGCTGGTTCCCGCCCGAGAAGCTTTCGGCGGTCAGCATCGGATTGGGCGGGCGCACGTCGAACCGCTCGATCTTGCCCTTGGCATCCTCAAGGATCGCGGCATTATCCATCAGCAGCGCGTTCTTCTGGTACTCGGGCCGGTCGTGATAGCCGAAAGCCACGTTTTCCCACGCCATGAAATCCAGAATGAGCCCGCAGCGGTGGCGATCCTCATGCACATGCGCGATGCTGTCCTCGCGCCTTGTGCGCGCGTTGTCGCGCCGCAGGCTCAGGTCCATGTCCGCGCCGTTCATGGTCATCGTGCCGGTGCCCGGCATCATGCCCGCCAGCACCTCAAGCAGTTGCGACTGACCGTTGCCAGCCACGCCCGCGATGCCAAGGATCTCGCCCGCACGCACGTCCAGATCAATGCCGCGCAGACGCTCGACCCCGTGGCGGTCGATGACCTGCAGATTGCGGACGGACACCACGACCTCGCCGGGCTGCGCCGGGGTCTTTTGCACGTCCAGAAGCACCTTGCGGCCGACCATCAGCTCGGCCAGTTCGGACGGGTTGGTATCCGCCGTGTTCACCGTCGCCACCATCTCGCCGCGCCGCATGACGCTGACCTCATCGGTCACTTCCATGATCTCGCGCAGCTTGTGGGTGATCAGGATGATCGTCTTGCCCTGCTCCTTGAGCCCGCGCAGGATGCGGAACAGATGGTCGGCCTCGGCCGGGGTCAGAACCCCGGTCGGCTCGTCCAGAATGAGGATATTGGCCTGGCGGTACAACGCCTTGAGGATCTCGACCCGCTGCTGGTGACCGACGTTCAGATCCTCGACCACGGCATCGGGATCGACGCTCAGTTCATAATCATCGGCCAGCTGGGTGAGCAACTTGCGTGCCCGCGCCTTCGAGGGTTGCAGCAACGCGCCGCCCTCGGCCCCCAGAATGACGTTCTCCAGAACCGTAAAATTCTCGACCAGCTTGAAATGCTGAAAGACCATGCCGATCCCGGCGCGGATCGCGGCCAGTGAATCGGTGATCTGGGTGGGTTTGCCGTCGATCAGAACCTCGCCTGAATCCGACCGGTAAAACCCGTACAGGATCGACATCAGCGTGGATTTCCCCGCGCCGTTTTCGCCGATGATCCCGTGAATGGTGCCCTTGCGCACCCGGATGTTGATGTCCTTGTTCGCCTGGACCGGGCCGAATGCCTTCGATATCCCGCGAAGCTCGATGGCGGGGGCGGCGTCTGCCGCCGCCCCCCGGTCACGTCAGCGACCATGTGTTCCGGTCCTCAGTCAACCGAGACAGGGCACGAGTTGTCCGACGTATAGTCATGAACAACCGTCTCACCCGATGCGATCGACGCCTCGGCAGCGGCCATCGCGGCGCGCATGTCTTCGGTGATCAGCGACTCGTTGTTCTCGTCCAGCGCCCAGCCCACGCCACCCGAGGCGAGGTCCATCACGAACGAGCCGGTCTCAACGTCCGTCCCGGCCGAGAACACGTCAAACACGGCGTTGTCGACGCGCTTGAGCATCGAGGTCAGAACCTGACCCGGGTGCATGTAGTTCTGGTTGCTGTCCACGCCGATCGACAGAATGCCGCTGTCGGCGGCGGTCTGCAGCACGCCCACACCGGTGCCGCCAGCAGCAGCATAGACAACGTCCGACCCCTGGCTGATCTGCGCCGAGGTGATCTCACCGCCGCGCACCGGGTCGTTCCAGGCAGCCGGGGTGGTGCCGGTGTAGTTGACGATCACGTTGACATCCGCATTCGCCGCCACGGCGCCCTGCGCATAGCCACAGGCGAAACGACGGATCAGCGGAATGTCCATGCCGCCGACGAAGCTGACGGTGCCGGTTTCCGAGGCCATCGCGGCCAGCATGCCCACCAGATACGAGCCTTCGTGCTCGCTGAAGTTGATGTTGCGCACGTTGGGCGCATCGACATAGCCGTCGATGATCGCAAAGGTGGTGTCGGGATAGTCAGGCGCGACCTGCTCGAGCACCGAGCTGAAGGCAAAGCCGGTCATCACGATTGGGTTCGATCCCGATTCCGCCAGACGACGCAGCGCCTGCTCACGCTGGGCTTCGGACTGCATCTCGATGTCGCGGTAGGTGCCGCCGGTTTCGGCAGCCCAACGCTCGGCCCCGCCAAAAGCGGCTTCGTTAAAGGATTTGTCGAACTTACCGCCAAGATCGTAAATCAGGGCCGGATCGGCAAGCGCAGCGCCGGTCATCAGAGCCAGAACAGCGGTCGCGCCGAAGAGGGTGCGGGTCAGTTTCATGTTGGTTTTTTCTCCCAGTTGGGTCGTCATGGGCCGCCAGAGCGCGTCTTCTTTTGCGGCTGATCCGAACTTTCGGTTCATAGGTAATCTAGGTCCATGCGCGCATGAGCCGTCAAGCAAATTTTACCAAACGGACAAGTCAGGGGAATCGTCTGGCAACAGCAAGGTTAATTGTCAGGCGAGCGACTTGCAAAGGATCAATGCGGCGACACTGCGCCCGTCGACAGCGACGTAATACGCCGGTCTGCGCCCGGTCTGCACCCATCCGGCCCCCTCATACAGCGCGCGGGCGGCGGTATTGTCCTCGGCGACCTCAAGAAACGCGGTCCCGGCCCCGCGCGCCTTTGCGCCTGCGTCAAACGCGGCCAGCTGCGCGCGCGCAAGGCCCTGTCGGCGCGCATCGGGATCGGTGGCGAGGGTGAGCAGCTCGGCCTCTCCGGCAATGACCCGGCCCAGCGCGAAGGCGCGGCCCTGCGGATCGTGGGTGAGAAAGGTAAAGGGGCTGTCGAGCAGATTGGCAAAACTGCGCGCGCTCCACGGCGGGGGCGCGGTGAAACAGCGGCCGTGCAGAGTGGCAAGCGCGTCAGGGGTCATGCGGCGGGGATAGCGCGTCGGGGGCTGCGGGGGAAGGGTTTCGCCCGCGGCCCCTGACGCTTTCAGCGTCATGTCTTCGGGCGACCGGGCAAGGGGGGCGTTGCCCCCCTCTTTGGCTTCGCCAAATTCACCCCCCAGGATATTTGGGGACAGATGAGTGGCTTAGCCGATGAGGGCGGGCGGTTGCTCGGACGGTGGGGCGGCGTCAGCGTCGCGCAGGTAGAGCGGCGCGGGGCGCGGCTGCGGGCTGTGGCGGCGGGCGTCGGCGAGGCGGGCGATGGCAACGGCGAGGGGGTGTGCGGGCGGCGTCAGACCGTCGCCGATACCGGTGGCCGGGGGGTGTCGGTCAGCGCCGGGGGCTGGCCGTGGGTCTGGACCCAGACCTGGCCGCGCAGGGCGGGGACGACGGTGGGCAGGTCGGGGCCATCGAGCGCGAGCGCCTCGAACCGGTTCACCCCGATCGCCGGGATGCCCAGCCCCAGCGCCAGCCCGCGCGCGGCGGCGGTGGTGATGCGGATGCCGGTAAAATTGCCCGGCCCGATGCCCGCCCCGATGGCAGCGAGGTCGGACCAGTCGACGCCCGCCTCAACCAGAAGGGCCTTGAGCGCAGGCATCAGCGCCTCGCCCTGCCCTTTGGCCAGCGGCGTGAAACGCTCGGCCAGTACGGTATCGCCGCGGATCAGGGCCGCGGCGATCCAGCCGCCCGAGCTGTCGAAGCCAAGGACGGTATCAGACGGCAACCTGCCGGACCTCGGTCACTTCGGGGATATAGTGGCGCAGCAGGTTCTCGATGCCCATTTTCAGCGTCATCGTTGACGACGGGCAGCCCGCGCAGGCGCCCTTCATGTGCAGATAGACCACGCCCCGGTCGAAACCGTGGAAAGTGATGTCGCCGCCGTCCTGCGCCACAGCCGGGCGCACGCGGGTATCGAGCAATTCCTTGATCTGATCGACGATCTCGCCGTCCGGGCCTTCCTGCACGGCATGGGCCGCTTCGGCCTCACCCTCGATCGCGGGGCGGCCGGATTGGAAATGCTCAAGGATCGCGCCCAGGATGGCGGGTTTTACATGCGACCAGTCATTGGCCTCGGCCTTGGTGACGGTGATGAAGTCAGCCCCCAGGAACACGCCGGTCACGCCGGGTGCGGCGAAGATCGCGCGGGCCAGCGGCGAGGCGCTGGCGGCGGCAGCCTCGGGGAAATCAGCCGTTCCCTGGCCGAGGACGTCCTGCCCCGGCAGGAATTTCAGCGTGGCGGGGTTCGGGGTGGATTCGGTTTGGATGAACATGGCACAGGCCTCCGGTTTGACCCCGGATATGAGACTGCCGGGGGTTCAAGTCAAGGAAGCCGGGGGCGGCACGCCGTCACAGCGCCACGCGTGAGCCCAGAATGGTCATAATCTGATACTCGCTGAGCGGTTCTTCGAACATCAGCCCGCAGGTATCGTCGAAATGCCAGCGCACTTCGGCCGAATAATTTTGCCCGACACAGTGAATGCCGATCCAGTCGCCGACGATGATCGTTCGTTCGGGTATTCCGACCAGCCGCGCGCCCGCTGCCGACAGGTTCCCAAGCGTCGCGTCGAACGCCCCGCGGGGCGAGCGGACCTGAACAAACGCCCGCGTTGGCAATCGCAGAGCGCGGTTAAGCATGGTGGTTCTCCCGCATGGCTTTTTCCTGATCCTGCGCGCCAGAGGTTTCTGTCCGGTTAACAAACGCTCTCTTGATCAGGGGGATTTCGCCCCCCACATAAGATCCGAGGCCCGCCAGGGGCACGCGCCGATGGTCGGGCGTGCCGCGCCAGCCGGGCGCTTGAAAGGAAGAATGCGATGAACCTTGAAAAGTTCACGGAGCGCGCCCGCGGGTTCCTGCAGGCCGCCAACACCATCGCCGCGCGCGAACAGCACCAGCGGCTGACGCCCGAACACCTGCTCAAGGCCCTGATGGATGACGATCAGGGCATGGCCGCCAACCTGATCCGCCGCGCGGGCGGCAAGCCCGAACAGGTCCTTCAGGCCGTCGATCTCGCGGTGGGCAAGCACGCCAAGGTCTCGGGCGATGCGGGGCAGGTTTATACCGACAGCGCCGTCGCCCGCGTGCTGGATGAGGCCGAGAAACTGGCGCAGAAAGCCGGGGACAGCTATGTCCCGGTCGAGCGTGTGCTGATGGCGCTGGCGCTGGTGAAATCCGCCGCCAAGGACGCGCTGGATGCCGGCGGCGTGACCGCGCAGGCGCTCAACGCCGCGATCAACGACATCCGCAAAGGCCGCACGGCGGATTCCGCCAGCGCCGAGGATACCTATGAATCGCTGAAGAAATACGCCCGCGACCTGACGCAGGCCGCGCGCGATGGCAAGATCGACCCGATCATCGGCCGCGACGAGGAAATCCGCCGCGCCATGCAGGTGCTCAGCCGCCGCACCAAGAACAACCCGGTGCTGATCGGCGAACCCGGCGTGGGTAAAACCGCGATTGCCGAGGGCATGGCGCTGCGCATCATCAATGGCGATGTGCCTGAATCCCTGCGCGACAAGACGCTGATGGCGCTGGACATGGGCGCGCTGATCGCCGGGGCGAAATACCGCGGCGAGTTCGAGGAGCGGCTGAAAGGCGTGCTGGGCGAGATCACCGCCGCGGCGGGCGAGATCATCCTGTTCATCGACGAAATGCACACGCTGGTCGGCGCCGGTAAATCCGAGGGCGCGATGGACGCCGCCAACCTGATCAAACCGGCGCTGGCGCGGGGTGAGCTGCATTGCATCGGTGCCACCACCCTGGATGAATACCGCAAATACGTCGAAAAAGACGCGGCGCTGGCCCGCCGGTTCCAGCCCATCGTGGTTGAAGAACCGACGGTCGAGGATACCGTGTCCATCCTGCGCGGCATCAAGGAAAAATACGAGCTGCACCACGGCGTGCGCATCGCCGATTCGGCGCTGGTGGCGGCGGCGACGCTCTCGCATCGCTACATCACCGACCGCTTCCTGCCCGACAAGGCCATCGACCTGATCGACGAGGCCGCCTCGCGCCTGCGCATGCAGATCGACAGCAAGCCCGAAGAGCTGGACGCGCTGGACCGCGACATCCTGCAAAAGCAGATCGAGGTCGAAGCCCTGCGCAAGGAAGACGACGCGGCCAGCCGCGACCGTCTG
Organism: Pararhodobacter zhoushanensis; assembly: GCF_025949695.1. Taxonomy (NCBI): domain Bacteria; kingdom Pseudomonadati; phylum Pseudomonadota; class Alphaproteobacteria; order Rhodobacterales; family Paracoccaceae; genus Pararhodobacter; species Pararhodobacter zhoushanensis. The sequence continues at coordinate 1,177,655 of NZ_JAPDFL010000001.1, read as the reverse complement.
TCCAAGATCGAGGTCGAGCTGTCCGAGCTGCAGCAGCAATCCTCCGAGATGACCGGCCAATGGCAGGCCGAGCGCGACATGCTGGAAGCGGCGCGCGGTATCAAGGAGAAGCTTGAGAAGGCCCGCATCGATCTGGACACCGCCAAGCGGGTCGGCGACTTCGCCAAGGCGGGTGAGCTGCAATACGGCCGCATCCCCGAGCTGGAGCGCGCGCTGGCCGAGGCCGAGGCGCGCGAGACCGAGAAGATGGTCGGCGACGCCGTGCGCCCCGAGCAGATCGCCGAGGTGGTCGAGCGCTGGACCGGCATCCCCACCACGCGGATGCTGGAGGGCGAGCGCGACAAGCTGTTGCGCATGGAAGAGGGTCTGCACAAGCGGGTCATCGGCCAGAACCACGCTGTCCACGCCGTCGCCAACGCGGTGCGCCGGGCGCGCGCGGGTCTGAATGATGAGAACCGTCCGCTGGGTTCCTTCCTGTTTCTGGGCCCCACCGGCGTGGGCAAGACCGAGCTGACCAAGGCGGTGGCCGAGTTCCTCTTTGACGACGACAGCGCCATGGTGCGCATCGACATGTCCGAATTCATGGAGAAACATTCGGTCGCCCGGCTGATCGGCGCGCCTCCGGGCTATGTCGGCTATGACGAGGGCGGCGTGCTGACCGAAGCCGTTCGCCGCCGGCCCTATCAGGTGGTGCTGTTTGACGAGGTGGAGAAAGCCCACCCCGACGTGTTCAACGTGCTGTTGCAGGTGCTTGATGACGGCATCCTGACCGACAGCCACGGGCGCACGGTGGACTTCAAACAGACGCTGATCATCCTGACCTCGAACCTGGGTAGCCAAGCGCTCAGCCACCTGCCCGACGGCACCGACGTGAACGAGGCCAAGGCGCATGTGATGGAGGCCGTCCGCGCCCACTTCCGGCCCGAGTTCCTGAACCGTCTGGATGAGACGATCATCTTCGACCGGCTCAAGCGGGTGGACATGGACGGGATCGTCAAGATCCAGATGAAGCGCCTGCTCAAGCGGCTGGAATCGCGCAAGATCGCGCTCGATCTCGACGACGCGGCACGGGTCTGGCTGGCCGACAAGGGCTATGACCCGGTCTATGGCGCGCGCCCGCTCAAACGGGTGATCCAGCGCTATCTGCAAGACCCGCTGGCGCAGATGCTGCTGTCGGGCGACGTGCTCGACGGCACCACGGTGCCGGTCTCGGCAGGGCCTGAGGGGTTGATCATCAACGGGCAGACCCATGCCGATGATGACGACCAGCCGCGGGGAAAGTGGTTCACTGAGATTAAAGGCGCCGGGAAACCGGCGCCTTTCTTCAATCGGCCTCAGGGGTCGCTGAGCGGAAACTGCAGATCGCCTGCTCAGCCCGCGAACCGCAGCCGCGCCTGGGTTGTCGAGCGGCAGGCCTCGCCGGTGAGGATCGCCAGCACGTCCATCGAGAAGACCTGCGTCAGCGCAATCTCGACCGGACTGACGATGCGCGCGGTCATCGACACTTGGGCATTGCGGCCCAGTGCGCCGTTCACGCTGAACACCTCATTGTGCCACACGCCGCCGCCCTGATCGATCCACGGGCCAGCCGCCGGGTTGTCGGCGGTCAGGGGTGCCATCGAGAAGGGGCGCGGCCAGACGATACTGCGCCGCTCGCTCCCGCCCAGATCGATCGCGCCCGCAATGGCCGAGGCAACCTGCGCCGGACAGCCGGACAGGCTGTTGCCGGTGATCGTCATCGTCCACGGGCCGTTACGGGGCAGCCCGGTTTCCTCGGCCGGAAACACCTGCGGATCGCAAAGCCCGTCGCCGCCATAAAGAAGGTCGATAGCGTGGCCACTCTCGCCGGTCCAAAAGACCCCGTCGCCGGTCCGCACGAGGATCGGGTTCACCAGACCCTCGGGCGGCGCGATATCGGTCTGCGTCTCCAGCGTCGCGAGGGAATGGTTGGACTGGTAACAGTGGCAGCCCTCGCCCGTCCGGCAGGTGGCGACGATCAGGCCCGCCGCATCGACCCGTGTCACACCGTTCGACAGCCGGGGCAGATCCTGCGCGACCCCGGGCAGCGCCATCAGCGAGAGACCGGCAAGCGCTGTCAGCACAGGGGAAAGAAAAGCGGTCGTCATGGCATCACTCCGTGGTCAGGCCGGGAAGGAGAAGGTCAAGGAGCGCATCGGCATCAAGCCCCTCGGGCAGCGGAACCGGGACAAGCCCCGGCTGCGCAGGCGCAGGCGCACCGCCCCCTTGCGCGCCACAAGGGCAAGCGATTGCGCGAGCGGTTCGGCGGCAGCGGTGGGACTGTCGTGGAAGCGGCAGAGAGGCCCCGCCGCCGTCGCGAGGCACGGGCCGTTGCTGACCAGCCATTGATGCGGGTTGAGATGCAGGCTTGCCCCGCCCGGGCCGTAGAAATCGACCCGGGGCGCTGAGAGCGGATGCGCCCCGGCTGTCGCGCCGACCCAGGCGGGTGGCGTCATCGACCAGCCCTGTTCCAGCGTCGCCGTCAGCCCGTCGAGGGTCACCGCGCAGCGGGCCTCGGTGCAGCGAAAGGCACTCTCGGCCCCGTCGGACGGGTCTTGTGTCGCAGGGCTATCAGGCCCGAAGGCCGCATCGCGCCAGAGCGGCAGGTCTTGCGGCACCGCCTCGGGCCAGAAAGCCACCGGCAGACGTTCAGGACCGGCAAAAAGGGTGCCCACAAACCCCGCACCCTGAGGCGAGAGCGCAAGGCGCAGCGGCTCGGGCGCGATGCGGGGCTGCGCGAACGCGATGGACAGGGTGTCATCCTCGATCACGACCGAAAGCAGGTCGCCCGGCACCGCGTCCGGCCCCATCCCGGGGCCGGGTTTTATCTGGCCGGTGTAGTCCTGCCGCTCGTCGGTAAGCCGCAGCATGACCCGCGCCATGGTCATCGGCTGATCATCAACGGCGCGCGGTGGAATCGCCCAGACCGTCCAGCCACCGGCAAGGGCCCCCTCCAGCGCGTCCTCTACCACGGACAGCGTGATGTCATTGGGCTGGCCGGGAAAGATCGCGACGTCGGCGGAATAGACCACCTCGCCCGGCGCGCGGGCGGTGATGCGCCAGCGGCCCGGCTCGAACAGGCCCGAAACGGCGCGCCCGGTCTCCACCGGTGCCCAGGCCTCGGGCGCCATGTCCGGGTCAAGCGGGATCCCGTCCCACGACACGGCGCTGTCTTGCACACCATCTGGCAGGCGGAAGGTCGCAGACACCGCGCCGATGTCATCCTGCGACGCATCGCCCTGCGTGGCCGCCGCCGCCGAGGCCGCAAGCCCTGCGGCGGTTGTAAGGTCGTCGTCCACGAAGGGCACGCCCACGCCGAACCCGCGCGCAAACAGGATCTCGGACCGACCCCGCGCCAGGTAGCGGATCTCGTAGGCGCCGGGCTCTTGCGGCACGGTCAGGGTGATCACGCCGTTCTTGTGCAACGCATAGCCCCAATCGCCGATCTGCGCGTCCAGCGGGTCGCCGGGCCGGGCGATGACGATGCGTTCCTCGACACGCTCAGGCCCCCGGAACGCAAAGCGTACCCGGCTTCCCGGCTCGACCGAGCCCACGGCCTCGAACCCGATATGAGGTGCCACAACCTCAATGGCCTGCCGCGCGATGACCCCGTCACGTGCCGTGCGCAGGATCAGGTCATAGGGCCCGGGCTCCCTTGGTGCCGTGAGACGGACCGGGTTGTGCGGCTGGCGCGAGGTGCCGCCGATCGTGCCATAGGCCGGGCCCACCGTGGCGTCGCTCTCGCCTTGCGGCACGAAGCCCATGTAATCGACGTTGGTCGCCTCGCCATTCCAGCGGATCGCATAGGCGAACCCTGCCTCGGCCCGGTCGCCGATGTCGAAAACCGCTTCGGGTGCGGGTGCGGGTGCGGGTTCCGGTTCCGGCGCGGGGATGAGCTCAGCCGTACTGACCTGCCGCAAGGCATCGGCCAGTTCCGCGCCGGAATTGGTGTCGAACATCATCCCGCCGGTCTGCTCGGTGATGCACGACAGTCCCTCAAGCTCCACCCGGCTCAGGCCGAAACCCACCACATGCGCGCGGATGTCGATCCCCTCGGCGGCCAGCGTCGCGGCCAAGGCGCAGGGATCGCCCTCGCAGGTTTCCAACCCGTCGGTGACAAGGATGATGTCCGCCGCCTCGGCCGTCGGCGGGATCTGGTCGCGCGCCAGCGCCAGACTGTCGGTCAGCGGTGTCATGCCCCGTGGCATCAGCCCGCGCAGACGGCGTTCCAGCTCGGCCGGTGTCCCCTGCCCCATCGGGGCCACGATCTCGATATCGCGACAATCGCCGCGCCGGTTGTGGCCATACGCGATGACCGAAAGCGGCACCGCTGCGTCCCGGCTGGCGAAATAGTCGCTGATGACGTCGCGGGCGACTTCGACCCGGCTCTGGTCGCCCTCGACCCGGTTCCACATCGAACCCGAGGCGTCGAAGACCAGAACCGAGACCCGTTCGGCGAGGGCCGGGGTGGACAGGACCGTGGCAAGGCAAAGCCCGGCCAGAAGTCGAGAGGGGCGGATCATCGGAAAAGTCCTTTCGTCAAGATCGTCGCGGCGGCCAGATGATCGTTCAGGATCAACAGGTCCGAGGCGAAGCGTGGGGTAAGGGAAGCCGCGTCGAGCGCGGCCCAGAAGGGCGGCGGCTCGAACGCGCCGTCGAAAAGCGCAAGCGGTGTCAGCACGGTGACCCGGCCGGGCCGCAGGATCACAAAGGGGCGCAGGCCCGTGCCGGGGGTGACGTCACGGGTGCAGGTCGGATCGGCGCGGGCCACGGCCTCAAGCGCCGCAAAGGCTGCGCGGGCTTCGGGGCCAAGCGGCGAAGGATCGCCATGGACCCGGTAGCGCGCGTCAAAATCCGCATCGCCCGTCGCCGCAGCGGGCGGGCGACCGGCGGACGGGGCAGTGCGAAACGCCAGCGCCGCGTCCTGCGGGATGACAACGGTCGCGTCACCCTCGGCCTCGCCGGGTGCCGTCAGCTCGGCCACGACAAAGCAGGCACCGCCGCCCACCTCGGCCGTGCGGTTGTTTTCGTTGCCAAAAAACATCCCGACCCGGGCGATTGAGACGCTGAACCCGGCCCGCTCACCCGTCAGGCATTCATCCACGGTGACGGTATGGACAGGGCCGGGCAACCCCCACCCCGCCAGCCGTTCGGGCGTGAAACGTCGCGCCCGCGCGTCCGGTGGCACCGGGGAAAGGCCGATCAGCTCGGGTGCCAGCACCTCGGCGATGGCCTGTTTGGCCGCCTCGCGCGTTGTACCCTGCGCCCGGCCCATCAGAAGCAAAAGCGCAAAGCCCGCCCCGCCCAGCATCAGCGCCAGGCCCGTAACCGGCCCGCCCATGCTCCAGCCAAGCCCCAGACCGACAAGCGCCGCCGCCCCGGCGGCAAGCCGCAGCTCACGCTCGGTCTGTCGGATCCACGCCCGCCGTTCCGCGTCGAGACGGGCCAGCACCGGGCCAAGGCGTGCCTGCAAGCCCGCCAACTGTTCCTCTGGCAGCACCGGCCCGGGCTGCCGTGGGCGGCCAAGCGAGCCGAACTGACGGCCCCGCCGATGCGGCCCGCCAAGCCGGGCGAGCAGCCCAAGCAACGTGCCCCGTGGTGGCGGCGCAACCGCAGGGCCAGTCATGCCACGTCCCACCCATTAGACAGCGCCACGCTTCCATCTGCGCCCGTCATGGCGCGCCCCGGCGACCATGCAATCGCCGGAAACATCGAGAAAAACCGCATACCCCAGACCCTTGTCGTTCAACCGGAACGCTAGCGGGCGAAGGGACGCACGTCTTGGGCTGGACGGCAGGAAACAGGGCCGGGCGGAAACACCCGCCGCCAGCGCACCGCTTCTGTCGCAGTTGTGAACACCCCGCGACGACGCCAGGCCGTGTGGCGGCTCCGCACGGCCAGAACCGCTTCGGTCCGCGTCTCGCGCGGGGTTTGGCCGAAACGACGCCGGTAGCATTGGTTGAACCATGACAGGTCGGAAAACCCGGCCGCACCGGCGATGTCGGAAATCGCCTGCCCGGCGGATTCGCCGGCCGAAAGGGCAGCATGGGCGCGACGCAGACGCGCTTCCAGAACATGCGCGCGGAAGCTCGACTTTTCCTCGGCGAACATCATCCGCAGATAGCGCGTCGAGATCCCGTGCCGCGCAGCGACAAGCCCCGGCGACAGGTCAGGGTGGTGCAACAGGCCCGCGATATCCTCCTTGATCAACCGCAACCGCGCGGCCATCGTTCCGGGCAACGGCCCCGGGTCACGCGTGCTGAACGCCGAGAGCGCCAGATCGTGCAGATGCGCTGACGACAGCGCCAGCTGATCGGGTGTCAGCTCTTGCAGATCCTCAAACAGCGCCTCGCCATAGCGTTGAAGCAGTCGCCATTGCGGGGTGAGATCAAGGCGGGTTCTCAGCTGATCGTTGATCCCCCGCAGCCCGGCCACCAGCGGGCGCGGCAGCGAGATGTAGAAGACATCCGTCCTGTCCGCCAGAAAGCGCGAAACCCCGGCGGTTTCATTCGGGTCGATATAGATCTGGCCCGGCTCGCAGATCACCTCTGCGCCGCCGGTCTGTTGCATGCGGAACGCGCCGCTGCGGGGGAAGTGGACCATGACATTGTCCGACCCCGACGCCGCCAGTTCGGCGGTGCGAACGGCCCGGCACGGTGAATGCCGCCCCCAGCCCAGCATCACCTCAGGCAAGACGCCAATCGCCGTCGAGGACCGAAACCCTTCAAGACTGTCAGGCGTGAATTCGAGACGGCACAGCTCGGCCACCGTGTCCTGAAAACCCGCGACACGGGACCGTGTATCCAGCTCTGAAGTTGCGATGGAAAATAGGGGCATCGCGACTAAAATTAGGCTGCGCGAGCAGCGGCTGTCCAGCAAAACCTGAAGGCGAGCGCGCGGCCGCCACCGGCATTGAATTTTTCCGGCATCTCCGTCATTCTCAAAAGCTCCAACCGCATCCGCGATGTCAGGGGCCCTGCGGCAAGGCTAACGTGAAGGACGCTCTCGTCATATGACCATCCGTGCGATGACCCCTGAGGATCTGGAGCTTGTGCTGGCTTGGGCCGCTGTTGAGGGTTGGAACCCCGGACTGGACGACGCAAAGGCGTTCCATGCGGCCGATCCGACGGGCTTTCTGATCAAGGAAATCGCCGGGGAACCCATCGCCGCGATCTCGGTCGTCAATCATGATCCCGGTTTTGCCTTTCTTGGCCTCTATCTTTGCAAGCCTGCGTTTCGGGGCCGGGGACATGGGATCGAGGTTTGGCGCGCCGGGATTGCCCATGCGGGAACCCGCAGCATCGGATTGGACGGGGTGCCAGACCAGCAGGAAAACTATGCCCGGTCGGGCTTTGTCAAAACGGGCGCCACCATCCGGTACGAGGGCCACATCACCCCGATCGCGGACCCACGTATCCACCCGGCGTCACCGGGCGATAGCGCGGCCTTGGTAGCCTTTGACGCGCGGGCATGCGGCATAACCCGCACCGCGTTTGCCACTGGCTGGTTTGGCCCGTCACCGACGCGGCAGACTCGGGTGTTGAGGGATGGCGCGGAGATCGCCGGGTTCGCCACCTTCCGCCGCTGCCGGCTGGGCAGCAAGATCGGTCCGGTTTACGCACGATCCGCCACTGACGCACGCGCGCTTCTGGCCGCCAATCCCTTCGCCACCGCCGGTGAGCCCTGCTTTGTCGATGTCCTGAACCCCGACGCACCCCTTGCTACGATGCTCACGTCGCTCGGTTTTGAGGCAACATTTGAAACCGCCAGAATGTTCAGCGGGGCTGAACCTGCAACCGATCCGGCCCGGTTTCAGGCGATAGCGACCATGGAGCTTGGCTGACCCGACGCGCTGCGCTGTGGAAAGACCAAACCCGCCACGGGCGGCGGGATGCGATGCCCCGCACAGCAGTCGCCAGCGTCCCGGTCAGGGCGACTTACGGCCCCTGCCGATCCGCCAGTTCCGCGATGATCTGCCGGATGGCACGCGCCCTGTTCTCTGGGCGTTTGATCCGCTGAAGCCTGAGGTAAATTGCGAACATGCGCGCCCTGCTCAAGGGGCCAAAACTTTCAGCTGCCGCCGGATCTGCTGCCAGTGCTGCGGTAAAATCGGCGGGCATCTGCATGGACGCCGATCCGGCATAGGCCCGCGCCCACCGGCCGTCCGCCCGCGCAGCATCGACCTGCGCCTGCCCGGGTGGGCGCATGTGACCCTCGCTGATCAGGCGCTCGGCAAAGACGCAATTGCGCTGCGACCAGTCCGACCGGGGCCGCCTGGGGGTCAGCCGGACGACGTAGGACAGGTCATCAAAGGATTTGCCGATGCCGTCGATCCATCCCCACGCAAGGGCGTTGACGATACACTCCTCGCGCGAAATCCCTTGGATTCCGCTGGTTTTCTTCCAAAGGCGAACCCAAAGGTCAGCCGCCGTGCCGTGGTGCTGTGCCAACCACGCGTCCAGCTCTGCCGCCGAAGCAAAGCAACGGGGTTCTGACGTAATTTCCACCATTCCGCGTCACGCCATCAGCGTCAGGATGACCGCGTACATCATCCCGCTGATCAGCAAATAGGGTGCGTTCAACGCCGTGTAATAGAACGGCTTGGGAAAGTTCGGGTTGATCGCGATCATCATGCACATCGGCAGCAGATAGCCGATTGCGACCACAAGCCCCAGAACGACCGCCTGGGCAAATGTCGCGGTGCCCGTCGCCTGCACCAGAATGGCCGTCGCGATGATCATCACGACATTGCACACAAACGGCCCGACGATGAACAAGGGCGAGGGGCTTGCAGCGGGCTCGCCCGCGCGCCCCATCGCGACCGCATAGCGTTTCGGCGTCAGCATCCCGAAATAGACGCCACCAAAGACAAAGGCAAAGGCGGCAGCGGCCAGAACCCCCCAGAGGTTGATGGCTGCGATGGCGGTCGAGATCATGGTGTTTCCTTGGCTGTTGGTGCACCGCGATTGCTGCGGTTAGCCGCTTGTGACACAGGCCTGTTGCCAGCATCATGGCAACAGGAGTCATCAGCCATGCGCCCCGCCGACCGCCTCTTTCAGATCATCCAGATCCTGCGCCGCTCGACCCAGCCGGTCACCGCCGCGCGTATTGCCGAGGAACTCGAAGTGTCGCGCCGCACCGTCTACCGCGACATTGCGGTTCTTGTCGGCCAGCGCGTCCCCATCGTTGGCGAGGCGGGATACGGGTTCCTGCTCGATGCCGATTACGACATGCCGCCGCTGATGCTGACACCGGACGAAATCGAAGCGGTCGTGCTTGGCGCGCAATGGGTCGCCGGCAGAGGCGATCCAACACTGGCGAGGGCCGCACGGGATCTCATTGCCAAGATCACGATGGTGGTTCCCGAAACCCTGCGCCCCTTTATCGTCGAACCGACTGTAGGCACCCCACCGCCACGCATTCAGCCGTTTGAGCCGATCGACCCTGCCATTTTGCGGCAGGCGATCCGTGACGGGCGAAAACTGCATCTGCGCTACCGGTCGGCTGAGGGTCGCGAGACCGAGCGCACGGTCTGGCCGGTCGTCCTTGGCTACGGCGAGGCAAGCAGGGTGATCGTGGCGTGGTGCGAATTGCGCAACGATTTCCGTTACTTCCTGACGGACAGGCTGGTTTCGGGCACAGTGCTCGACGAATCCAATGGCCTGCGCAAAGGCGAGCTGCACAAGCGGTGGTTGGCATGGCGGGCGGCAGGCGGCTAAGACCCGCGCCAGGTGCTGCCCGCTAAGCGTTCCGTGCCGCCCCTGTTTGTCCGGCTGTCTTGCCAGCACTCCGTGCGACCCGTCGCGGGCGCGCAGCGTCAGTGCCCGCTCCGGCCCCTTTCCTGACACGCTGGCCTCGCTTTGCCCTCGCCCCGCGAACCCCTTGCCAAATCCTTAACCCCTCCCCCTAAGCCGCTGAAATCCCTTACTCCACCTCCCTGTCCCATCAGGGGACACGCCCCGCGCCGACCAATCCCCAGTTGTTTTTCCGCCCCCCAGTGATCAAATGCGCCCAACGCATCCCCTTGACCAAACCGGAACCCCCTCATGACCATCGAAACCACCCATGTCGGCAGCCTGCCCCGCGGCGATGCCCTCTCGGCCCTGCTGATCGCCAAGGACAAGGGCGAGGCCTACGATCCCGCCGCCTTCGAAGCCGCGGTTGAAGCCGCCATCGCCGACGCGATCAAACACCAGCGCGACGCCGGGGTCTCGATCATCTCGGACGGCGAGCTGGGCAAGGTCGGCTACTCCACCTACATGCAGGAACGCCTCAGCGGTTTTGGCGGCCATATCGACCGCAAACCGGCCAAGGACATGGCCGCCCACCCTGCGCTGGCCAAGAAGCTCAGCGCCATCATGGGCAGTCAGGAATTCACCCGTGCGTCCTGCATCGGTGAGGTCAAGCTGGTCAACCTGCAGCCCGCCCTCGACGACATCCGCCGCTTCAAGACCGCGCTGGCCGCCGACGGCTCGGGCACCCGCGCCTTCATGAACGCCGCCTCGCCGGGCCTGATCACCGCCTTTCAGGTGAACCGCTACTACCCCAGCCACGAGGCCTATCTCGACGCCCTCGTCACCGCGATGCGCCCCGAGTATGAGGCGATCCTCGACGCCGGCCTCGACATCCAGTTCGACTGCCCCGACCTCGCCATGTCCGCCCATACCGGCTATCAGGACATGTCGCAGGACGAGTTCGTCAAGATCGCCGCCGCCAATGTCGAGGCCCTGAACGCCGCGACCGAGGGCCTGCCCGCCGACCGCATGCGCATGCACCTGTGCTGGGGCAACTACGAGGGACCGCATGACCACGACATCCCGCTCGAGGCGGTGATCGACGTGGTGCTCTCGGCCCGCCCCAACACCGTGCTGTTCGAGAGCGCCAACCCCTGCCACGAGCACGAATGGACCGTCTGGCGCGACGCCGACATTCCGGACGACAAGATCCTCGCACCCGGCGTGATCGACACCTGCTCGAACTACGTCGAACACCCCCGCCTGATCGCCCAACGCCTGCAACGCTTTATCGACATCGTCGGTCAGGACCGCGTCATCGCCAGCACCGACTGCGGCTTTGGTACCTTCGCCGGGTATGGCAAGATCGACCCCGAGGTGACGTGGAAAAAGCTCAGAAACCTGCGGATCGGGGCGGATCTGGCGTCGGCTTAATTATTTGGGCGGCGGGGTTACCACCCGCCGCCGCAGCAGACCGGCAGGCAATTTTTTAGTCGCATAAACCGGTCCCGGCGACATTTCTGGTGTTCGGCCGACAGCGAGCGAGGCGTGGGCAACACTGGTCGGGCGAGAGCGTCGGCTAAGGGATGAAGAATCCGCAAAGGGAAGCTAGCGGACTTTAGCTGCGACTTGCGCCGACCTCCAATATGGGCAGAAAGCATAGTTTGCAAAGTCAGGCTTCTTCTCGGAAACGGAAATTTAATTACTTACTTGTATCGGATAATTGCAATACACTTCCAACCAAATACCCTATTCCTTTCTAGCCTCAATAGAATTGGCTGGCCGTCAACCCATAAGCGCTCAGAGTATCTAATGTGGCCTATTAGCCGAGCGCGCACCTAGAAGTTGTCGTTGTAGCTTTCTTGACAACTTTAGGGTTCGCACGTTGTGGATCGATCTAGTTCATAAGGAGACAATATGTCGCAGGATAAATACTTTGACGCACTGGGCATAAACCCCGATAGCAATGATCCCGAAGAGAAAAAAAGCTACGTGAGGCATATGATAAGGTTCACGACATCCGAAAATTTGAGATCGAAATGTATTGGCGTAGAAGCGCATACCTTTGGACTCTGCAAGGCGCCGCTTTAGCAGGTTTGGCTGTCATTTTATCGACAGGTCCCTTGAATGAAGAATGTCTTCCGATTGCACCTCAAACAAGCGGACATTGCCATCTCGTTTGGGTTAGATCAGTGGTTATCGTTGCCATTTGGTGCTTTGGGGTGTTTACGGCCTTTGCTTGGCTTCTTCTTCTTCGCGGAGCAAAGTTTTGGCAAAATAACTGGGAGCGCCACGTTGATTTCATTGAGGATAGAATTTCAGGCGCTATTTACAAGACATATCCCGTGCCTAAATATGAAGCGCCCTATAGTGTTTCAAAAATAAACGAGCTTATGGCGGGATTTACGCTATTAATGTGGATACTTATTGGCGCAACTTCGGTAGCGATATTTTTTGGACCGAATTCGTTGGTTACAATTGTACTACCTGGACTCTCTGCACTGATTTTTCTCGCTTACTATTTCGACTCCAATCTACGGATGACCAAATTTGGCGAACCAATGAGCCGGCGCCCTCAAGAGGATAGCGATGAAACGATAGTGGTCATTCGCAATAAGCCAAGGTCGACGTAAGCCGTGCTTGGAAGGGCGATATAGCCACTAGCAATACCAGGAAATATGACAGCCAATGGTCAGTATCCTGACCGAAATGGTATGCTCGGGCGGGAGCCTGCTATCATACGTTGGGATTCTGAGTTGAGGCTGGCTCGGGCTGGCGGTCTCTAGCCACTGCGTGACCTAAGAACGGCAGGTTGGGCCGAATCCCCCCAACCCCTTACCAAATCCCTAACCCCTCCCCCTAACCCCCTGAAATCCCTCACCCCACTTGCCTGTCCCATCGTGGGACAGTCCCCAACCGCACACTCCCTGTGCGCCGATGTGGCTTCTCAGCGGGGCCCCGGTCGTCCATATCAAGGGTCAGTTCCCTCAAGGAGGCCCCGACATGACCCGTCTTCCCACCTATTTCATCTCGCACGGCGGCGGACCCTGGCCGTGGATCCCGCAGATGCGCGCGCAATTCGTCAATCTGGAGGCCTCGCTCAAGAAGATGGTCGCCGATCTGCCGGAACTCCCCAGGGCGGTCCTGTCGATCTCGGGCCATTGGGAGGGCGACGATTTCGCCGTGATGGCGCATCCCAACCCGCCGATGGTCTATGATTACTCGGGCTTCCCGCCGGAGACCTACAAGATCACCTACCCCGCCCCCGGCGCGCCCGACATCGCCGCGCGGACCCGCGATCTGCTGGCCGCTGCCGGTCTGCCGACCCATCTGGACACCGTGCAAGGCTATGATCACGGCACCTTCGTGCCGCTCTACATCATGTTCCCCGAAGCGAATGTGCCGGTCTACCAGATCTCGCTGAACCGGAACTATTCCCCCGCCGAACACCTCGCCATGGGCCGCGCGCTGGCCCCTTTGCGGGATGAAGGGGTGATGATCGTCGGCTCGGGGCTGAGCTATCACAACCTGCGTCTTTTCGGGCCGGGGGCCAAGGTGCCGTCCGAGGCGTTCGACGCCTGGCTGGACGAGGCGCTGCAGGAAGCGCCCGAGGCGCGCACGCAAAGCCTGCTCGACTGGGAAAGCGCGCCCTATGCCCGCGTGTGCCACAAGGAGGAGGATCACTTTGTGCCGATCTTCGCCGCCCTGGGCGCGGCTGAGGGCGAGGCTGCGACCCGGATCTATCACGATGTCGGCCTGATGGGCGGCGTCACCGCGTCGAGCTATCAGTTCGGCTGACGCCTGAGCGGAAAAGAGCGCGGCCACCCGAAACCCGGATGGCCGCCTTGTTCTGTCAGCCGCCGATCAGCGCGGCAATCTCGGCCCGCAGCTCGGTGATCCGCTGCGCTGCCGCTTCGGACGCCGCCTGCGCGTCGGCGATCTGGCCGTCGATCGCATCGACGCGGGCGCGGCGCTCGCGGTTGGCCTGACTGTCATCGCCCAGCTGCACGATCAGGTTGACCAGCCGCGACTGCTCGCGCTCCAGCGTCTGCGTGTCGTTGGCCAGACGGCGCTGCTCGACCTCGGTGTCGCTGATCTGGCGGCGCAGATCGGCCAGCTGTTCCAGCGTCGCGCGGACCTGCGGGTCCAGCGTGCGGCCCTGCCAGTAGGCCAGCGTGCCCAGATCGATGTCCATCAACCCGACACGGCGGATGCGCGGCTGGCGCTCGGTCACCACAAGGCTGGCGCTTTCCGCGGCCGCAACCGGCACGACCCAGCGCCAGGCATCGGGGCGTTCCTCGGCCCCGGTGGTGCTGGAGACGGTCCAGTCGGCGTTGCGCGGGTGGTCGATGGTGATCTCGCGGTCGGCCTGCGGCGCGCCCTCGATCCGGTAGGTGACGCGGCGTTCCAGATCCTCGGTCACGTAGAGCAACCCGTTGGCCAGCCGCATCTCGCGCACGGTTTCGGTGTTGGCGCGGTCCTCGCGCACCTCGACCGCCGTGTCGCGGGCGAAATCGACAACCTCGGTCGCGCCGGGGGCCATTTCGGGGATCATCGCATCACCGGCATGGCCGCGCCCGTCCTCATAGAGGGTCAGCACACCGGCAGGCAGGCGCAGGGGCAGCGGATTTTCCAGCGACAGGGCGATCACCGGGTGCAACTGGCCCGAGCCGCCGCGATAGAGCGTCAGGCGGGCATCGGTGAGGAGCTCCGACAGGAACGGCACGCTCATCATCTGGCCTGCGGCCAGCGTTACCGGCGTATCCAGCGTGAAGCGGCTGAAGCTGTCGCCATCATCGGCGGTGATCCCGATCGAGGCGGCGCTGTCGGCCATCGCCATCGGGGCGGGGGCCGGGACGCTTTCGGCCATCGCGCCTATCGCGCCACGGAACATGGCCGTCGCCGGCACCGGCGCGCTGCGGCCGTCCATCGCGGCCTCTTCGCGCTCGGCATAGCGGCGCTCGTACAGGCGGGCCGAGATTGCGCGAACCGAGCCGGTGGCCAGCGTCAGCTCGATGTCATCCCAGTCGATGCCGGTGGTATTCTCGACCACGGCCCAGCCGATCAGGCGGATGCCCTCGGGCGTGTCAACGGCGCGCCAGGCGGTGCGCCAGAGCGGGGCGTTTTGCAGATAGACCATCCCGACATCGCGCGGGGTCTCGTTGTCGCTGTCCAGCGTCAGCTCCACCCGGCGCGGGTTGGCGGCACCGCGCCAGGCGCGCAGGGCGTCGGTCAGCGTGGCCTGATCGGCGGCATCGGCAAAGCGGACACCCAGCGCGTCATCCATGACGTAGCTGTGCATCACGCCGTCCTCGCCCTGAAGGTTCAGCACATTGCAGGGCCCGTGCTCGCAGGGGCGCTGGGTGACGCCCATGTTCAGCCCCTGCCACGTCTCGCCCCTCCGCTCGACCACCAGCGGTGCGCCGACCATGGTGGACATCAGGCGGGCCGGGTCGGTCACATCCTGCGGGCCAAAGGGGAAATGCGCAAAGGCATCCTCGAACGAACCGGGGCCGGTCATGGTGACAAAGGGCACAGCACCTGCCGGGTCCAGCACCCACAGGCTTTTGAGGAAATCGTCGATGTCGTCGCGGGCGACGGACAAGCGGATCGGCTCGGTGCCCAGCTGGCCTTCCGCTTCGATCATGGCGAGGCCAGCAGTGGACAGGGTGACCGCATGGATGGCCGTTTCGGCAGCCAGCGGCAGCGCCAGGGCCAGCCCGCTGAGCGACAAAATCATCGCGCGACGCAGGCGGATCAGGGGAAATGTCATGACTAGAACTCCGGGTGGGGAAAGCTGCAGAATGCCTTTGCGCCAATCAACCGACAAGTGTGCGGCGATCACCAATGTGGCAGCGCCGCGTGATCGCGCGGAAAGGCGCGCAGACCGTCCGGGGCTGCGGTGCTGGCGGGCACCCTCGGGCGCGTGATCGACCGCTTGGCCCCAGCCCTTGGGACACACATAGACACCCCGCGTCAGGCTGTCGCTTGCTCAATGGGCCTGCGTTGCCTACATGCGAAGGCGCACAGCTTCAGGAAAGGCACGCCATGACCGACGTTTCGCAGACCGAGACCCGTGCGGTGTCGCGCCGGATCGGGGCGCTGTCCGGGCTGTGGCCCTATCTCAGACCTTACCGTGTCTTGCTGATCAGCGCGTTTCTGGCGCTGGTGATCACCGCCGGGATCTCGCTGGCGCTGCCGCTGGCGGTGCGCCGGGTGGTCGACGGGTTCAGCGGCGGCGATCTGGTGCTGCTCAATGAGTATTTCGTGGCGGCCTTGGGGCTGGCGGCGCTGCTCGCGACCGGCAGTGCGGCGCGCTATTACATGGTGACGCGGCTGGGCGAGCGCGTGGTGGCCGATCTGCGCAAGGCGCTGTTCGCCCGCGTGATCGGCATGTCACCGGCGTTTTTTGAAAAGATCATGTCGGGCGAGGTGCTGTCGCGCATCACCACCGACACGACGCTGATCCAGTCCATCGTCGGCTCGTCCATGTCCATCGCCCTGCGCAACCTGTTGATGCTGGTCGGCGGCCTTGCCCTGCTGGGGCTGACATCGGCCAAGCTGACCGGTCTGGTGCTGCTGCTGGTGCCTGCGGTGGTGGTGCCGATCATCGTGCTGGGCCGCCGGATGCGCACGCTGTCGCGGCAAAACCAGGACTGGATCGCCGCGTCGTCGGGCACCGCGTCCGAGGCGCTGGGGGCGGCGCAGACGGTGCAGGCCTTTACCCATGAGCCACGCTCGATCCAAGGCTTCGACACGGTCACCGAGAAAAGCTTCGACGTCGCCATGACGCGCACGATGACTCGCGCGATCATGACCTTCCTGATCATCATGCTGGTGTTTTCGGGCATCGTCGGCGTGCTGTGGATCGGTGCGCTGGACGTGCGCGCGGGCACGATGTCGATCGGCGAGCTGGTGCAGTTCGTGATCTATTCGGTGCTGGTCGCAGGTGCGGTCGGCGCGCTGTCGGAAATCTGGGGCGAGCTGCAACGCGCGGCGGGGGCGACCGAGCGGCTGGTCGAGCTGCTGGGCGTCATCGATACGGTGCTGGACCCCGAGAAGCCGGTCGCGCTGCCCGCGCCGGTGCGCGGCGCCGTGGCCTTCGAGAACGTGCGCTTCAACTATCCCTCGCGCCCGAAGCAATCGGCGCTGGACGGGATCTCGCTGTCGGTCAAGCCGGGTGAGACGGTGGCGCTGGTCGGTCCTTCAGGTGCCGGGAAATCGACGATCATCCAGATGATGATGCGGTTTTATGACCCGCAGCAGGGGGCGATCACGCTGGACGGCATCGACCTGCGCGACCTGACCCGCGCCGATCTGCGCGGCGCGATGGCGCTGGTGCCGCAGGACCCGGTGATCTTTGCCACCTCGGCGCGCGAGAACATCCGCTTTGGCCGCCTGAGCGCCACCGACGCCGAAATCGACGAGGCCGCCAAAGCCGCCGCCGCGCATGACTTCATCGCCGCGCTGCCCGAGGGGTATGACACCCAGCTGGGCGAACGCGGCGTGATGCTGTCGGGTGGGCAGAAACAACGCATCGCCATCGCCCGCGCCATCCTGCGCGACGCGCCGGTGCTGTTGCTGGACGAGGCGACCTCGGCGCTGGACGCCGAAAGCGAGCGGCTGGTGCAGAGCGCGGTCGAGCGGCTGTCGCAGGGGCGCACGACCATCGTGGTCGCGCACCGGTTGGCCACGGTACGCAAGGCAGACCGGATCGTGGTGTTCCAGAACGGCAAGATCGAGGCCGAGGGCACCCATGCCGAGCTGGTCGCCCAAGGCGGGCTTTACGCCCGGCTGGCACGATTGCAGTTCACCGACGGCGCTGCGGATTTCGCCACCATCGAAGGCTGAGGGCATCGACGGGTGAGGGCATCGACGGGTGAGGGCATCGACGGGTGAGGGGTTTCGCCCTCGGCCGAAAGCCCTGCAGGCTTTAGCCCTCACGCGACCCACGGCGGCGCGCGGCCTTGCGGCCCCGCGCCGCCAGGCAGGGGGCTTCCAGCCCCCTCGCCGGCCCCTCCTGCGTCGGGCCCGTCTTCACCCCCGGGGATATTTTCAGAGCAAAGAGGCGGGACGCAACGGCAGGGCGGCGTCACGATTGCATCGGCGCGCAAAAATGCCCATCTTCTCAGAGAGTACCCAAGAACTCGCGCCAGGGAGGAAACCATGACGCGCCCCTTTGCCAGTGTTGCCGACACCAAGGCTATTGAAGCCGAAATGCCGTGGGTCGAGCGGGATGTGCCGGTCACCGTCTACGATCTGCTCAGCCAGACCCGCCAGTCTTTCGGCAGCCGCGACGCGCTGTCGTTTCAGATGTTTTCCGACGACGGGGCGAAGGCCGAGACGCTCAGCTGGAACGAATTCCACACCCGCGTGACGCAGGCGGCGAATTTCTTTCGCAGCCTCGGCGTGGGTGAGGGCGACACGGTTGCCTATATCCTGCCGACCATCAACGAATCCGCGATCACGCTGTTTGGCGCGATGACGGCGGGGATCGTCAACCCGATCAACCCGCTCTTGGAGCCCGAAAAGATCGCCGGCATCCTGCGCGAGACCAAGGCCAAGGTCGTCGTCACCCTGCGCGCCTTTCCCAAGGTGGATATCGCGCAGAAGGTGGCCGAGGCGGTGGCGCATGCGCCCGACGTCAAGCATGTGGTCGAGATCGACCTGAACCGCTATCTGACCGGCGTCAAGAAGCTGCTTGTGCCGCTGATCCGGCCCAAGAATCCGGTGCGCCATTCCGCCCGCATTCACCGTTTCGGCCCCTCGCTGGACCGCCAGCCTGCCACGCTGAGTTTTGAGCAAAAGGGCGGCGACCGGGTGTGTTGCTACTTCCACACCGGCGGCACCACCGGCACGCCCAAGGTGGCGCAGCACAAGTTCTCGGGCCTGATCTATAACGGCTGGGTCGGGGGGAGCTGCTGTTTACCGAGCAGGACATCATCCTGTGTCCGTTGCCGATGTTCCACGTCTTTGCCGCCTATCCGGTGATGATGAGCGCCATCACCTCGGGCGCGCATGTGGTCTTCCCCACCCCTGCGGGCTATCGCGGCGACGGGGTGTTCGACAATTTCTGGAAGCTGGTCGAGCGTTGGAAGGTCACCTTCATCTTCACCGTACCGACGGCGGTGTCCGCGCTGATGCAGCGCCCGGTGAATGCCGATATCTCGTCGCTGCAGGGCGGGTTCTCGGGTTCGGCGGCGCTGCCGGTAGAGCTGTACAAGCGCTTCGAGCAGGCGACCGGCGTGTCGATCCTTGAAGGCTACGGCCTGACCGAGGCGACCTGTCTGGTGTCAGCCAACCCGCCCAAGGGCGACAAGAAGGTCGGCTCGGTCGGCATCCCCTTCCCCTATACCAATGTACGCATCCTGCATCACGGGGCCGATGGCGGCGTGTCCAAGGAATGCGCGGTGGATGAGGTCGGCGAGATCTGCATTTCGAACCCCGGCGTGATCCCCGGTTCGACCTATACCGAGACCGACAAGAACAAGGGCCTTTACGCCGATGGCAGCTGGCTGCGCACCGGCGATCTGGGGCGGCTGGACGCCGACGGGTATCTGTGGATCACCGGGCGGGCCAAGGATCTGATCATCCGCGGCGGGCACAACATCGACCCGGCGATGATCGAAGAGGCCATGCTCAGCCACCCCGCCGTGGCCTTTGCGGGCGCGATCGGTCAGCCGGACGCGGTGGCCGGCGAGCTGCCCTGCGTCTATGTCGAGCTGGTTGGTGGCAAGACCGTCACCCCCAAGGAACTGATGCAGCACGCCGCCGAGCGCATCCCTGAGCGCGCGGCGGTGCCCAAGCATGTCGAGGTGATGGACGAGTTGCCGAAGACCGCCGTGGGCAAGGTGTTCAAACCCGATCTGCGGCGCATGGCGATCACGCGGGTGTTCAACGCGGCCTTGAAGACCGCCGGGCTTGAGGCCGAGGTCGTTGAGGTCGTCGAGGACAAGAAGCGCGGGCTGGTGGCGAAGATCAGGGCCGCTGACAGCGTCGATGCGGACAAGCTGTCGAACCTGATGGGCGAATACACGATCCCGTGGGACCGCGCGTAACCCCTTAACCGGCGCGCAACTGCGCCCCGTCGTGCCCGGCGATCCGCGCGGGCACGATGGACCCGACGGGCTGGTCGGTTCCAAAGCTGACTTCGGTGAACTGCTCGGTCCGGCCCATGCGCGGGCTTTCCATCAGCACGCGGTGCTCGCGGCCCACCTGCTGCGCCAGATGCGCCTGCGCCAGCTGATCGCCAAGGGCGCGCAGCTGCGCCGCGCGGTCCTTGATCACCGCCTTCAGCACCTGCGGCATCCGCGCGGCGGGCGTGCCCTTGCGCGGGCTGTAGGGGAAGACGTGCAGCCAGGTCAGCCCGCAGGCACGCACCATGTCCAGCGTGTTGGCGAACATCTCATCCGTCTCGGTCGGGAAACCGGCGATGATGTCGGCCCCATAGATCAGATCGGGGCGGGCCTTGCGCATGTCCTCGCAGAACCGGATCGCGTCATCGCGCAAATGGCGGCGTTTCATGCGTTTGAGGATCATGTCATCGCCCGCCTGCAGGGACAGATGCAGGTGGGGCATCAGGCGCGGCTCGGCGGCGATGGCCTCGATCAGGGCGGGGTCCGCCTCGATTGAATCGATGGACGAGATGCGCAGGCGCGGCAGGTCGGGGACCAGTTTCAGGATGCGGCGCACCAGATCGCCCAGTTTTGGCGTGGCGGGCAGATCGGCCCCCCACGAGGTCAGATCGACCCCGGTCAGCACAACCTCATTGTAGCCCGCGCCGACCAGCCGTTTGATCTGCTCGACCACCACGCCCGCCGGAACCGAACGGGAATTGCCGCGCCCGTAGGGGATGATGCAGAAGGTGCAGCGGTGATCGCACCCGTTTTGTACCTGCACATAGGCGCGCGCGCGGGTGCCGAAACCGTCGATCAGATGGCCCGCCGTTTCCTGCACCGACAGGATGTCATCGACCTGCACGCGCTCGGTCGTCCCGATCAGATCGGGGGCAAGGCCCGCCCAGGTCTCGGGCTGCATTTTCTCATGGTTGCCGATCACCCGCGTCACTTCGGGCATGGCGGCGAAGGTCTCGGGCTCGGTCTGCGCGGCGCAGCCGGTGACGATGATCGCGGCCCCGGGGTTCTCGCGCGCGATCTTGCGGATTTCCTGCCGGGCCTTGCGCACCGCTTCCGCCGTCACCGCGCAGGTATTGACCACATGCGCATTCGCCACGCCCGCCTGCTGGGCAAGGTCTTTCATCGCCTCGGTCTCGTACGCGTTGAGACGGCAGCCAAGCGTGGTGAAAACCGGCGCGTTCATAGGGCGGCCAGAAAGGCGGGGGTCAGGGTCGCGGTGAAGACATCGGCGACGGGGCCGGTCAGCCAGACGCCATCCGCGCGCCAGTCGGCCTCAAGGATGCCGCCGTCCAGTTCCAGCACGACGCGACGGGCCGTAAGCCCCCGCTCCACCGCCGCCACAGCCGCCGCGCAAGCGCCCGAGCCGCAGGCCAGCGTGATGCCTGTGCCGCGCTCCCACACCCGCATGCGCAGGCGGTCGGGGCCGAGGAGGCTGATATATTCGACATTTGTGCGTTCGGGGAAGATCGGGTCATGCTCGACCTGCGGGCCGAGGCTGTCCAGCGCCACGGCCTCGGCATCGGGCACGACAAACACGCAATGCGGGTTGCCCATGCCGACGCCGACGGGATCGCCCGCCAGCGGCAGATGCAGGGCGTCCTGCGGGGCATTCAGCGGGATCGACTGCCAGTCGAACATCGGCAGGCCCATGTTGACCCAGACCTGACCGTCAAGGCGCTGCGCCTGCAACAACCCGCGCGCGGTGCGGATGGTCAGCGCGTCGCGCCCGGTCTCTTCCATCACCAGCCACGCCACGCAGCGGGTCGCGTTGCCGCAGGCCCCGGCCATTGTGCCGTCGGCGTTCCAGAAATCGAGGATGAAATCGGCATCGTCGCCGGTGCGCAGCTCGGCCAACTGGTCAAACCCCACGCCGCGATGCCGGTCGCCCAGGGCGCGCGCCAGCGCAGGCGTCGTCACCGGCTCGCGCCCGCGCGAGTCGATCACCACGAAATCATTGCCCGCCCCGTGCATTTTACGGAACGTCAGGTTGGGGGGAGTCGCCATATCCATGCGCGGGCATATAGGCGGAAACGGGCGACGTTGCCAGTGGGGCCTGATACTGTGCGTGCAAAGGGGATTTTTGCATGAGGATTGCGGTATTCGGAGCGGGGGCGGTCGGTTGCTATATCGGCGGCAGGCTGGCGGCGGCGGGGGGCGATGTGGTGCTGATCGGCCGCGCGCGGATCGGGGCCGAACTGGCGCAGGGGCTGGTGTTGAGCGACTATCGCGGCGGGTCGGTGCGCTGTGATCCGCTGCCGTTTGCCCAAGGGGCTGAGGGCGCGGCAGGGGCGGGTCTGGTGCTGGTCTGCGTCAAGTCGCCGGGGAGCGAGGCCGCCGCCCGGGCGCTGCGGCCCCATCTGGCGACGGGTGCGCAGGTGATCAGCTTTCAGAACGGCATCCGCAACGCCGGGGTGCTGGCGGACGGGCTGGAGCGTCCGGTGCTGGCGGGGATGGTCGGCTTCAACGTCGCGGCGCAGGGTGAGGGGCGGTTCCATCAGGGCACGCAGGGCGATCTGCATGTGGAAGCCACGCCCGGCCTGCCGCTGGATCTGTTCGCCCGTGCCGGTCTGCCACTGAAGACCCACGCCGATATCGGGCCGGTGCTATGGGCCAAGCTGATGCTGAACCTCAACAACGCCATCAACGCGCTGTCCGGCATTCCGCTGCGCGACCAACTGGCCCAGCGCGATTTCCGCCGCTGTCTGGCGCTGGCGCAATCGGAACTGCTGGCGCTCTGCGCGCAGGCCGGGCAACCACTGGCGAAACTCTCGCCCCTGCCCGCCGCGTGGATACCGTCAGTCCTGCGCCTGCCCGATCCGATGTTCCGCGCGATTGCAGGCAGCATGCTCAGGATCGACCCGCTGGCACGCTCGTCCATGGCCGATGATCTGGCGCTGGGCCGTGCGCCCGAGCTGGACGCGATCAACGGCGAGGTGGGGCGGCTGGCCACACAGATGTGCCGCGAGGCCCCGGTCAACGCCTGCCTGACCGCGCTGGTGCGCGATGCGGCGGTGACGCCCCGGCGCTGGGAAGCAACCGAACTGCTGAGGGCGATTACCGCTGCTTGAGCGCACCGTCGATGCTGGCGCGCACATCGGGCGGCAGGGCGTCCAGCGCGCCGGCGATCTTGGCCAGATCCTCGCGCGCCGCGTGCAGCTGGTCGATCAGCGAGATCACCACGCCCAGCGCCGCCTCGTCCAGATCCAGATCCTGTGACAGATCGCACAACAACTCCAGCCGCGCGATGTCGATGCGGTGGAACACATAGCGCCCACCGTCGCGCTGGGGTTTGACCAGTTCGGTGTCGATGAACTGCACCAGCTGGCGTCGGGTCAGGCGGGTGACGCTCATCACCACGTCGCCTTCGGAAAAACGCTCGCTCATGATCCGGCCCCTTTCATCAGATCGGCGCGGGGATCGCTGCTGTGCGTCTTGCGCCATTCGCTCAGGAAGTCGCGCAGGCTGGCGTCAGGCTCGGTGGGCACGACGATCTTCAGCTCGACCTTCTGGTCGCCCGCCTTACCCCCGGCGCGCGCCACGCCCCGGCCCCGCAAGCGCAGGATCCGGCCCGAGCTGGCACCGGGCGGGATGGTCAGCCCGACCGGCCCGGCGATGGTGGGGGCGGTGACCTTGCCGCCCAGAATCGCCTCGTCCAGCGTGATCGGCAGGGTCAGCAGGATATCGTCACCCTCGCGCCGGAACACGGCATGGGGCTGTACGCGAATGGTGATCAGCGCGTCGCCTGCGGGACCGCCGCCAAAGCCGGGCATGCCCTTGCCGCGCAGGCGCAGGGTCTGGCCATCCTCGGTCCCCGCCGGGATCTTGACGGACAGCGCATTGCCATCCGGCAGGGTGATCGGCGTTTCCGCCCCGCGTACGGCGTCCAGAAACGGCACCTCCAGCGCATAGCGCGCGTCCTGCCCGGCGGCTGAGAAACCCTGCTCGCCAAAGCCGCCGCCGAACCCCTGCCCGCCCCGCGCGCGGTTGCGCAGGATCTCGGCGAAGATATCGGCGGGGTCGGCTTCAGGCCCTGCCCCGCGCCGCTGCTGGTAGCGGTTCTCGGCATCCCCGGCGAAGTCGCGGTAATACTGCCGTCTGGGTTGTTCGGCACCCAGCCCGTCGATCTCACCGGCATCATAGCGCGCGCGGGTCTCAGGGTCTTTGAGCACATCGTAAGCCGCTGAAATCGCCTTGAAACGCGCCTCCGCCTGCGGATCGTCGGGGTGCAGGTCGGGATGGCTGGTGCGCACCAGTTTGCGGTAGGCCTTCTTGATCTCGTCCGCCGTGGCCGTTTTGCTCAGGCCAAGCGCTTTATAGGGGTCGTTGAGCATCGCCGCTCCTTTGCGTCCGCCCCGCATCCCGGGGGCTGCCTGCGTCTGGATGCCACGGCTGGGGGCCTGCCGTCACTGATCCAGGTCAAGGCCCTGCAACCACAGGGCCTGATTGCGCAAAGGGACCGCGAGGAAGGCACGAAAGTCCTGACACTGGCCCATGATGAAACCACTGTGGGCCAGTGTCGTCTGGGGCCAGTGTCACCAGGGGCCAGCGTATCAAGGGCCAGTGTCGGCGTCAGGCCAGCGAAGGCGGCGGGCGAACGCCTTAGCGCCGCGCCATCGATCCGCCGAGCAGCACGCCAGCCGCAGCCGCCAGCCCCACCGCCAGCAGCGGATGCGCAAGCACCGAGCGTTCCAGCCGTGCCTCGACCGAGCGGCCAGAGTGTTCGGCCTGGCGCCGTGCGTCGTTCAGCCCGGCGGCAAGCTCTTCGGCCATGCTCTCGCCGCCGCGCCCGATGATTCCGGTGATGGATTTGGCCAGCGCCGACAGATCTTCACGCAAGGACGCCAGTTGCTGGCTGATCTCTTCGACCTCGGCGGCGGTGTCGTTTTGCGGGGTGTCGTCAATCATGATCTGAACTCCAGTCCGGGGGGTGTGCGAGCACATGTCGCCTGTACCAACGCCCGCCGCAGCGTTCGGTTGCGTGCTCTGCGCAAAATAGTGCCCGCAGGCTGCGACGGGCCGGTGATCGCCCTGAAAACGCGCGCAGCCCTGACCGGCCCGCCCCAAGGGCTAGCCGCGAACAGCCTCGCCCGCGATCTGGCGCAATTCTGTCTTCAGAACTTTGCCATAGGCGTTCTTGGGCAGATCCGGCAGGAACAGATAGCGCTTTGGCCGTTTGAACCGCGCCATCCGGGCCGTGCAGAACGCGTCCAGATCAGCCGCTTGCAGCGGGCCCTTGGCGACCACGCAGGCCACCACCACTTCGCCCCAATCGTCGTCAAAGGCCCCGATCACCGACACCTCGCGCAGGTCGGGGTGTTCCAGCAGCACATCCTCGACCTCTCGCGGGTAGATGTTGGTCCCGCCCGAGATGATCACATCCTTGGAACGATCCGTCAGAAACAGGAACCCGCCCGCGTCCAGATGCCCCAGATCGCCGGTCCACAGCCAGCCGTCGCGGATCGCCTGCGCGGTGGCCTGCGGGTTGCGCCAGTAGCCCGACATGACCAGCGGTCCACGCACGCAGATCTCGCCGGTTTCGCCGGGGGCACATTCGTCCCCGGCGGGGTCCATGATCGCAATCTCGACCGCCGCTTGCGCGTAACCGACCGAGACCCTGCGCCGGGCGGCATCGGGGTGATCCGTGTCGGCGACCAGATCGCGGGGCAGCGCCGTGATCGTCATCGGGCATTCCCCTTGCCCGTAGATCTGCGCGAAACGCGGGCCAAAGGCCCGCAATGCGGCGTCGATATCCGCCGCATACATCGGCCCGCCGCCGTAGATGATGCTCTTGATCCCCTCGCCGCGATAGCCACGCGGCTCAGCCGCCTGCACCAGCCGCTTGACCATGGTCGGTGCCGCGAACAGCACCAGGTTTCCGTGCCTGGCGGCAAGATCCATGATTTCGCCCGCATCAAACCCGCGAGACTCGGGCACCACATGCCCAGCACCGGCCCGCACGGCAGCCAGCGCATACAGCCCCGCACCATGCGACATCGGCGCGGCATAGAGCATGCGGTCATCGGCGCTCAACGGCTCGACATCGGTCGCGAAACACAGGGTCATCTGCACCAGCGTTGCATGGCTGAGCATCACGCCCTTGGGCTTGCCCGTGGTCCCTGAGGTGTAGAACAACCACGCCAAAGCGTCCGGCGCGACCCGCACGGGGCGCTGCGGCGCGTTGTCTGAGCGATCATCCACCGCGTTCAGCGCAAGGATGTCGCCCACCCAATCCGCAGGCCAGTCCGCCCGCCGGTCGGTCAGGACCAGCCCGGCCTCGGCGTGGTCAGCGATCCAGCGCGCCTCGACCGGGTGCAGCTTGGCGTTGACCGGCACGGCGACCGCGCCCAGCCACCACAGCGCATAAAGCGACACCAGATACGCGGGATCATTCGCCGCCCACAGCACCACCCGGTCGCCGGGCGCGACGCCCCGCGCCGCCAGCGTTCCGGCCCGCTGCCGCACCCGCTGCGCCAGCCCCGCGTAATCGCTCAGCAGCGCGTCGCCCGAATACAGTGCCGGGCGGCCCGGATGGGCCTGCGCCTGTTGCCACAACCAGTGCGCCAGATTCATCGTCACTCTCCCTGCGTTCAGGCCCGGTCGGCGTGCAGGACGGTCGCGTAATTCGCCACCGCCGCCCCGCCCATGTTGAAGGCCAGCGCCCATTCCGGCGTGGTCAGCTGCATCGCCCCGGCCCCGCCCGTCAACTGCCGCGCCGCCAGCGCCAGCATCGATACACCCGTGGCCCCCACCGGGTGCCCCTTGGCCTTGAGCCCGCCCGACAGGTTCACTGGCAGCGCGCCATCGGCCAGCACTGTCCCGTCGGCAATAACTCTGCCGCCCTGACCGGGCGCGGCCAGCCCCATCGCCTCGTAGATCAGCAATTCGGCGATGGTGAAGCAATCGTGGACCTCGGCGAAATCCAGATCCTGCACGGTGATCCCGGCCTGCGCATAGGCGGCCTCGATCGCCCGGCGCGGCCCTTCAAAGGCCAGAACGTCGCGTGCGGCCATCGGCAGCAGGTCGGACACGTGGCTGGCGGCGACGATGTGCACCCTGCGGGAGGCACTGGCAGCCGCGTCGGCAGAACTGAGCACCACCGCCGCCGCCCCGTCGGTAATCAGCGAGCAATCGCTGAGCTTGAGCGGCGGCGCGATCAGCGGGTTGCGATCCGAGACGGTAAGCGCGACGGCCAGATCCAGCGGTTTGTGCATCTGCGCCAAGGGGTTGTTCAGCGCGTTGGCGTGGTTCTTGACCGCGATGCGGGCCAGCGTTTCGGTCGGATCGCCATAGCGCTCGCCGTAACCCTGCGCGAGCAGGGCAAAAGCTTGCGGAAAGCTCAAGCCTGCCTCGGCCGGGTCATTCTGGTAGCCCGCCCCCGCCAGCGCGCGGGTGACATCCGCCGTCGTGCGGTGGGTCATCTTTTCCGCGCCGATCACCAGCACGTTGCGCGCCCCGCCCGCCCGGATCAGGTTGAGCGCGCCGTGAAACGCCGCCGCACCCGAGGCGCAGGCGTTCTCGCACCGCGTCGCCGGGGCAAAGCGCAGCCCGGCATCCGCCTGCATCGCCAGCGACGACGCAAAGCCATCCGGCACCAGACCGCTGTTGAAATGGCCCAGATACACCGCGTCGATATCCGAACCCTGCAACCCGGCATCCGCCAGCGCCTCGCGGGTGACCTCGGTGATCAGCTCTTCAAGCGTGGCCGACAGTTTGCCGAACCGGCTGTGGCCGGTGCCGGTGATATAGGTCTGGATTGGCATGGAAGCC